>DASSPX010000121.1:0-55976 GCA_035699445.1 Candidatus Limnocylindrales bacterium | reverse complement strand
CACGATCTTCGGCCTGCTCGCGGTTGCGTACCCGGTCGGCGGGACGATCGCCGTGTACCTCGGCGCCTTCGCGCTCGACCGCACGGGCTCGTTCGCCCCGCTCGTGCCGGTCCTGCTGCTGGCGGTCGCCGGCTGGTGCATTGCGCTCTGGCTGGCGGGTCCGCGGCGTCGCGCGGCGCGCACGACAGGCTGAGACCCGGGTGCAGGCCGCGCTCGCGCTATCGTCCGGACGACGGACGGAGGAGTAGATGGCGAAGATCGGCTATGCGGCGATGCTCGAGCAGTTCCACCCCACGGAGCTGCTCGACTTGTGCGAGCAGGCGGAGAAGGCGGGCTTCGACGCCGGCTTCATGGTCTCGGAGCACTTCCATCCCTGGACGCCGCAGCAGGGCCAGGCCGCGTTCGCATGGTCGTTCATGGGCGCCCTGGGCACGCGGACCTCGCTGCCGTTCGGGAGCTGCGTGACGTTCCCCGGCTTCCGCTACCACCCGGCCGTGATCGCGCATGCCGCGGCGACCCTGGGCGCGATGTTCCCCGGCCGGTTCTGGCTGGGCCTCGGGGCCGGCGAGGCGCTCAACGAGCACGTGGTGACGTCCACCTGGCCCGAGATCGGCGTCCGCTCCGGGATGCTGTTCGAGGCGATCGAGGTCATCAAGAAGCTGTTTACCGGCGAGGTCGTGAAGCACCGCGGCAAGCACTTCCAGATGGAGTCCGCGAAGCTCTACACGCGCCCCGAGGAGCCGGTGAAGATCTTCGTCGCCACCTCAGGCCCGCTGAACGCGAAGCGGACCGGGATGCTCGCCGACGGGATGATCACGGTCGGCGCGGCGGACGAGAAGATCAAGATGCTGTGGGACAAGGTCGACGAGGGCTGCCGCGAGGCCGACCGCCCGCTCGCGCCGCCCAAGCTGCTCCAGATCCACGTCAGCTGGGCGCGGACCGACGAGGAGGCCGTCGAGAACGCCGTGCGCGAATGGCCCAACGGCGGCATGGCGTTTCCGAAGCAGGACATCAAGAACCCCGAGGACTTCGCCGCGATGGCGAAGCTCGTCCGCCCGGAGGATTTCGTCAACCGCGTGCTGATGACCGCGGACCTGCGCAAGCACATCGAGCACATCCAGCACTACGTGGACATGGGCTTCCGCGAGGTCCACCTCCACAACGTGGGGCGCAACCAGGCGGAGTTCATCGAGGTGTTCGGCAAGGAGGTCCTGCCGGAGCTGCGGCTGGAGTGATCAGCGGTCGGCGGCGGTCTGCCTGGTGGTCCGCCGACCCGGCGAAACCGCAGGACACCGCTGTCACCGATCTTGCGCGACAGCCAGCCCGCCGGACTGCCCGAATCACTCCCGGACAACCCCAGCAGCAATGTGCGGGGATTTCGACGCCCGAATCCGCTCCCCGGCGGGCGCAGGTCGACGGCAGCATTGCCACGAGCACTGTCCGGGGGAAACGGGGGCCTCCGGGGACTACTCACTCGGGTGCGGGAGGACGCGGGATGACGACCGCGTCGCCCGGAGCGCCGATCGTACCGGTGACCGCGAGGACCCGGCCCCGGCACACTTTCGCTCGGGAACCCGGACCGATGCGTTCCGACGGTCGCGGTTGCGGCCGACGGAGGAGCGACCAACTGCATCGCCAGCCGCCGAGCCGTCGCGCGCCGGTCCACGGTCCCGTCGTTCCTGATCGCGCTCACGGGGTGACACCGGAGATGGCCTCCTCGCTCGTCTGCCTGCAATGCGGAACCACCTCCACGGTGGCCGGCGCACGCGTCTGCCGGCGCTGCGGCCTGCCCTTCGGCGCGGCGCCACGCATGGACGCCAACCTCCCCTCGTGCCCGATCTGCTACGCGACGGTCGACGACGACGGCCGGATCGCCTCGCTCGGGCGCAACGGCCGCCGCCTCGATCTCGTCAGCCACATGGACGAGCACGAGTCGTACCCCGTCGGTGACGACGACTGGCTCGAGACGCTCCGCGTGGGTGATCGCATCGCGGTCGGCCGCTGGACGGCCCCCTTCGACGTCGTTCGCCGCTACCTCGTCACCGGCGTCGTGGACGCCGGCCGGGGCCGGACGATGCAGCACAACGCGCTCGTCACCGCGATGACCCAGATCCAGCGCTGGGGGGCCGAGCCTGCCGTGTTCGGCGACCAGCCCGAGTGGCGCGAGGCGCGCGCAGCGGTCTCTGAGCTGATGGAGCGGTACCACCGCGTCCGCCAGCCGGTCGCCACGGCGGGCGGGTCCCGCCCGGGCCTGGGCGGGCTGCTCGGCTTCCGCCGCTGACCGTACCATCGGGGGCATGCCCCCCGATGCCGCACCCGGGCCGTCCGCGCGCGCGGATCTTGCAGTCATCGGCGCGGGCATCCTGGGCCTCGCCGTCGCCCGCGAGGTGCTCCGTCGCCGGCCCGACACGCGGGTCGTCGTCCTCGAGCGCGAGCCGGATGTCGCCGTCCACCAGACCGGCCACAACAGCGGCGTGCTCCACGCCGGCCTGTACTACACGCCGGGCTCCCTGAAGGCGCGCCTGTGCCGGGAGGGCAAGGCGCTCGTCGAGGCGTACGCGGACGAGAAGGGCATCCCCTACGAGCCCTGCGGGAAGCTCGTCGTGGCGCTGGACGATGGGGAGCTCGAGCGGTTCGAGGCGCTTCGTCTCCGGGCGGTGGAGAACCAGGTGCCCGGCCTCGAGGTGGTGGGCCCCGAGCGGATCCGCGAGATCGAGCCCCACGCCGTGGGCATCCGGGCGCTGTGGAGCCCTGGTACCGGGATCATCGACTTCCGGCGCATCGCGCTCGCCTACGCCGACGATGTCCGCGCGGCCGGCGGCCGGATCGAGACGTCGCGGGCGGTGACGCGGATCCGCACGCAGGGCGACGAGGTGGTGCTGGGCACGACGAGCGGCGACCTGGTCGCCGACCGCGTGATCGCCTGCGCCGGCCTGTGGGCGGATCGCGTGGCGCGCTCGACGGGCGACGAGGTCCGCGAGCGCATCGTGCCGTTCCGGGGCGACTACTACACGCTCACGCCTGATGCCCGACCGCTCGTGCGGGGCCTCGTCTACCCCGTTCCGGACCCGCGCTTCCCGTTCCTCGGCGTCCACTTCACGAAGCGGATCGACGGCGAGGTCTGGGCGGGGCCGAACGCGGTGCTTGCGTTCTCGCGGACGGGCTACCGGCGGCGCGACCTGTCGCCCCGGGACCTCGCCGAGGCGGTCACGTACCGCGGATTCCTCCGCCTCGCGCTCCGCTACTGGCGCACCGGCGCGGCCGAGATGTGGCGCGACCTCAGCCGCGCGGCCTTCCATCGCGAGCTCGCCCGGTACGTCCCCGGGCTCCGGGCGGACCAGCTGGTCTTCGGCCCGTCGGGCGTACGGGCCCAGGCGCTCGACCCCGACGGGACGCTCGTCGACGACTTCCGGTTCGGCGGGTCAGCCCGCATCATGCACGTCCGCAACGCCCCGTCCCCCGGAGCGACCGCGTCGCTGGCGATCGCGGCGGAGGTCGTGAACCGGGCGGAGGCCCGCTTCGCAAGCTGAGCGTCCCCATGCGAGGAGCCGAACCGTGACGACTGCGTTCCCCACCCGGGGCGAGACCGCGATCGTCGGCGCCGGGCAGGCCGGGCTGACGATGAGCGCGCTGCTGGGCGCGGCCGGCCGGGATCACGTCCTGCTCGAGCGCCGCGAGGAACTCGGCGGCGGCTGGCGCGACCGGTGGGACGCCTTCCGCCTCGTGACGCCCGGCTGGACCACCGGCATGCTCGGCTGGCCGTACGACGGCGACGACCCCGACGGGTTCGTCCCGCGGGATGTGATCGCCGGCCGGGTGGCGGCGTACGCGGGCCGGATCGGGGCGCCGGTCGTCACCGGGGTGGACGTGCGGCGGGTCACCATGCGCCCGCTCGGTGGCTTCCGCCTCGAGACGAGCCAGGGGACGCTCGATGCCGACCAGGTGATCCTCGCCACCGGCGGCTTCCACCGACCGCACATGCCCACGATGGCGGGCGAGCTGCCGGCCCGGGTCCTGAGCCTCCACTCGCACTACTACCGGCGCGAGCCGGACCTGCCACCGGGCGGCGTGCTCGTCGTGGGCTCCGCCCAGAGCGGCGTCCAGCTCGCCGAGGAGCTCCACGCGGCCGGCCGCGACGTGTACCTCGCCGTGGGCAGCGCGGGACGGGTCCCGCGCCGGTATCGGGGACGCGACATCTTCGTCTGGCTGGCCCTCCTGGTCGACCGCGGCGAGGAGCTCGGGGTGGCGTTGCCGACCGCCGACAAGCTCCCGCACCCGAGCCGCCGCTACGCCGGCAACCCGCACCTGTCCGGGCACCGCGGCGGCCAGGAGATCAACCTGCGGGCGCTCGGGCGGGGCGGCATCACCCTGCTCGGCCGGCTCGAGGCGATCGACGGCCAGCGGGTCCGGCTGGCCGACGACCTTGGGGCGAACCTCGACTTCGCGGATCGATTCTTCCGCGAGCGCTTCCAGAACGACATCGACGAGCTGGCCATCCGGGCCGGCATCGACGCGCCGCCCGCAGACCCGTCGCCGGCTGTGGACTTCGACCCGCCGATCGTGCGCGAGCTCGACCTCGCTGATCGCGGGATCGGCACCGTGCTCTGGACGTCCGGCTACCGCCAGGACTGGTCGTGGATCGAGCCGCCGATCGCCGACGAGCTCGGCTTCGCGCGCCAGGCCGACGGCGTCGTGACGGACGTCCCGGGGCTGTTCGTCATCGGCAGCCTGTGGCAGCGCGACCAGGCGTCAGCCACGCTGTTCGGAGTCCAGCGCGACGCCCGACGCCTCGCCGCCCGGATGGGGATCGACTCGACGCTCGCCAGCTAGGCCGCCGGCCGGTGCCCGCCGACCGTTCTTCTCATTCGCTCACCACGCGCGCGATATCCCGACAAGTCCCTTCTCAGCTGTTCCGGACGTGAGCCGATGAGAGAAACGGCGTCGAGGGCCGTGCGTGGTCGCGGGGCGGATCCGGGGACAGGATCAGGACAACGCGCACCACACGCGCATCCGAGAAGAATCACGACGGCGACGGGCGGCACGAGGTAGGTCGTGGACCCGAGCCGGCCAGCGGTCGGGCGCTGCGCGGTCGCGTCACACGGTGATGACGACCTTGCCGCGCGCGGCGCTCGACTCCACATAGCGGATGGCGTCTCCCACGCGCTCGAGCTCGTACCGACGGTCGATGATGGGCCGCACCCGGCCGGCGTCGACGAGCTCGCGGAGCGCCTCGAGATCCTCTCGCGTGACCTTCGCCAGGAAGGGCACGTAGCGCCGGCGGTCGAGCGGGCCGCGGACCCGCCCCATCGCCAGGCGGGCGAGCGGACCGACCCAGTCACCCCCGCCCGGCGCAACCAGGACCACCGTGCCACCGGGTCGGACCACACGGCCAAGCTCGCCGAGCGGCCAGGTGCCAGAGATGTCCAGCACGGCATCGAATCCCTGCCGCGGCAGCCCGTCGGCGTTGCCGCGCGCCAGGACCTCATCGGCACCGATCGAACTGACCAGCGCCATCTTCTCCGCGCTCGTGACGGCGGTCACCTCCACGCCCAGCGCCCTGGCGATCTGAACCGCGAACGTCCCCACCCCGCCGCCTGCCCCGAGGATCAGCACACGCTGCCCGGCCTCCAGGCGGGCGCGGTCCCGAACCGCCTGGAGCGCGGTGCACCCTGCACCGGGCACCGCCGCCGCCTCCTCGAACGTCGCGCGCTCCGGCATCCTCACGAACATCCGGCCCGCGACGAGCTCCGCGAACGCACCCCACCGCGAGCCGAACACGCGGTCGCCGACGGCGACGTGCGTCACGCTCGACCCGACGGCCTCGACGATCCCCGCCGCGTCCGCGCCGATCGTGAGGGATCGTGGTCGGCGGAGCCCTTCGCCCAGCCGGGCGATGAACGGCCGCCCGCGGAGCATGTGCCAGTCGAACGCGTTCAGGGATGAGGCCCGCACGCGCACGAGCACCGCATCATCGGCAAGCGTCGGTGGCGCCACCTCGTCCAGGCGCAGCACCTCCGGTCCGCCATATCGGTCGCGCACGATCGCCCGCATTGCGCTCCGTCCGTACACTGTAAGGGTGGCGCCCGACAGCTTATCCTTACGGCGTAAGGTCAGTCAAGCGTCGACCGCCGCCTCGGCGGCGTCCGGCACCGAGGTTTCCACCCGTCGATCGCGGCGAGAGCCGCTGGATCTCGACCAGATCGTCGGTGCGGCAGTGGCACTCGCCGATGCCGAGGGCGTGGCCGCGGTCACGATGCGCCGCCTCGCCGGCCGGCTCGGGATCGAGGCGATGTCGCTCTATCACCACGTCGCACGGAAGGAGGATCTCGTCGACCGGATGGTCGACCGCGTCGTGGGCGAGATCGACCTGCCGCGCGCCGGGACGCCGTGGCGAGGGGCGCTTCGTGCGACGGCCATCGCCGCCCACGACGTCCTCCTGCGCCACGCCTGGGCGGTGCCGCTCGTGCTCGGATCGCAGGTGCGGGAGGGCCGGCTGCGCTACATGGAGGCGATCCTCGCGACCCTGCGCACGGGAGGCTTCTCGCCGAGCGCGACCCACCACGGCTATCACGCGCTCGACAGCCACATCGTGGGCTTCACGCTGTGGGAGACCGGGATCGCCCTCGACGAGGCGACGCTCGCGAGCCAGGCGGTCTCGTTCCTCGAGGGCCTGCCCCGCGACCGGTTCCCCCACGTGGCCGAGCACGTCGAGCAGCACCTCGCCGGACGCGGGCCCGACGAGCCGACCGAGTTCGAGTTCGGGCTCGAGCTCATCCTCGACGGGCTGGCACGGCTGCTGGAGCCGGAGGGCGGCGTCGACGGCCAGCAGCTCCGCCGGAACGCGCCGCCGGGTTAGCGCGGTTCGGGCGAGTCGGCCGCGTCCCGTTCGCCGGTCCTGCGCGGCGGCGGCCAGCGGCCCGCCCGACGCACGGCATCCCGCAGCACGTACTCGATCTGGCCGTTGACGCTCCGGAGCTCCGCCGCCGCCCAGGCCTCGAGGAGGTCGTAGAGCTCCGGATCGATGCGGAGGAGGAAGCGCTTGCGCCCGGGCACGCCGCCGACCGGCCCTACTGGTAGAGCGTGCCCGTGTTCACGACCGGCTGTGCGCGGGTCTCGCCACAGAGCACGACGAGCAGGTTCGAGACCATTGCCGCCTTGCGCTCCTCGTCGAGCCGGACGATCTGCTTGGCGCTCAGGGCATCTAGCGCCATCTCGACCATGCCCACCGCGCCCTCCACGATCCGCGAGCGCGCGGCCACGACGGCCTCGGCCTGCTGGCGGCGGAGCATGTCGGCCGCGATCTCGGGGGCATAGGCGAGCCGCCGCAGCTGCGTCCGGATGACCTCCACGCCCGCCGGCTCGAGCTGGCCCTGGAGCTCGCGGTGCAGCGAGTCCATCACCTGGTCGGCATTCGCACGCAGCGACGCCACGTCGGGGGCATAGCTGTCGTACGGGTACAGGCTGGCCATGTGCCGGACAGCCGTCTCGGTCTGGATCTTGACGAAGTCCTCGCAGTCCTCGACGTCGAACGCGGCCTTCGCGGTATCGGTCACCCGCCAGACGATCACGGCCGCCACCTCGACCGGGTTGCCGGCCGCGTCGTTGACCTTGAGGATCTGGCTGTCGAAGTTCTGGACCCGCAGCGATACGACCTTGCGGTACGTCAGCGGCCAGGTCCAGCGGAAGCCGTTCTCGCGGATCGTGCCGAGGTAGTGGCCGAGGAAGATCACGACGTTCGACTGGTTCGGCTGGACCACCGTCAGGCCGCTCGCGAGGATGCCGGCCCCGACGAGCACGAGGATCCCGGCACCGAGCGGGCCCGGTGACTCGATGCCCGACTCGCTGATCGAGCCGGCGAGGAGGTAGACGCCCAGCGCCGCGACGGCGATGACCACGGCCAGGATGAGCAGGCCGGGTAGGGCGAGGCTGGTTCGTTCGCGCATGTGACGGGCTCCGCCAACGGATGTGATATCACAATGATATAGTTGTCGACGCCGGTGTCAAGTACGATGCGCGCGTGGAGGCAGCTCCCGGCCAGGAGGGGACGCCCGACGCCGTCCCGGCCACGTCGTCCGTCGAGCGGCGGATCGTCACCGTCCTGTTCGCGGACCTCGTCGGGTTCACGACGCTGGCCGAGGGACTCGACCCCGAGGACCTCGCCACGATCCAGGACGCGTACTTCGCCGCCGTCCGCGAGGTCGTGGGCCGGCACCAGGGCCAGCTCGAGAAGTTCATCGGCGACGCCGCGATGGCCGTGTTCGGGACCCCGCGCTCGCATGACGACGACGCCCTGCGGGCCGTCCGTGCCGGCATCGCGCTCGTCCATGCGGTGGGATCGCTCGGCGCCCGCCTCGGCCTCGAGGCCGAGGGCCTGCGGCTGCGCGTGGGCGTGAACACGGGCGAAGTCCTGGTGGCCGTCGAGGGCGCGGATGCCGGGCGGGTGAGCGGCGACACGGTGAACGTGGCCGCCCGGCTGCAGACCGCGGCACCGCCCGACGGCATCCTCGTCGGCGAACTGACCGCGCTGTCGATCGCCGACGCTGTCGAGCTCGAGGCGGCCGAGCCGCTGCCGCTCAAGGGCAAGCGCGAGCCGGTCCGCGCTGCGCGGGCCGTGGGGCTGCGGCCGGAGCGGTCGAGGGAGCTCGCGATGGGGCGGCTGCGTGCGCCGCTCCTGGGCCGGGATGAGGACCTGCAACGGCTGCTCGACGCGGCCGACCGCGCCGCCGCGCAGGGGCCGGTCCGGATCCTCGTCGTCGCGCCGCCGGGGGTGGGCAAGACCCGCCTGGCCGCCGAAGCGGCCGAGCGGCTCTCGACGTCCGGCTGGCGCGTGCTGCACGAGCGGGTGTCAGCCGGCGAGGGACCCTTCGAGCCGGTCGCCGGCCTGATCGCCGCCGCGCTGTCGATCCCCGGCCCGACCGACGAGCCGGATCCGTCCCCCGCCATCCTCGACCGGCTGGCGGCCCGGCTCCGCGGCATCGATCCGGGCCGGGTGGCGGTCATCGTCGACGACGTGCGTGCGTTGCTCGACCCGGCCGTCGGGGCGGGTGAGGCGAGCGAGCCGTCCGGATCGAGCACGGCCGCCGACCGCACCTCCCGGTTCGAGAGCTGGCTTGATGCGCTCGAGGCAGCGTCCGGGCGGACGCCGACGGCCTGGGTGGTCGAGGACCTCCACTGGGCAAGCAGCGACATGCTCGCGTTTCTCGATGCCGCGGCGGCGAGATCCGGCCGGCAGCTGCTCGTCATCGGCACCGCGCGGCCGGCCGCGCTGGAGGCCGGGGTCACCGGCGAGCGGAACGGGGGATGGGAGATCCTCCACCTCTCGACCCTCCGCGCAGTTGCCTGCGCGGCGCTCGTCCAGGCCCTCGTGGGCGATGCGCTGCCGCCCGCACTCGTCAACCGGGTGGTCGCGCGCTCGGACGGCAACTGCCTGTTCGTCGAGGAGCTCCTCCGCACCTGGGTCGCCGTCGGCGTCCTCGCGCCGTCAGGCGACGGCTGGGAGCTGACCGCCGACCCGGCCGACGTCCCCCTGCCGCACACCGTTCAGGGCATCTATGCGGCACAGCTCGACGATCTGCCCGGCGCCGCGCGGGCCATCGCCCGCCGGGGCGCGGTTGCCGGCCGACATATCCCCGCAGCCGCGCTGCCGTCGCTCGGCATCGCAAGCGGCGACGAGGGCCTCGAGGTGCTCCGTCGCCGCGCGCTCGTCGGCGAGCCGACCGAGACCGAGCTCATCGGTCCCGAGTACCCCTACCGTCACGCGCTCCTACGCGACGCGGGCTACGCCAGCCTCGGCCGCGGCGAGCGCGCCGAGCTCCACGTCCGACTCGCACACTGGCTCGAGACGATCGGCGGCGACGTTCCGCAGCCGCTCGCGGCCGCGATCGGCGGCCACTATGCCGACGCCATCGAGGCGGCGCCCGCGCTGGCCACGGTGGTCGGCGACGGGCTGGATCGGGCTGCGGTGGCGACCCTCGCGGCATCGTGGCTGGAGCGCGGCGCCGAGCACGCCCACGGGCAGTCGGCCCACGCCGCGGCCGCCGAGGCCCTCCGGCGGTCGCTCGCGCTCACCCCGACGTCCGCTCCCGTCGAGCGCGCGCGGCGAGGACGTCTCCTGGGTGATGTGCTCCGCGCGGTTGACATGGAGGCGGCCGCCGAGGCGTACACGAACGCCGTGGACGAGGCGCGGACCGCGCTCACCACGGCCGGGGCCACTGCGACCGACGATGCCGCCCTGCGCCGCGAGCTCGGGCTCGCGACGGCCGGGATCGGCCAGGCCCGCTACGAGCAGATCCGCTTCGCCGAGGCTCGGGACGCGGCGGAGCGGGCCCTGCCCTACCTCATGTCGGATCGCGATCGCATCCCCGTTGAGCTCGCGCTCCTCCGGGCTCGCGAGGGGCTCACGAACGCCTACGAGGCGCTGGCCGGCGAAGCGGCGGGCGTGGCAGCACGCGCGACCGCCACCGGGGACGCGGCGCTCGCCTTCGAGGCGGAGCGTCTCGCGACGGGCCTCCGATCGAGCGTCGGACTCGCGACAGCCGCCGAGTGGGAAGCGCTCGCGGATCAGGCGGGCACGCTCGGACGGTGGGCGGACGCGGCGGAGATGCTCGTCAACGCGGCGATCCAGCGGTTCGACGAGGACCGGGCCCGCGCACGGGACATCGTTGCGCGGGCCGAGGAGGTGGCTCGGCAGCGCGCCCTTCACAACCGGCTGGTGTGGATGGGCCAGGTGCGCTGCGAGTTCGGCCTCGTGACCGGCGACTGGGAGGAGTCGATCGCCGCGGCACGGCGCACGCTCGATCTCGCGGTCGCGGGGAACTACCACCGCGCTGCCGTGCGCACCTGGTCGGCGCTCACGCCGATCCTCGCCGCCCGGAACGAGCGCGAGCTCCTCGCGGTGGCCGCCGCCTGGTTCCGGGCCTGGGCGCACATCTTCCCCGACAGCCCGTACGGAACCGTGCTCCATCTCGCGGTCGATATCCGCCTTGCCGCCGCCGGCCTCGTGACCGTGCGCGAGCCTGACCCTGCGCGGCTGATGACCGGCATCGGGGTCGTCGACGACAGCGGCAGCTACCTCGCTGCCGTCGAGACGATCGTGGACTGGCTCATCGCGACCGGACGACTCGATGACGCGCGGGCGGCCGCTGCCCGCTACGCGGCCTCGACCTCGCCCCGCCAGACGGCGTTGCGGGACGCCTCGATCGCGCTCGTCCAGGCGCACGTGCGGCGCGCCGAGGGACAAGCCGCGGAAGCAGCGGCTGCAGCGGCCGACGCGGTCCGCATCGCGGACAACTACGTCGCCCCGTGGTGGCAGCTGCGAGCGCGCCAGGCGGAAGGGCGGCCCACGCACGACGCCGAGACCGCCCGGCTCGCGGCGATGCTCGGGCTCGCCGCCGACGACGGAGGGGATGGGACGGGCCGGTAATCCTTCCTCCATCACGCGGATGCCGTCGGGTTACATCACGGCATGAAGGAGCGAAGCCGGTGGTGACTCGATCACGTCTCCCCCGTGGAACGTTCCGCGTCGCGCCGAGCGGGCCTGCGTCCGGAGCGACGACGGGCCCCGAAGCATCGTCCTTCACCCGCCAGGGTCCCCCCCCGGCCCTGGCGGGACTCTTCCCCGGTCGCTCCTCGACGGAGCTGTGCCACCAGGCCCTGACCGCGTACGCCGGGCTGTTCGCCCGCGTGCGCGAGCTCGAGCCGGACCTCGGGCTTGCCGAGCGGTACGTCGGCGGCCGGCGGGCGATCGAGGCGCGCGCTCGTGCGGCCGATTGGCAGCTGGACGAGCGGGAGCATGCCCTCGCGCAGCAGCTCATCGCCGAGCTCGGCGGCTCAGGCGAGACGGACGTCGTCGATCTGCTCGACACCTTCCCGACCCGGTTCCTCCAGCTCCTCGAGCGGCGGACGCCCGACGAGGACGAACGGGCAACCCGCCGTCGCCGCTTCGCGGATCGGCTCGAGCCGAGGCTGATCGGTGCCCGATGAGCAGCGCGGCTTCCGCGTCGTGCTCGTGGAAGATCGACCCGAGGATGCCGCTCTGACGCTCCGGTGCCTGACGCGTCACGGGCTCACGAACTCGATCGAGACGTTCACGAACGGGGAGGCGGCGCTGGCGACGCTCCGCTCTCCCGGGCCATCTGGACGGGATGGGTCGGACCGACTGCCGCCAACCCTCGTGCTGCTCGATCTCCGGCTGCCGGGCATCGACGGCTTCGAGGTCGTGCGACGAATCCGGTCGGATCCCTGGAGCAGCGACGCGATCGTCGTCGTGCTCGCCTCGCCGGGCGAGACGGCGTCGGTCACGGCGGCCTACGACGCGGGCGCCGACAGCTTCCTGTTCAAGCCGATCGACTTCGGCAGCCTGGTGGACGCGACCGCCGAGCTCGGGCTCGGCTGGCGGCTCCAGGCGGCGCCGGGCGGGGACGGTGTTCGTCGGCGCTGGGGAGCGGTCGGGGCTCGGCGACCGGCGGCCCACCTGTAGGCGTCGCGGTCGGCCCGCTCTCGAGCCTCGCCGGTCGTCCGAGCAGGTAGCCCTGCCCGAGGGGCACGCCGAGCGCCACCAGCGCGTCGAGCTCCGAGCGCCGCTCGATTCCCTCGGCAACGAGCTGGCAGCCCGACAGCTGCGAGAAGTGCACGAGACCGGCGACCATGCTCAGCCTGGCGCGATCGCGGTCGATCCCGCTCACCCAGCTGCGGTCGAGCTTCACGAACGCCGGTGCCAATTGGAGAATGTGGCGCAGGCTCGAGTACCCCGAGCCGGCGTCGTCGACAGAGAGCGGGATCCGCAGCCCGGCCAGGCGCCGGCGCAGCAGCGGATAGTCGTCGACCGCCTCGTGCTCGGTGATCTCGAGGATGAGCGGCCGGCTCGTCGCCAGTGCCGGCGGGAGCCGCTTCGACTCGGCGATGATCCGGGGGGAGACGTTGACCGCGAGCGGCGTCTGGGGCGCGAGCACCGTCGCCTCCGCGAGAATCCGCCGCAGTGTTGCCAGCGTGAGCTCCTCCTCGACGCCCAGCCGGGCCGCCGCGCGGAAGCGGATGTCGGGCGGCACGCCGTCGTCGAACCGGGTGAGCGCCTCGTACGCGACGACGGTCCTGTCGGCCAGCCGCACGATCGGCTGGAACACCGCCGAGAACGCTCCGCGCTCGATCACCCGCCGAAGCTCGTCCCGGTCCCGCTCGACAGACAGCTCGAGGCGGCGCGGCTCGAGGAAGGCGTTCACCAGCTCGGCCGCCTCCTCGAGCGCGGGCATGCGGTGGCGGAGGCGAGCGTGGGCGTCTCCCTCGCGGCTGGCGAGGACCAGCAGCCCGGTCGGCTCCTGACCGGTCGTGAGGGGGAGGAACGCAACGTCCCAGCTCCGACCCCAGCGCTCGGTCCACGGCCCGACCGCCGCATGCTTGGTCAGCTCCTCGGCGACGAGCGGGTCGAGCGTCCGTCCACGCGGATAGCGCCGCTCCAGCTCACCGTGCGAGCTCGTCGGCAGGACCACCCGCCGCGGCCCGAACTCGAGGATGGCCACGGACGGAACGTCGAATGCCGGCGCGAGGCTCGCCGCGAGTGAGTACGGCTCGCCGCGCTGCGTCCGAGCCGAGCGCAGCGCCTGCTGGACCGCGCGCCGCGTCCGGAGATCCCGTTCGATCCCTTCGCGCCAGGCCACGTATCGGCGCTGCTGGGCGTGCACGCGCGCCACCAGCTCCTCCAGGGAGACGGGTTTGACGAGGTAGTCGTCGGCACCGAGCTCGAGCCCGTGCACGCGGTTCGCCTCGTCGCCCAGCGCGGTCACGAGGATGACCGGCAGCATCAGCGTCGCCTCGTCGCTCCGCAGCCGGGCGAGCGTCGCCGGGCCGTCGAGAACGGGCATGAGGCTGTCGAGGAGAACGACGTCCACCGGCCGCTCGTGGACCCGGGCGAGCACCTCGCTTCCGTTGACCGCCTCGACGACCTCGAAGCCATCCCGAGCGAGCACGCGCGAGAAGAGGGACCGGACGGTCGGGTCGTCGTCGGCGACGAGGACGGTGCTCATCCCGGAGCCTCCTCGGGTCGGAAGCGCCTGCCGTGGTTTGCCCGACCGTCGCCGTCCGAGCGCTCGACGGCAAGCGCGTCGTGCACGGCAGCGAGAAGGTCGTCGGCGGAGAACGGCTTGGACAGGAAGCCGTCACCCGAGCGCTCCAGGCCCCGCTTGGTGAGCGACTGCTCGACGTACCCGGACATGTACAGCACCGCCATGCCCGGGTGGAGCGGACGCAGGGCGTCCGCAAGCTCCGGGCCCGTCATACCGGGCATGACCACGTCGGAGATGAGCAGGTCGACGGGAGCGCCGTGCGCGGCGGCCAGGGCATCGGCGGGGGCGCCCGCGGCGATCACCTGCACGCCGCTCCGCTCGAGCACGCGCGTGGCGAACGCACGAACCGCTTCCTCATCCTCGACCAGCATCACCTTCAGCGCGGGCAGGGGCTGCCGCCCCGACTGCCGCTCCGCCACCGGTGCATCGGCGTCTCCGGCTTCGACCCGGGGCAGGTACACGCTGAACGTCGTGCCGCCGCCCTGGGTCGACTCGAAGGAGATGTAGCCCCCCGACTGGTGGACGATCCCGTGGACGGTCGCGAGCCCGAGACCGGTGCCAACACCGAGCGGCTTGGTCGTGTAGAACGGCTCGAACAGGTGGGCCTTCGTCTCGGGATCCATGCCAATGCCGGTGTCGGCGACGACCAGCACCACGTAGGCACCGGGAGTGGCTCCCGGGTGCTGCGCGGCGTACGCCTCGTCGACTGCGATACTGCGGATGCTGATCTCGAGCCGGCCGCCCGTCGGCATCGCATCGCGCGCGTTGACGGCGAGATTGACGAGCACCTGCTCGAGCTGCGACGGGTCGACGACGACGCGACCGCGGGACGGGTCGGGCTCCCATGTGAGTTCGACATCCTCGCCGAGGATCCGTCGAAGCATCGGGATCAGCGCCTCCACGACGTCGCTGGGTTCCACGATCGCCGGGCGGAGCACCTGCCGGCGGCTGAAGGCGAGCAGCTGATGCGTGAGCGCGGCCGCCCGCTCGGCATTCCGCCGGATCTCCTCCACGTCGCTCCGGACGGCGCCCGGCGGGAGGTCATCGAGCGCGAGCTGGGCGAACCCGTCGATTGCGGTCAGGATGTTGTTGAAGTCGTGCGCGATTCCGCCCGCAAGCCGCCCGACGGCTTCCATCTTCTGGGCGTGGCGCAGCTGCGCCTCGAGCGCCCGCTCGCGGGTGATGTCGCGGGCGACCTCGACCCGGCCGATGATCCTGCCCGTCTCGTTGCGCATCGGGCTCATCACGGACTCGACCTCGATCTGCGTACCGTCCGCACGCCGGCTGACGATCGTGCCGCTCCAGGTCTCCCCACGCTCGATGCGCTCGTTGATGTCCGTGTAGAACCCGGGCGGGTGCTGACCGCTGTCGAGGATCGCAGCGGGCTGTCCGACGACCGCGGTGCGCTCGGTTCCGAACAGCCGCTCGAAGGCCGCGTTGACGTAGGTCACCCGGTCATCGGCATCGGCGATGATCACCGCACTGTCGGTCTGCTCCATCGCCCAGATCAGGCGTGCCCGCTCCGCCTCGGCGGCGAGGCGTTCGGTGACGTTCGTGGCGGTCCCGATCATGCCCGCGAACCGGCCGTCGCCGTCCAGCATTCGCCGCGCCCGGACCTCCAGGTGCAGGTTGCCCACCGGCACGACCGCGGTGATCGGGTCCGGAGCAGATTCGCGGAGCGGCCACATCCGTCGGAACGCCTCGGGGACGAGCAAGCTGGCTGGACGGCCGACGACTGCGGCGGAGTCGACCCCGAGCTCCGCGAGCGCCGCGCCGACGCAGGTGCGGAAGATGCCCTCGGCGTCCACGGCCCACAGCAGCATCGGAATGTTCTCGACAACCGTGCGAAGCTGCCCGACGGCCCGGTCGCGCTCCAGGGCGGCACCGAGTACCCGGGCAGCCGCGCGTAGTGCGTCGAGCTCGGCCTCCGACCACGTCCGCCGTCGTTCCGTCTCGGCGAGCGCGAGGTACCCGACCCACTCGCGCTCGAGGAACACGGGGGCGCACGCGAAGGAGCTAATCCCCAGCGCGCGCATGCGGGCCGCCTCCTCGCCGGGCATGCTGTCCGCGTCGCCGACAAGCGTGTCGCCCCTGCCGAGCGCCCCCATCCACCGCGCGCGCCCGGCCCACTCGGCCGGCAGCGCCTGTGCGACCTCGGCAAGAGGCGGCAGGTCCGACGCGTGCCACTCGTGGCGGACTTTCTCGATGCGACCGTCGATGAACGCCGCCCGGCTGACCTCCGCCGCAGTCCCGAGCCGCTCGAGCGCAGCGTCGATCTCCTGCTCGGCGCTCCCCCGGACGATGAGCTCGGCCGCGGAGGCGATCGCGGACAGCATCGCGTCCCGCCGCCGCAGCCCGACTTCGGCCTGCTTTCGCTCGGTCACGTCGCGGACGAAGATCGCAAGCCCGTCGTCGATCGCGTGACCGTGCGCCTCGAACCACCGGTCCCAGCCCGGCATGAAGGCCTCGATCGCGAACGGGTCGCCCGTCACCACGGTGTTCTCGACGATCGCCTCGAACGGTGCAGTGCTCTCGGCGCCCGGGGCCAGCAACTCCCACAGGCTCCGCCCCACGGTCGAGCTTGCGGACACGTTGAGGTACGGCTCGACGGCACGGTTCGCAAACGTCACGCGCTGGGCCCGGTCGATCGCCATGAACGGGGACGGCATCCGATCCAGGGTCTGGATCATGCGCGAGTGCGCAGCGGCGACCTCCAGCTCGAGCTGTTGGCTGCGCGCGCGGTCCGCGGCCTCGGCCAGCGCCCGGCTGATGACCGGTGCGAGGCGCGCGAGGCGGTCCTTCAGCACGTAGTCGGTCGCGCCGAGCCGCAGCAACTCCACCGCTCGCTCCTCCCCGACCGTGCCCGTGACGAAGATCACCGGCGTGTCGGGGAGCCGCGCCCGCACGATCGTCAGCAGCTCCTCGCCGGCGAGTCCGGGCAGCGTGTAGTCGAGAAGCACGACGTCCCATGGCAGCCTGAGCGCCGATTGCAGTTCGGCCCGATTCGAAGCCCGACGCACATCGACCGCGAGGTCCGAGCGGGCCAGCGCTCGCTGGATCAACTCGGCGTCGGTGTCCATGTCCTCGACCATCAGAACTCGGAGTCGCGCCGGTGTGGAGCCCGGAACGGCAGACGCGGGTCCACACGGGCGGCGCCCCGGCCGGGTCCGAGAGCGTTTCGCCGTCGTGGGTGTGTGGGCTGCAGCGTTCGGGCTCCCCGCAGCCCGGCCCGCGCTGGAACGCGCTCCCTCCGTCATGACGTCATCGTTGGCTGCGGGTCGCGGGGCAACGGAGGCAGGATTACCGCGCAGAAGCCGGTCGGGCCGTGGGACGCGCACGTCGGCCGGGCGGGCGCCGCATCCTCAACCGACCGTGGAGGTCCGCGGTGGGTGCTCGACCGGCTCGGCGAGTGGCGGGATCGTGAGCGCCCGGACGTGTTCTGCGCCGCAGCTCTCCCATCCGGCGATGTCGTGCACCTGCGACCGATCCTCGACGACGATTGCACGGCCAACGCGGCGGACAGCTCCCGCCGCCTCGAGCGCCCGCACGACGACGCCGAGCATCTCGCGGCTCGTTCCGGCGAGCGACGCAAGCTCGGTGCGAGAGATGACCGGGCATGCTTCCGCGAGGAGGTCCTCGTACGACAGGAGGATGGTCGCAACCCGCCGCTGGGCGGAGTCGAACGTCGCCTGGTCCAGGCGTTGGCCCACGACGTCCGCCACTCCGGCGCCGAGATCGAACAGACGGAGGGCGAGCCCGGCGTCACGCGCGGCGAGCCTGCGCATCGCGACGCCGGGGAGCAACGCGGCCATCCCGTCGGTGAGGCCGACAAGGTCGTCCTGGGCGTCCTGCGGGCGCGCGATCGACGCGAGTCCCACCACGTGCCCCGGCCGCGTCAGCAGCGTCGTATACCGACGCCCGTCCGGCGACATCCGCCGCACCGCCGCGTATCCCTTGAGGATCACCAGCACAGCGAGGCGGTCGCCCTGCCGGATCAGCGCATCGCCGCGGCGGAACCGAACGAAGCGGGCAAGCCCCAGGACCTCGCGAAGCAGCGCCTCGTCCGTGCCGAACAGCAGCTGCAGGACTCGAGGTTGTGCTGCCCCGGCGATCCCGTGCGCGGTGGTGGCGGGACCAACCCGCGAAGACACGGCGTTGACGATCATCTCGCCCCCCGACCCCTCTGACGGGCGACCATCTCGCCCCCCTGTCCCCTCGCCCCGGCTATGGTCACACTAGGCGCCCTACGGGAGGGCAGTAGCGGGAAAACCCGCTCTCCACCCGTAGTCGGTCACCAGGAGCGCAACGGACTGTCCAAAATGCTGCATAGGGCACTGTCTGCTGCAGCGTTCGGCAGCGTACGATCGGAACGTGGCCCTGCCGAACAGTCGAGTCGGTCTCGCGCCTGGCCTTCGGAGGCTCATCCGGGCAGGCGCGCGGGAGCGCCTCGGCTGGATCCGCGAGAACCTGCAATACGCGATGGACGCGACCGATCAGGACGCGGCCCTGATCCACGCGCTCGCAGGCGTCTCCGCCGGCACCGTTCGCAACTTCCTGCGCGGCACGGACTCCTCGCTCGGGAACGTGCTGTTGATCGCGGAGGCACTGGGGATCTCTGTCGGCGATCTCGAGCGGCCCCCAGGCGAGTTTCGGCAGCTCCTCCGCGAGCGTCTCGGAACTGATGGCTGATGGGCTCGCTGCCGCAGGGACGGCTGACCGCTGCGGAGCTGTCGCTCGGACGAGCCATCCTCGAGGCCCTTCCTGCGTTTGGCTCGTCATCCACGCCGACCGCCGTGGCGCTCGTGGACGGCAGAATCCTGCTGGTCAACGACGCGTGCGTGCGGCTGACCGGCTACGCACGCGACGAGCTGCTGGGCGTTCCGGCGATGAGCCTTGTCACGCCGAGGCTGGTTCCAGGAACGGTTGCGCTGCGTGATCGGATTCTAGCCGAGGCCGGGGGCGGAGAAGGCTCGCCGGACGAGACGTATCACACTACCCAGGTCCTGGCGACCAGGTCGGGTCGGGAGATTGTCGTTCGGGCGTCGATTACCCTGCTGCGGTCGCGCGACGGTACCCCAAGAGCATTCCTGAATCGTCTGGTCGAGGTCACGCACGAGGACCGGCAACTCGCTCCGTGGACGCAGCGGCTTGGCGAGGCCGATGCGGAACTCCTGGCGTCCGCGCTCGCCCAGCTGCCGGCCTTCGATCACCTGCCGGAACCATCGACCATCGTCAGCGCCCAGGGGTTGCTGCTGCAGGTGAACCGTGCGTTCGAGGCGGCCTTCGGGTGGACGAACAGTGATGTCGTCGGCATTCCGGCGGCCGACCTTCTCGCTTCGGATCAGCGGACGTGGGCAGAGCAGCGGCTCGAAGCGATCGTCGCCGCCGAGCTGCTGCCGACGCCCTCCCAACCGCGTATCCGCCACCGCGACGGGCATTCGGTGACGGTCACCGCCACGTCGATCCCGGTGCGAACACCCGACGGCACCACCCGCTACATCATCGGAACGCTCATCCCGACATAGGCCGTGTCGGGCCGGAGACGGTCGCCCCGTTCGCGCAGCTGGCGCACACACCCGAGATGCTGAGGTGCGACACCGAGACCGTGAACGCCCGCGCGCGGCGGAGGTTCTCGACGAGCGTCGAGAGCTCGTCCGGGCCCACCTCCCAGCTGCTCCCGCATCGTTCGCACACGAGGTGCGCGTGCTCCTCGGCCGGGACGACGTGGTACTCCTCGCGACCGTCCCGGCCATGGCTGTGGACGACGAGCCCCAGCTCCTCGAGCGTGTCGAGCGTCCGGTAGACGGTTGACGCGGTCACCTCCGGATCCACGGCACGGCACCGGTCAAGCAGGTCCGCCGCGGTGACATGGCCGGCCGCGGACGCGAGGGCCTCGAGGATCGCCCGGCGCTGCGGGGTCCAGCGGAGCCCGCGCTCGCGGAGCCGGTCCCGGACGGAATCCGGCTGGAGCCGTGATCCGGCCGTGGTCACCGGCCGTACCGTACGTTGGTCATTGCACGATGATGCTAATGCAACGTGCTGCAATAATGACGCCCCACCCGCCTTCGGGGAGTTCGCCGTTCCGTGCATGAGATCCACGCCGTCGTGATGGCCGTCGCCGACGCCGGCGGCGCGCTGTCGCTGCTGGCGACCGCGCTGCTGCTCGGCATCCGCCACGGGATCGACTGGGACCACATCGCCGCGATCACCGACATCACCAGCACCACCGCTGCGGCCGAAGCGGGCGAGATCGCCCACGCGGAAACACACCGGGCGGGTGCGCCGGGCCACGCGCACGGCGGTCCGTCCGAGCTGGCGACCCATGCGCACGGCGCCGCCGTCGCAGCCATCGGCGCGAGCGCGCTGCCCGTCACGCGCAGCCGCTTCCTCGACGAGCAGCGGCGGGCGATCGCGCTCGGCACGCTGTACGCGCTCGGTCACGCCCTCGTCGTGGCGGCTCTCGGCGGCCTCGCCCTCGGGTTCGGCACGCTGCTGCCGGACTGGATCGACCCGATCATGGGTCGCATCGTGGGCGTCACGCTCATCGTGCTCGGCGTGTGGGTCTTCTACTCCGTGTACGCGTACGTCCGCCACGGCACCGAGTTCCGGCTGCGCAGCCGGTGGATGCTCGTGTTCAGCTCGGTCCAGTACGCGTGGCGCTGGCTGCGGGCGAAGCTGCACGGGCACCCGCACGTGGAGCCTGTTGAGGCGAGCTCGTACGGCCCCCGCACGGCGTTCGGCGTCGGGATGATCCACGGGATCGGCGCGGAGACCGGCAGCCAGGTCCTGATCATCGCCGCCGTGGGCGGAGCGGCGAGCGCCGGCCTGGGCGTGCCAATGATGCTCGCGTTCATCATCGGGCTGCTCATCTCGAACTCGATGATCGTGTTCCTCACCGCGACCGGCTTCGTGGCCAGCCAGGTCCGCCAGCGGATCTACCTCGTCGTCGGCATCGTCGCCGGCGCGTTCAGCCTGGCGATCGGTGTGCTGTTCCTGTTCGAGGCGGAGGCCGTCCTCCCGAATCTCGACGAGGTGTTCGGGTTCATCGGCGACGGCGCGTAGCGGACGAACACGCGGCGGGATCGCGATCAGCAGTCCAGTGGGGTCTCGCCCGGGACCGGCGCCCGGTTGAGTTCGCGTGTCGCGAACTGCGTGAGCGTCCCGTCGACGTCCCCAGTCTGCCGGTAGCTGCCGACGACGAAGTCGAGGTACTCCGCCGCCTCGAGCATGCTCCGTCCGATCGAGGTCCCTCCCGAGGAGGGCAGGTTCCGGCGAGCTGCGCGGATCAGCCGCTCGCCCTCGTCGATGCGTCGCCGGATCGCGGCCCCGTCTCCGGCTCGCTCGGCGATCTCCGCCTGGTCGATCGCCCGCACGGCGTCGCGCAGGGCCTGCCTGGCCACGCACCGCGGGTCGTCGCCTCCGCCGCCGCAGCCCATCCACGCCACGAGGAGCAGTGCCAGCGCGACTCTGAACCCGGCTCGGCGTCTCAACGCAGCGTCTGGGTGCCGGCCGCGCTGACCTGAGCCTGCAGGCGACCTCGCGTGTCAGATAACCAGAGGCAAGTAGCGCGCCGTGGCCATGGCCGCGGTAGCCAGGCCGAGCAGCACGAGGACGGCGAGGCCGATCCGGCTCAGCAGGCCCTGCGAGGCGACGAGGACTCGTTGCTCGTCTTCGGTCGGAGGCCGGCGTTCGGTCTCGAGCCGGTCGCCGATCGCGATCAATCGTCGCGCCGTCGGATAGCCGACGAACAGGAACAGCAGCAATGCGAGCCCACCAGCGATGGCGCCGATCGTGAACCCGAGCATGTGGGGCTGGGTCATCGAACTCACCTGAAGCCCGTTGGTATCGAGCCAGAACAGGATCGCGCCTGCAACACCCGTGAGGAGGGCTGCGCCGAGCACCACGTCGGTCAGGCGGCGGTCGCGCAGGAGGTGGAGCATGAATCGCTGCCCGTCCGGGCCGACCGCCCGGGCGGTGGGCTGGAGGAACAGGAACATCGTGACGGCGGCGCCGAACCAGAAGGCACCGCCGAGGATGTGGATCAGCCGCAGGACCACGAAGTCCATGTGCCCACCTTACGCCAGCGATGCCACGACATGGGGATGGAACGGTCAGGCTGCCGCGACGATGACCCCTTCAACCGCGACGACCGGAGCGCCTGCCTATGATCGCCTCGTCATGTATCAGCCTGCTCATCGCAAGTTCGAGGTCGAGGATCCGGCCGCGCTCCTCGAGGAGCTGTGTCGCCATGTGCCGGCCACACTCGTCACGCACTCGGCGGCGGGATTCAGGGCAAGCATCCTGCCCATGCTCTTCGACCCCGGGGACGGCCCATTCGGTACGTTGCGCGGCCACCTGGCTCGAGGGAACCCGCAGTGGCGCGATATCGGGCAGGGAACGGACGGTCTCGCGATGTTCGACGGGCCCGATGCGTACGTGTCACCGGTCTGGTACGCGGAGAAGCGACTGACCGGCAAGGTGGTGCCGACCTGGAACTACATCACCGTCCAGGCGCAGGGGACCCTCGCCGTTCGGGATGAACCCGACTGGCTGTTGGCGCACGTGCGTCGACTCGTGGACCGTCACGAGCAGCCGCGCCCGGATCCGTGGTCGACGGACGACACCCCTGACGGCTACATCGAGACCCAACTGCGGGCGATCGTCGGCCTCGAGCTCAGGCTCGGTCGACTCGAGGCCAAGCGGAAGCTCAGCCAGAACCGCAGTGACGCGGACATCGCGGGTACGATCGCCGGCCTCAGCTCCGGGGGACCGCGCGAGCAGGCCGTTGCCGCTTCGATGCTTGATCTGCGGCAGGGCTAGACCCTGGCCGCCAGGAGCAGGTGCCTGAGCCCATCACCTGTGGTTCGGAGCCCGGCCGACAAAGCTCAGCGGCAGAGCCTGCTTCGTACGTCTCTGGCGGCGCCGCAGTGCTACCCCACGTCGCGGGCACGCACAAATAGGACTGGTATCTGCCGAGCGAGCCAGGGTCGTGAGCGCCTGGGATCGCCTCTCGTTCAACACGTGTGGTCGTCGAGCTGGCCCGGTCGGGGTGGCCGGTGGGGCAAGATCGGCCACAGGCAGGCGAACGCGCCAAGGGCGTCGACATCGAGCTGCCGATGGATCGACCCGTCCGCTACGACTCGAGTCGCTTGCGATGGACCTGGTACTGGTGGACCAGTGGTTCAGCAACGTCGAAGCTCAGTGGGAATTCGCAGCGACCGTCCCGGCTCGGTTAGAGCGGGGCACTAGAAGTCGGCGCTGTTCCGCGTAAGGATCTGGCATGCCGCGCATCTACTAGGTATGACCCGAGGTCTTGACCTTGGCGGGCAGCGGAGCGACGCGGCGGCATACCGCCTCGCCGTCGCGGACTTCGGAGCGTTCTACGAGCAGACCTACCAGGCGGCGTATCGGACCGCTCTGGGCATTGTCCGGGACTCGGCCCTCGCGGCTGACGTCACCCAGGACGCCTACGTTTCGGCCTACCGGCACCGCAGTCGATTTCGCGGCGACGCGCCCGCGCAAGCCTGGCTGCATCGCATCGTCGTCAACACAGCGTTGGCGGCGATGCGCCGACGACGCCATGTAGAGCAGATCCCGGCGGCGTCGCTGTCGACTGCGGCCGACGCTTCCAGCGGTGCGATCGCTCGTCTCGTCGTCACCGATGCGCTCGACCGGATCCCGCCGCGCCAGCGCGCCGCGGTCGTCCTTCGCTATTACCACGACTACGACTACGCCACGATCGCCCAGATCCTTGGAACCACCTCGAGCAACGTGGGCGCGATCCTCACGCGCTCGCTCGACCGACTCCAGGCGGCGATCGAACGGGGCGGCGCCGCGCGAGGAGGGGCGGTGAGCCATGAGTGACCACGTATTCGAGCCGCGGATCCGCCGCCTGCTGCGCGAGACGCTCGACAGCGAGATGGGCCCCCATCCAAGGTGGGCGGAGTCTCCGGCCTCGCTCCAGGTTGCCGACCTCGAGCGTCGCAGGAGCCGCCGCTGGCCGCTGCGCGTCCTCGCCGTTGCAGCCGTGCTCGGAACCGCGGCGGGAGGAGCAGCACTCCTCGGTCGCGCGCCCGAGCAACCGCCGGTTCCGGAGGTGGCGAAAGCCGACAACGGCTGGATCGCCTACGCGGCTGGAAGTGAGGATCCGCGAGACCCCAATGGCGATCGCGACATCTGGTTCGTGGGCCTTGATCAGGAGCCGAGGCGTGTCCTGGGGACCGACGGTGACACCGTCGATCAGTTCTGTCCGGCGTTTTCGCCAGACGGTCGCCGCCTCGCGTACGCCCGGGAGGTCCGACGATCCGGGGCTTCGGCACTCGCGATCGCGGACGTGTCGCGAGACGGGCAGGTCAACGATCGGCTCGCGATCCCGCTCGCCGACGGCTCGCCGCCTGCATGTGCGATCTGGTCGCCCGATGGTGCGTACGTCGCGTTCGGCGTGCCGCGGACATCGCCGTTCAACCCGACGGCCACCGCGGAGGGCAGCGAGGTCTGGATCGTGCGGGTCGACGATCAGGATGTCACCGTCCTTCCGAACCTCCTCGCGACCGACCTCGAGTGGTCCCCGGATGGCCAAGTCCTTGCGATCGCGAGCGGGGAGGATGAGCGCCGCTCTGGCGATGCGTTGCAGGACGGGCGCATCAATCTCTATCAGCTGGCGACGGGCGAGATCCAGTCGTTCGACGAAACACTTGGTACGTACTGGCTCACGTGGTCACCCGACGCGCACTCGATCGCTTACGCGGCGTTCGACACGGCACCCGCCTCCGCCAGAGAAGACCTTCTGGTCCTTCGAGTTATCGACGTCTATACCCGCGAGCAGCGGCAGCTGGCCGGGCCTTATCAGGCCATGCACGGGATCGGCCCAGTATGGTCGCCGTCTGGTGAAACGATCGTCTACCAGCGAGGATGCACGACGCGCGTATTGCTGCCCTGCGGCGGCGAGGGGCAGGAGACCGTTCTCGTTGACGGGCGAGGCGACTCGGGGGCCGCGGAGGTCAGCGAAAGGATCGTCGCGACCTTTCGGACCCAGGCGGACGATACGGATCGGTATATGTCCCCGTATCGCGTCGTGTGGTCTCCCGACGGGAAGTACCTCCTCGTCGTCGCGTGGGGAGACCCTGGCGTGACCGGCTTCAAGACGCTTATGGTGGCCACGCCCATGAACCGCGCGCTGCCGTCGATCCTCGTGTACGAAGGCCACTACGACGACCCGGACGCCCTCTCCGTTTACGACGGCTACGACCGCGCGGTGTGGGTTCCCACGCAAACCTGGGCACGCGCGTCGGAATAGGCGTTTCCGGGGACCCGGCCAAGCGGCCCACGGAGCAGCGATGCGACGGCGGGCCGCAGCGAAGTCATAAGGGGGGTCTGGACCTCGGATCCCCTCGTGCACGTGGTGAGGCTTTGCCGCAGGTCCGGTCTATCCCTCAACGTGCCCCACGTCGGGCCAACCGCCGGACTCCGGCAATGCCGCTGGGGTAGAATCCGACACCGGCGCCGACATAGCTCAGCGGTAGAGCAGCTGTTTCGTAAACAGCAGGTCCTCGGTTCGAATCCGAGTGTCGGCTCCACTCCCCTCTTCGTGCTCAGCCAGAGCAGCGATCCTGCGTTAGCACGGTCCTGGCGAGCCGCCGAGTCCGCTCCGGGACCTGCTGACTGACGAAGGAAGCTGACTAAGGATCGCGCCGGCGCGCTCGGCCTGCCCCACGTACGCGGCGGGCAGCGATACCAGGAGCAACGCGGCCGAGCCAATGGCCACTGCGGCGGCCGCCTGTCCTTTGGACATGGCGATGACGGGCTGACGAAGATGAGGACGATCGACCCCGCCCAGTGAATCGCGGTGCTTACCGTCCCTCAGCCCATGGTCAGCACCTTCATAGCCCGAAGCGCATCAGGATCATGCACGTGAAGATCACGAGGAAGCCCATGAGCTCCAGCGTGACGAGCCTCTTGACGCGGTTGATGGCGGCGGCGAGCTCGGGCGTTGGCGACCCATCGGGATTGACCGGCGCCGCGTCCATCCGACGCAGGGCCGGGATGATCATGAAGAGCCCGAAGAGGTAGGTGAGGATCGTCACGATCAAGGCGGTCAGCCAGGTCAGCCCGTATGCCGACCCAATCAGGTAGTCAACGCTCTTGATCGGCCCCAGCAGCGTCCCACGGATGATGCCGAGGGCGATGATCAGGGGCACGACGACGTGGAAGATCGGCGTCGCCCGGGCGCCAATGTAGGACGAGATTTCTCGCTGTCTGACGATCGGCAGGCGATTGATGGCTGGGATCACGATGACGTCGAGCACCAGCGCGTTCCCGAACCAGAGGATCCCGAGCAAGACGTGGAGCCACTGCACCACGATGACCACCCAGTCCATGCGACAACGCTAGGGACTGCGGACGAGTGGTCCATCCCAGTAATCTGGGATTCCGCCGCCTTGTCGGGGATTGCCGCCCTGATGACAATCGCGGCATGGTCACCTCGGTACACGACCAGCGCCTGGCGCTGGTGCGACTGCTCCATCGGGACCTCGACCTTACCGGCTACTTCGAGGCCGCCGATCGCGCACTCCAGCGCTGCGTCTCCTTCGATGCCTCGTGCTGGTTGAGCCTCGACCCCGGCGGGATCATGCCGACCAGCCACTTCTCCCGTGCGTACAGCGTCACCCATCTCATGCAGGTGGCCGCAAACGAGTTCCTCGAGGACGACGTCAACAAGTTCGCAGACCTCGCGAGAGCGCCACGTCCAGTCGGGATCCTCAGCCAGTTGACGGACGGAGAGCAGGGGCGCAGCGCGCGGTACGTGCGCTTTCTTGCTCCGCTTGGCTTCGCGGATGGCGACGAGCTACGAGCCGTCTTCAAGGACGACGGCGCAGTCTGGGGCGCTGTGGCCCTCCATCGTCGACACGGCACATTCACGGACACCGAGGCCAGGGCCATCGCCGATGTCGGCGGGCTCCTGGCCCAGGGGATCCGGCGAGCCATCCTGAGGTCGGCGCTGTCTGCCATCGGGGACGACGAACAGCCAGGCCTCATCGTCCTTCGCAAGGACGACACTGTCGACAGCATGACGGCCGCCGCAAGCCGCTGGCTCGGCGAGCTGATCGACTCCACCGCGACGCCGGGCACGACACCCCTGACCATCGTCAGCGTCGCGCAGGTGGCCCGCCGTGCCGCCGCGGGACGCTCCGGCGACACTGCGACCGTTCGCCTACCTCGGCGCAGCGGAGGATGGATGCGATTGGACGCCTCGCTGCTCGACCGAGGGGAGCAGGGTCAGGTCGCGGTCATCATCAGCGCCGCTCGCGAGCCGGAGGTCGCGGGTTTGATCGCTCAAGCCTACGGGCTATCAGGACGCGAACAGGAGGTCACCCGTCTCGTCCTGCATGGCCATTCAACCGTCGAGATCGCCGAGTCGCTCCACCTCTCCCCATACACCGTCCAGGACCACCTCAAGGCCATCTTCGAAAAGGTCGGCGTGCGCAGCCGACGGGAGCTCGTCGCCCAGCTGTTCCTGCAGCAGTGCGCGCCGCGGCTCTCCAACGGCGCGCTGCCGGGCCCCGACGGCTGGTTCATCGACGATCGGCCATCGCAGCGAAGCTTCCTTCAACCGACGGAGCTCACGGCGACCATCGCGCCTACCTCGAAGGCGACGCCCAGACCTCAACGCCCGAGAACGAACACCGCCAACTGAGCGCCCTGCGCTCACGATTCAACGCTTGTGCCGCAACGCGTAGGCCGATCTGCCTCGTAACAGCAGGTCCTCGGTTCGAGTCCGAGTGGCGGCTCCAGTCTCCTGTTCGGACAGAACGGCGCCTGGGGCTGCGAGTCGCTCGCGCGGCCGCCCACGCCATTCAACGTTGACGAACGCCAGGTTTCGACCCGCTGGGCGGTCGGCGTACGATGGGCGATCCGATGTCTGACTCGACGCAGGCAGCTGCAACGGCAGGTGACCAGTACCTGCTGCTGGCAGACATCTCGGGCTATACGGCCTTCATGGCCAGCGTCGAGCGCGCTCACGGCGTCGACTTCAGCGACGGAATCCCTGCCGGGTTCTCCGTGCTCGGCGATCTTCTCGACGCCGTCATCCAGGGCGTTCAGCCGGACTTCACGGTGGTCAAGCTCGAAGGGGACGCGGTATTCGCCGCTGCGCCCGCGACCTCACTCGATGGGCGGGGTGAAGATGTCCTGGATCGGATCGAAACGCTCTACGATGCATTTCGGGCCCGGCGCGAACTGGCCCGCGGCGCGCGGGATCACGTCTGCACCGCCTGCCCGGTCGTCGCCAACCTGGATCTCAAGGTCGTAGTCCACCGGGGCCAGGCCGTACAACAGACCCTTGGCTCGCAGGCCGACCTCCTGGGCCCTGCTGTCAACCTGGTCCACCGACTGCTGAAGAACGGGATCCAGCCGCGCCTGGGCCACCGGGGGTACGCGTTCCTGACCGACGCAGCGGTGGCGAAGCTGGTCCTTGCGGACGTGGGTGTTGCGCACCGCGAGGACTATCCGGATGTCGGACCGACCTCCGGCCGCGTCGTGCCATTGGGCGAGGACCCGTCTCTCGCTCGACCCGTCCCAGAAGCCGCAGATGGATCCGACGGTCTGTCCGCCGAACGATCGATGGAAGGAACGCAGGGATCTGCCGATCCCGGCGCCGATGGCCGTGACCCGCGGTGAGCCGACCCGGCTGACGTTCCTGTTCACTGACATCGAGGGGAGCACGCGCCTCTGGGAACACCACCCGGCGGAGATGCCTGACGCCCTCGCTCAGCACGTCCGCATCCTCGCGACGGCGATCCGGGATGCGGGGGGCTCGGTCGTGAAGGAGACCGGCGACGGGGTGTTCGCCGTGTTCGACGATGCCCGGGCGGCTGTCGACGCGGCCGTGGCCGCCCAGCTCGGCCTCGCCACGGCGACATGGGGAGTCACCGGGGTGCTTCGCGCGCGGATGGGGCTGCATTCGGGTGATGCCCTGCGCGAGCACGACGACTATCACGGGCCCGATGTGAACCGTTCGGCTCGCGTCATGGCGACGGCCCACGGCGGACAGGTGGTCGTGTCCGCGGCGACGTACGAGCTCGCGGCTGGTGCGCCAGGCGTCACGTTCCGTGACCTCGGCGAGCACCGCCTCAAGGACCTTGCGCGGCCCGAGCGCATCCGCCAGGTCGTCCATCCCGATCTTCCGGCCGACTTCCCGCCTCTCCGATCCCTCGGCTCCTTCCCGAACAACCTGCCGGCCGCCCTGTCGACGTTCGTTGGCCGCCGCGACGAGGTCGCAGCGATCGTTCGGGCAATCAGCGCCGCGCGGCTGGTGACCCTCACGGGTGCCGGCGGCGCTGGCAAGACCCGGCTCGGGCTCCAGGTCGCCGCCGAGCGGATTGCGAGTCATCCGGACGGCGTGTGGTTCGTGGACCTGGCCGGACTGGCCGAGGAGCGCCTCGTGACACAGGAGCTCGTTGCGGTGCTGCCCGTCCCTGAGCAACCCGGCAGTCCGGCGATCGAGGTACTGAGGCAGCATCTCCGCGACCGGGACCTCCTGATCGTGCTCGACAACTGCGAGCATCTCATCGAATCGGCCGCCCGGGTCGTCGACGACCTGCTCCGCGCGGCTCCGAGCGTGCGGGTGATCGCCACCAGCCGCGAGCCGCTCAATGTCCCGGGCGAGGTCATCTGGCGGGTGCCTTCGCTGTCGATCCCCGACGATCCGGCTGACGCCGATGCCTCGTCCGAGGCGATCGAGCTGTTCGTGGAGCGCGCGCGAGCCGCGGACCCGACCTTGACCCTGGACCCCGGGCGCCTCCAGCTCGTGGCGTCGATCTGCCGGCGCCTCGACGGGCTGCCACTGGCGATCGAGCTGGCGGCCGCACGGGTGCGGGCGTTGTCGCTGGAGGACATCTCGGATCGCCTGGACGATCGGTTCCGCCTCCTGACCGGCGGCGCCCGGACGGCCCTCCCGCGCCAGCGCACGCTCGAGGCAACTGTGGCCTGGAGCTACGACCTTCTCGACCCCGACGAGCGCCAGGTCTTTGCGCGGCTGTCGGTGTTCGCGTCGTCCTTCCGCCTGGACGCCGCCGAAGCCGTCTGTGCGGGCGAAGGGATCGAGCCGGCCGCGATCCCTGAAGTGATCACGCGGCTCGTCGACAAGTCGCTCGTCTCGGTCGTCCAGGGGCCCACCGGAACCCGGTATCGGCTCCTCGAGACCCTCCGCGACTTTGCGGGCAATCGGCTTGCCGAATCGGGCGATGCCGCCGTCGTTCAGAAGGCGCATGCGCGGTGGGTGCTCGGATTCACGCGGTCGTCCGGCGCCGAGTTCATGGGCCCGCGCCAGGCGCAGATCATGGCGGAGCTCTCGGCGAGCCTCGATGACCTGCGCGTCGTGCTGGGTCGCGCGGTCGAGGACGGTGACGTCAGCACCGGACTCTCGCTCATCGTGAACGTCGCCCACTGGTGGCCCGTTGCGGCTGTTCGCGAAGCCCGGCATTGGCTCGACCAGTTGTTGCCCGCTCCGAGTGGCGTGGATCCGGTGCTCGTCGGGAATGCGATTGCCGTGCACGGGGTCGTCCTTGCCATCCAGGGCTCGATGGACCGAGCGATGGAGCTCCAGCGTCGCGCCCTCGAGATCCTCGAGGCGGCGTCGGACGAGCACGGCGTTGCGTGGGCAACGCACTACCTGGGCATCTTCCTTTGGTCGACCGACCCGGATGAGGCGCGCCGTGCAACGATGGATGCCCTGGCAGCCTTCGAGCGCCTCCGCATCCCTGCAGGCGTCCTCCGCTGCCTCTGGTGGCTGATCCTCTGGGAGCTCGAGTTCGGGGATCGTTCCGAGGCGCTCAGATACGGCTCACGGCTCCGCGATCTCGCGGCCGCGCTGCCGAACCCGCTTGCCGGCGCGCATGCTGCGGAAGCCGCCGGGCTGCTCGCACGTGTCGTGGGCGATCTCGAGGACGCGCGCGCGCAGTTCGAGCAGGCAGTGACGCTCCATGCGCGTGTCCGCAACGGCGCGTGTCTCGCGCACTGCCTCGAGCACGTGGCGCTGTGGTCCCTCGATCGGGACGAGGCGGCGAACGCAGCTCTTCTCCTCGGTGCCGTCGACGCCATTCGGGAGGACGTCGTCGGCAGCACGGCCGTCCCTCCGTTCGAGCGGATGTGGCACGACCGGGCGACCGGCGAGGCGCGTCGGCGGCTCGGGGAGGAGCGGTACGCCGATGCGTGGGGTCGCGGCCGACAGATGCGTCTCGACACGGCGATCCGGGCCGCGATCGCTGCGATATCCGGCGAGCCAGCGCCGGCCTCGCCCGAGCCTGCGCCCCCGTAACGGGATCGGCGTGGTCGGGCGGGAGGATCCGCGTGGAGGCTACCGCGCCTGCTCGCGGACTCCGCCCCAGGGGACGCAGCTCAGGACCCGGCCCTCGCCGGGAATCCCGACGGGATGTCGGGCGGCCGTCGGGCGATCGCGGAGGTCGCCGGACGACCCCGTACCATCCGCCGGGTGACCTGCCGAAGCTGCGGCCGGGCGCTCGAACCCGGAACGCGGTTCTGCCCCGGCTGCGGCACGCCCGTCGGCGCAGCATGCGCCGGCTGCGGCGCCGCGCTTCCGGCCGACGCCCGCTTCTGCCCGTCCTGCGGCGCCCCAAGCGAGGCAGGCGCGAAGCCCAGGGCGGCGCCGGAGCCCGCCCGCGAGCGCAAGACCGCGACGATGCTGTTCGCCGACCTGGTGGGCTCCACGACGTTCGCCGAACGGCACGACCCCGAGATCGTCTCGCGCTTCGTCGGCGGCGTGTTCGAGCGCCTCGCCGAGGAGATCCGCCGCTACGAAGGCACGATCGAGAAGTTCGCGGGCGACGCGATGCTCGCCGTGTTCGGCGTGCCGGTCATCCACGAGGACGACCCCGAGCGGGCGGTGCGGGCCGCCCTCGAGATGCAGACGGCGATCGAGCGCGCCGCCGAGGACCTCGGCCCGTCCGAGCTTCGCCCGCGCCTGCGGATCGGGATCAGCACCGGCGAGGTCCTCGTCGATCTCGATCGGGCCTCGGGCGCCCGCGACCTGTTCGTGACGGGCGACGCCGTGAACACCGCCGCACGGCTGCAGACGGCCGCGGAACCGGGCACGGTCATCGTCGGCCCGGAGACGTACGCGGCGACCCGCGACGTCGTCGAGTACGAGGCCTTGCCACCGGCGTCGCTCAAGGGCAAGACCGGTCTCGTCGCCGCGTGGCGGGCGGTGGCGGTCAAGGCACGCCGAGGCGGCCGGCGGAGCCCGCTCGGGATCGAGGCGCCGCTCGTCGGCCGGATCGACGAGCTCGCGATCCTCAAGGAGACTGTCCGCCGCACCACCGTCACGGGCCGTCCGCAGCTGGTCACCGTCGTGGGGGCGGCCGGCGTCGGCAAGTCGCGCCTCGTGTGGGAGCTGGAGAAGTACCTCGACGGCCTCCCGGAGACGTACCACTGGCGCAAGGGCCGCTGCCTCTCGTATGCCCAGGGGAGTTGTGCCGCGATCGCCGACGTGATCAAGGCGGACATCCGGGCGACCGACGACGACCCGCCCACGGCGGTCGTCGACAAGCTCGAAACGCGCCTGGTGGAGATCTCCGCTGACGGCAACCCGGCGATCCGGACCGTGCTGCTGGCCACGGTCGGCCTCGGCGACGCTGCGCTCGCCCGGGACCAGCTCGTCGACGGCTGGGCCCGATACCTCGGGCTGGTCGCGGCGATCGCGCCACTCGTCCTGGTCGTCGAGGACATCCAGTGGGCGGACGACGGGGTGCTCGACTTCATCGAGTACCTCGCGCGCTGGGGCGAGGGTCCGATCGCCATCGTCTGCCTCGCTCGGCACGAGCTGTTCGATCGCCGCCCCGCGTGGGGTGGCGGGATCGCGAACGCGGCGACGATCGTCCTCGAGCCCCTGAGCGCGAGCGAGACCGACCAGCTCGTCGACGGCCTGCTGGCGGGTGGCCTGCCGGACGCCGTACGAGAGCGGGTCGTGGGCCTCGCCGACGGCAACCCGCTGTTCGCGGAGGAGCTCATCCGGATGTTCGTCGACCGCGGCGTGCTTCGCCCCGCGGACGGCGCCTGGGAGCTCGTCCGTCCGGTCGAGGAGATCGAGGTTCCACGCTCGGTCCAGGCAGTCCTCGCGGCGCGGCTGGACGGCTTGTCGGGCGACGAGAAGCGGGTGGCCCAGACCGCAGCGGTGATCGGCCGGATCTTCTGGGACATCCTGCTCGCCCACGTCAGCCGGCTCGGCCCGGGCCCGACGGGCGACCTGCTGCGCCGGCTCCGGGTGAAGGAGCTCGTGATCCCGCGCCAGCCGTCGTCACTGGCCGGGGCAACGGAGTTCGGGTTCCGCCACGTCCTCGTCCGGGACGTCGCGTACGACTCACTGCCGAAGCGCGATCGGGCGGCGCTCCACGTCGACGTCGCCGGCTGGGCGGAATCGGCGCTCGCCGACCGGATCGACGAGTTCGCCGAGCTGATTGCCGGCCACCTCGCGGCTGCGCTGGAGTACGAGGTCGAGCTCAGCGGCTCCCCCACCGATCAGGGCCTGCGGGAGCTCCGCGAGCTCACGTATCACGCGGCCGTGCGGGCCGCCCACCGCGCAGGATCGGTGTCGGCGCTACCCGCGGCCCACCGCTGGCAGCGTCTGGCGATCGAGCAGGCACGGATCCTCGACCTGCCGCCGCGCGAGCGGATGGAGCTGGCAGCCGACTTCTACGCCTACCTCTGGCACGAGGCGGAACCCCAGGAACGCGTCGCGCACTTCACGGAGGCGATCGAGCTCTTCGAGCGTCTGCCCGAACCGACCGAGGAGGACCGCCAGCTCCGCGCCCGCCTGCAGGCCGCTCTCGCGGAAGCCCTGTTCGAGACCAGCGACACCGCGGCCGCGCAGGCCGTCCTGCGCGCGGGGATTGCCCACCTCGAGCCTGGGCCCCCGAGTCGAGGCCGCGCAGACCTGCTGCGCGTGCTGGGCTGGACGATGTGGCGCACGGGCGCCGCATCCGAAGCCGCCGGGACCCTCGAGCGGGCGGTCGCGGATGCCAGATCGTGCGGGTCCGAGGACGCCCTCCGCTGGGCGCTCCACGATCTGGGCCTGGCAAGGTCGCTCACCGGTCAGGCCGGCGAAGGCATCGATTTGCTGCAGGAGAGCTTCGAGATGGCCCGCCGCGCGGGGGATCGCGCGCTGCTCGGCCGGTGCTACATCAACCTGCCGCTGATCAAGGCCGAACATGGCGATCCGGCCGAGGAGGTCATGCCGCTGCACGAGGAGGGGCTCCAGCTGGCGCGCCGGGATGGCGCGGTTGCGACCGTCGCCTGGATCGCAGCGAATCTCGCCTACGAGGTGGGCGATCAGGGTCGTCTCGACGAAGGGCTCGCGCTCGCCACCGAATCGCTGGAGGCGGCACAGCGCGCCGGCGACGACGAGCTCATCGGGGCCGCTCGCGAGGCGATCGGCTGGATGCACCTGGTCCGAGGCGACCAGGAGCTGGCACGGCTCGAGCACGAGCAGTCGCGTTCCGCGGGTCGCCGCCGGGAGAGTGCCGGCTACTCGGCGATGCAGGCGGCGGCGATCGAGTGGGCGAACGATCCGGCACGAGCGTACGGCGACCTCCTGACCTTCTTCGACAGCCAGTCGCCGGAGGACCAGGGCTTCGCCTCGGTGGCGCGGCTTCTCGCCCGCATGGCGATCCGGCTCGGCGATCGCGATGGGGTCGTGCGCGCGGACAGGGCCTTCGGGGGCGCGACGGCCGACAGGAACGGGCCGATCATGGTCATCCGGCGTCGATGGATCCACGGGCTGGCGGTGGATCCCGACGGCAGCGACGTCGAGGCGGCCGCCGAGGAGCTCGAGCACCGCGGATACGTCGCGCTGGCCGTGGATGCCTATGCGGACGCCGCCCTCATCGCTGCGCGCGCGGGGCGGCAAAGCGAGGCAGAGGCACGGGCGCTCGCGATCTGCGCCGAGACCGGCGTGCACCACATTCTCGGTCGGCTCCCGGAGACCCGTTGGGTCGTCCGCACAGCCGCTGCACCGAGCACTTGACGGTCCGCAGGCCATGGAGGAGCTGGACCTCCGAAGAATTGAGGCCGCGGACAGGAGCTTCGTAAGGTTCTGCCCAATGGCAGCGGCTTGGGTGGTCTCTAGCCTCCGGACATCGCGATCCCGCGAGCAGGAAGCCCGGAGCACGAGCATGCATCCCCTCGGTCTCTACCTCGCCATCACCGACGGACAGCGCGAGCACGGCTGGTCGCCCGCAGGCGAACGAGGGTCGCGCCATGGAATCGACTCGATGCCCGTGTCGGAGGTGCGCCCGTCATCGCCGATCGCACGCCTGACGGCGATGCTCCGGCGCCGAGTCGTACGGCCGGCGAGCGCCTGACCCTGCCACGGGGCGCTCCTTCCGCGACGAGATCGGCGTTGATCGGGGCCGCCGCCGGGCGCATGATCCCGGCCGTGGCCCGCCGCGTCTCGAGTCCGATCTTCGTCGGGCGTGTCGCCGAACGAGCGGCGCTGTCCGAGGCGCTCGAGCGCGCCGCTGCCGGGCGGCCCGGCATCGTGCTCGTGAGCGGCGAAGCGGGCATCGGCAAGAGCCGGCTGCTCCACGAGCTGACGACCCTCGGCGCTTCGATGGCGGTGACGTCTGTCATGGGCGCATGCGTGGACGTCGCGGCGGGGACCCTGCCCTTCGGGCCGTTCGTCGACATCGTCCGCGAACTCAACCGCGAGAGACTGGTGGCGTCGGCGCCGGCCCGGACCCGCGCAGAGCTCGGTCGATTGGTGCCCGAGCTTGCCCCGGAACGTCGCGAGGAGCCGTCGGCCGCGGCGGGTGGCCAGGGCCGGCTGTTCGCCGCGGTCCGGGACCTGCTGGCGGTCGCCTCGGCGACCAATCCCATCGTCGTCGCGATCGAGGATCTCCACTGGGCCGATCTCTCCACGCTGGACCTTGTGACCTATCTCGCCCGTTCGATGCAGACGGAGCACTGGCTGCTGGTCGCGACGGCCCGCCTCGACTCGCTTCCCCGGCGGCATCCTCTCCTCGGCGTCGTGGCCGAGCTTGCCCGACTCCCCTGGCTGGAGCGGATCGACCTGGATCGCTTCGATGAGGGGGAGCTGGTCCAGCAACTGACCGGGATCCTCGGTCGGGCACCGGATCCCGAGCTCGCGCGGGAGGTCTTCGAGCGCTCCGACGGGAACGCATTCTTCGCCGAGGAGCTCGTCGCGACGGGCGCGCGCGCCGGGCCGTTGCCGGCCTCGCTTCGTGAAGCACTTGCCGGCCGTCTCGCTGCCCTCGACGACGAGGCGAAGCACATCGTCCGTGTGGCCGCGGTCGCCGGGCGCGTGGTCAGTCACGAGTTGCTCGAGCGGGTCGCGGCCACACCCTCGCAGGTGCTCATCCCGGCGCTCCACCAAGCGATCGACCATCGGATCCTGTTGCGCGTCGACGACCCTGCGCCGGGTTACGCGTTCCGCCATGCGCTGGTCCGCGAAGCCGCGTACGACGAGCTGCTCACGGCCGAGCGGATCGCCATCCACCGAGCGATCGCGGACGCGCTCGAGGGTGATGCGGCCCTGGCGCCGCCAGGCGAGCTGGCACGGACGGGCGAGATTGCACACCACGCGATGGCCGCGCGTGACCTCTCCCGCGCGCTGAGCGCGTCGGTCGTCGCCGCTGCGGTCGCCGAGGAGGCGTCGGCGCACGCCGAGGCCGAGGCACACCTCGAGCGGATCGTCGACATCTGGCCGCGTGTCCCGGACGCATCGTCCCGAAGCGGAATGGATCATGCACAGCTGCTCGCGCGGATGGCCCGTGCGGCTGCGGCCGCCGGGCACCAGGCTCGCGCGATCTCGCTCGCCGGAGATGCCCTGGCCGAGCTGGACGCCGAGGACGATGGCGATCGCCGACTCGGCATCCTTCTCGAGCGTTTCGACTATGCGTGGGAAGCCGCCGACATCGGAACCGCGGAGGAGGTCGTGCTGGAAGCGCTCCCGCTGGTGCGCGACGAGCGCTCGGCCCGGGGTGCCCGGGCGTTCGCAGCCGAGGCGCTCCTGCATTGGCATCACGGGCGGTACACGAATGCCCGCCAGTCAGCATCGCGCGCGATCGCGATCGCGCGCGGGGGTGGAACTCGCCACGAGCTCGCGCGGGCCCTCATGATCCTCGCCCAGGCGGACACGCATCTCGGCGAGACGAACCGCGCCGAGGCGGGGTTCACCGAGGCGGCAGCGATCGTGGACGAGGTGGGCGATTCGAACCTCCGCGCGCGGTTGACGCGCTGGCGTGCCTGGGGACGGCATCTGCATGGCCGCTTCAGCGACGCACTGGATCTGTGCCGGGTCGGACTCGAGGCCGCTCGCCGGGAGGGATCCGACGGACGCTACGGTCTGGCCCTCCTCGACGGATCGCTCGAGAACCTCGTGGAGCTCGGGCGCTGGCGCGAGGCGGAGGCCGTCGGTGATCAGATCCTGGGACGCATGGCCGTCGCGCTCGAGATGGTCGGGACGCACATGACCCTCGCGCGGCTGCACACGCTCCAGGGCCGGCACGCGGAGGCGGAACATCGGATCGCCCAGGCTGGCGACGTCGGTGCCACCATCGGGCCGCACCTGCTGTGGCAGCTCGAGGACGCGATCCTCCTCGCCTACGCGTCCGGCCGCTTCGCGGACGGACGACGCCTCATGGACACCGCGCTCGCGGCATCCCCCGAGCCCGGACGCGACGCCATTCTGTGGTGGCCGCTGCTCAAGGCGGTCGGGGGCGAGGCCGATCACGCGGAGGCCGCGCGACGCCGGCGGCGGACGATCGACGTGGACCAGGCGATCGCGGCAGGGCAGCGGTTCGCGGCTGCGCTACGGGCGAGCGGCGATGCCGCGATCGAGGCCGACGGAGGCGGGCCGATGATCCGGGCCGGCCTGCTCGGTGCGGAGGCGGAGGCGTCGCGCTTGGTCGGCCGGTCCGACGCCACGCTGTGGGAGGCCGTTGTCGAGGCGCGGGACGCGCTGGAGCAACCGTGGGAGGCAGCCTACGCGCGGTACCGGCTCGCCGAGGCGATTCTCGCGGGTGGAGGCCCCTCGGCAGATGCCGCAGGTCCCCTTTGCGAGGCACACGCGGTGGCCTCCAGCCTGGGCGCTGCCCCCCTGCGGACGTCGCTCGAGACGTTGGCATCGCGCGCACGGATCCAGTTGCAGGAACCGCCAGCCAGCGCTGTGACTGCCGCGCCGAAGGCCGAAACGACCCTGACCTCGCGCGAGCTCGAAGTGCTGGGCCTGGTCGCGGCCGGCCACACGAACCGGGAGATCGGCGAGCGGCTGTTCATCAGCGAGAAGACGGCGTCGGTGCACGTCACGCATGCCATGGACAAGCTGGGCGCGCTGAGCCGATATGAGGCAGCCGCGACGGCGACCAGGCTGGGGCTGCTCGGGACGTGAGGTCCCGCCCGCAGGGCTAGCGTTCGCTCCTGGCGCGGGCGGTGAACCACGGGACGACGACCGCGGTCACGAGCGCGGATGCCTCGTCGGTCGATCGCCCACCTGCGCGCATGCTGTCGTAGAACTGCGGATGAATGACCGCCCGCAGGACGGTCATCGCCTCCTGGTCGTCAGCCAGCGGCCCGAGTGCCGTGCGCATGAGCGACTCCCACCGGGTTCCGTACTCCTCGCCCTTCTCGATCCACGGTGACGTCAGCATGGGCTCGCGCAGCCACATCCGGTACAGCCGCCGAGCCTGGTCGCAAAAGGTTCCGCCGGCACCGATGAGCCGCGCGAGACGCTCGCCGAGCGTGCGCGTGCCATCAAAGATCGAGGGCTCGGGCAGCGTGACCGCTGCGGCCAGGCGCTCGACCATCGCGCGGTCGAGGTCGAGCCGGCTCGGGAAGTGGTTGCGGAGCGTGCCCGGCGCGACGTCGGCGCGAGCCCCGATCTCGCGCATCGTCGCCGCGGAGATGCCGACCTCCGTGTAGAGCTCGATCGCGGCCTCGATGATCCGGTCTCGAGTTGCCTGCACCAGCGCGGCGCGCTCACCCAGACGATAGGACCTCGGCATGGCCTCCAGGAGAATCTATTGACTATATGTTGTCAGGCAAATCATACTCGACCGCGCCAGCAACCGACGTGGGAGGCCAGCGATGGGACGCTACCGCATCACGAGGCAGATTCCTGCCCCGCCCGAGCAAGTCTTCCGGGCATTCACCGACCCTGCCCTCATCGCTGACTGGATGGACGGGACCGGCGTCATTGGCGCGACCGGGCCGCTCGACGTGCCCGGAACGCGCTACACGTTCGTCGTCTGGGGACCGTGGCGGTTCCGCTCGCGGGTCGTGCAGGTGGCGGCGCCCAACCTGCACGTCGTCGAGGGGCGCGGCCCGCTCGGCGCCTGGTACCGACTCACCGCAGAGCTGGCCCCCAACACGGGCGGAACGGCATTGGAATTGCTGACCGAGTACACGGTGCCGCTCGGCGCGCTCGGTCGCTGGATCGACCGTCGCTGGATCGACCGCGAGCCCCGCACGATCGCGAACCGCGAGAGCGACCGCCTGGTCAGGCTCGTCTCGGATCCGGCGATCGTGCCGCGGCCGAGGGGCGCATCGCGTACCGCGACCACCTGACCCGTCAGCCACACTCCTTCCGGCGCATCACAGGTTGACGCCGAGCGCGCGGATGGTGAACTCCTGGGCCGCACGAATGACCTTCGGCGCAGCGGTGGGATGCGCCGCTGCGCGGTCCCCTGCGGCGTGGAGGAGCTCGTACAGGAGGTCCACGGCCAGGTCCGGCTCTCCGACGCGGATCGCCCCAGCCAGGATTCCCGCCTCGACGATGCCCGCGAGATGACCTCGAACCGGATCTGCGTGGTGTCCGTCATCACTGCCACCATGGGGCAGCCGTCGCAGGAGTTCGTGTGACTCCCGCTGCTCGACCTGGAGCTCGATCGCGCGCTTGACGAGTCGCCGCAGGAATGATGGCCAACCCGCAGGCTCGCGCGGCGGGCGCAGCCCCTGAAGCTCCCCGGCCATCGTCTCGGAGAAGCGTTCCCGGAGGGCATCGAGCAGCGCCTCGCGGCTCTCGAAGTACAGGTAGAACGTGCCCTTGGCGACCTGGGCCGCCCCGGTGATGTCGGCCACGGACACGCCATCGAAGCCGCGGAGCCGAAACAGCTTCGCCGCGGCGTCGAGCAGTTCGGCTCGGCGCACCTCTGCCGCCTTGATCGTCCGCTTTCGACGAGCGGGGTCCATGGCCACGACTGTAGCCAATCGTGAGCCCAGTGACCACAGGTCAGTTCGCGCGACTTCGGCCGAGAGCACAAACGGGTTGACAACTGACTGTCGGTCATTATAGTGACCTCCAGTCACTGACTATCGGTCAGTGTGGAACCCTGGAGGCAGCTACCAATGCGGACCCGCCATTCAGCCCGATCACTGCTCCTGGACTTGCTCACCGTGGCCGTCGAGCGGTCGCGGCAGGGGGCGACGTCGCCGGCCACGCCATCCAGCCCCGTATTCGGGTGGTTCGCCCGGCGCCGGCGCCAGCGCACCCGCGGTGCGATCCACGACCGACTTCCGGCCGAGCTCGTCGCGCTGTGGCATGGATCCGGCGGCGGTCGCCGCCACCGCTGAGGCATCTCCTGGCCCGCCCGGCGACCCGGTCGGGCGGGCCCTCCACCCCCGAAAGGAACCTGCGACGTGCACCCGACCCACGCCGGCCCGCCGGCAGACACCGTTCAGCGAGGCCGGATCCTGGTCGCCGTCCTGCTTGGCATCTTCCTGAGCGTGCTGGACCAGACGATCGTCGCCACGGCACTGCCGGTCATCGCCACGGACCTCGGAGGCGTCGACCGCTTCACCTGGGTGACGACGGCGTACCTGCTGACCGCCACGGTCTCCATCCCGTTCTACGGGAAGTTGTCCGATCAGGTCGGCCGAAAGCCGCTCCTGGTCGCGGGCATCCTGATCTTCCTGGCCGGATCCGTCCTGTCCGGACTGGCCGCATCCATGGACATGCTCATCGCGTCCCGGGCCCTGCAGGGCGTCGGTGCCGGATCGCTGTTCCCGATCGGGCTCGCCGTGATTGGGGACCACTACGCACCGGCGGAACGCGCTCGTCCACAGGCGCTGTTCGGAGCCGTGTTCGCACTCTCGGCGGTGCTCGGGCCGACGCTCGGTGGCTGGCTCACCGAGGCCGGGGGATGGCCGTGGGTCTTCTTCCTGAACGTACCGATCGGCCTGGTGACGATCGCCCTCGTCGCGCGTTCACTGCCCGGCGGCAGCCGACCCACCGCTCGACCGCACGTCGACGTGGCCGGCGCCGTCAGCCTGGCCGTCGCCATCGGCCTGCTGCTGCTCGGGCTGACGAACAAGCAGTCCGGCGAGTGGCGCGATCCGTGGGTCGGCGGACTCCTCGCGGCGTCGATGCTCGCGACCGCGACCTTCCTGTTCGTCGAGGCCCGGGCCGAGGAACCGATCCTCCCACTCGGCCTGTTCCGCGACCTGACGTTCGCCGCGGCGATGGTGGCCTCGCTCCTCGTGTCGGTCGCATTCTACGGCGCCGTCGTCTTCCTCCCCCTCTGGTTCCAGGTCGTCGACGGGACGCGACCGTCCGATGCCGGTGTCCGATCGCTCGCCCTGCTGTCCGGACTCGTCGTCGGAGCGGTTGCCGCCGGTCGGCTCGTCGCGCGGACCGGTCGCTACCGATGGCTGCTCATGGGAGCCTCCGGACTCGCGATCCTGGGCTTTCTGCTCCTCGGCCGCCTCACCCCGCAGACGCCGATGCCGCTGCTCGGTGGAGCAATGTTCGTCGCCGGCCTCGGTCTCGGGCCGACGTTCTCGGTGCTGACCGTCGTGGCGCAGAGCTCAGCCCCACCGGGAGCGATGGGCGTGGCGTCGTCGACGCTCACCTTCGTCCGGCAGATCGGCGGCGCCGTTGGCCTGGCTCTCCTCGGGACCGTGTACAGCGAGACGGTGATGGCGACCCTGCCTGCCAGCCTCGCCCGCCACGGCGTTCCCGAGGCTGCCCGTGACGCGCTTGCGGTGCTCGACCTCGGCGCCCTCACGCAGGTCGGCGGCGACCTGAACGGAGCGCTCCTCGCTTCACTCCCTGGGGCTGCCGCAGCGACCGTCCACCCGGTGATCGGCAACGTCGTCGAGGCGGTCAAGGTCGCGCTCACGCATGGCGTCACGGCGACCTTCATCGCGGCTGCAATCGCGTTGATCGTTGCGACCGCGGCGTCGTTCGCGCTGCGCGAGGTACCTCTCCGCGGGGCTCGCGAGGCTGGCACACGGCTCATCGCGCCGGCTGCGGCGCAGGAGGGCCTCGGGTGACACCGCCGCCGTTGCTCCGGAACCTGCTTCGACGACCGCTCCGGACGGCCCTGACGGTCGCCGGGATCGCGATCGGGCCGGCCGCGCCCTCGGGTACCGCTGGTCGTCCTCGTCACGCACGACACGGCGATCGTCGCGGTCGCCGATCGCATCGTCGAGCTGCGGGACGGCCGGCAAGTGAACCGGCCGTCCTGACGAGGGCCGGAAAGCCGGAGAGCCGGCACCCTGTCAGGTAGCCGGCTCTCTCGGTTGCCCTGGCTGACGGCGTCAGACCAGGTCAGGCATCACTGTCCCGGAAGATCCACAGCCCGCTGTCGCGGTCGCTTCCGAGGATGTACGTCGTCCCGTCGCGGACGAAGACCTCGACACCCCAGAAGTTGTTTCCATCCTCATCCAGGTAGCCGCCGACCTCGACCAGCTCGGTGCCGACGATCTGGAGCGCCCGGAGGCCTCCCGCGTAGTACGAGAGGTACGAGCGGGTGGCATCGGTGGGGTGCGTCGCCACTTCATGGACCGTGAGGTCGCCGAATCCGACCGCAAACGCCTCATCGTGGGCTTCGTCGATCGCGTACGTGTCGAGCTCGGCGAACTTCTTGTTGCTGTCCGGCGTGTTGCTGTAGAGGTGGACGTAGCCCCAGCCGTCGAACGCAGCGGTGGCGCTGATCTTCGCGCCGACCGTTCCGATCGCCGGGCCATCGGGGTAGGTGGTCGACACTGCCGTGTTGAACAGCTTGTGGTACGCCTCGTGATTGGTGCACACGCCCACGATCTCGTCGACGAAGGCGCCGGAACCGCAGAACGGTGGGTTCTCCGTGCCCCCGTGACGCTGGACGAATAGCACCGCGTCCCAGCCGGCGAGGACCGCCTGGTGCGCCTTCTCGCCCGGGAAGCACGCCGCCTCCGTGGCGCTCGGATCGCCGGTCGGACCACGCTGGAGGACGATGATCTTCTCCTCGCCCGGCAGGAGCGAGGCCTCGTAGCCCGCGATGCTCGACGGCGACGGGATCGGCGCCGAGTCCGGACAGCCATAGCCTCCGTACACGGTGGGGCCGTTCAGGAGCTCGTCGTCGAGGGTGACGATCGGTGCCGCACCAGGCACCGGAACCGACGGATAGGCCCCGGCGTACGGGCCGTCGGCGATGGAGAAGCTGGTGGCGCCGTACGGCGAGAAGTCCTCGTCCGTCGCGATGAAGTACTGGTTGTCCGCCGTGAACTCGGCCTGGTGGCCGTTACCCTCCGGCGGCCGGCTGACTCCCGTCGACTCCAGCAGCTCCGGGTCGGGGTTGCTGTAGTCCGTGTCGCCGATGAGCGTCGGGTTCGCCGGGTCGTCCACGTTGAGCTGGATGTACCCGCCATCCCAGTAGGACGCGAGGAGCACCCAGTGGCCGCCGATCTGCTTCACGACCACGTCGTGGAGGTTGACGGTCACGAGGCCGAGCGCAGTCTGCGTCGTGCCCGTATAGAGCGCGTCCAGCTGCAGCTCCTTGACGAGCCGCGGGCGCGACGGGTTCGTGATGTCGAGGATGTCGACATCGGCGTTCTCGAAGTTGTCGACGATCACGACATACGCCCGGTCGCCGGCATCCCACGCGAAGGCGCTGTGGATGTCGTTCGCGTCGCCGGAGCTCAGGTTGGCCCGATCGCCGAAGTGCTCCGACAGGCGCTTGGGTCGCTCAGGGTCGGTGACGTCGTAGAGCGACACGCCGCCCTTGCCGTTCTTGCCGCAGTGCTCGTTGTTCATCACGAGCATGTCGCCGGTGAACCACTTCGTCGTGATGTTCACGACCTGCATGCCTTCGCCGGGACGCGTGTCCTGCGAGGATGGGATGAACGTCACGAGCTCGGGATTCTCGAGGTCGCGGATGTCCACGACCCAGGCGCCCGCGTCGGGACTGGTCTGGCCGCCGGTCTCCGGGCCGGCGCAATCCGGCTCGCCCCAGTTGGCCAGGAAGGCGTACGTGCCGGCCGGGTTGACCGCGACGTCCGCCACGAGCCCCGGCGTCTGCGTGAGCTCGAGTGTCGAGACGAGGTCGATCGATCCCCAGGCTCCGGTGCCCGCGAGGTGGTCGGTCCCGGGTCCGTGCTGGTCGTGGGCAATCGCCCCGCCGGCGCTGCTCAGCGCAAGGATCAGGGCAGCGGCGCTCGCCGCGATTCGCTGTCGATTCGCCTGCATGGCTCCTCCATCGAGGGGAACGCTGGAATGGAGTGGGCGGCATGCGCAATCGTCGGGTGGCTCCTCCCGCTTCTCCCCCGGTATCCCTCGGTTGGCGCACCCGCGCCAGCCCGAGACGGCGAGGCGGCCTCACGCATCTGCCGCAACCGTGGCGCAAGTCCCACTCACCCGATAGGACGCGCACGCGTTCCGGCGATCCCTGGGTCGCCAGTCAAGAAGGCGACGAGCCTACTACCGATCAATGGCGGTGAACAAGCGGGCCCGCCCGTCTGCCGGTTGGCCACGCCCGAACGCCCTGGTGCGCTCCGGCACCTCTGCCGGAACGCCCTACGACACGTGCCGTGCGGCCCGTAGGAGAATCAGGTCCCACGCGCGCATGCTGCCGCCGTGAAGCCGCGTCCTGTGTTTCCGGGCATGTCCGACGAGTTCCACAAGACCGTCGTCGACAACATCGCGAGCGGGGTCTACTACGTCGATCGGTCACGCCGGATCACGTACTGGAACCGTGGCGCGGAGCGGATCACCGGGTACGACGCGAGGGAGGTCGTCGGCCGCCACTGCTACGCCAACATCCTCGCGCACGTCGACGACGCCGGGAACGCGCTGTGCCACGGGGCGTGCCCGCTCGCCGCGACGATCTCCGACGGCGATCAGCGCGAGGCGGATGTCTGGCTCCGCCATCGTGACGGCCACCGCCGGCCGGTCCGCGTACGCGCGGCGGCCATCCGGGACGACGCCGGCAGGATCGTGGGGGCCGTCGAGGTCTTCGACGATGCGACCGCGCTGATCGAGGCCCGCGCCGATGTCGCCGCGGCGCGCCACGTGGCCCTGACCGATCCGCTCACCGAACTCGCCAATCGACGCGCGTTCGACGAGGCGCTGGCCGCGCGGATCCAGAAGTTGCTCCGGCACGGCTGGCCCTTCGCCCTCCTGCTGGCCGACATCGACCACTTCAAGGCGCTGAACGATCGCCACGGCCACGCGGCGGGCGATCGCGCTCTCCAGGTCGTCGCAGCATCCCTGCGCGACGCCGCACGGGCCGGTGACCTCGTGTGCCGCTGGGGCGGCGAGGAGTTCGCGATCCTCGTCGATGGCGGTGGCGCAGCGTCCGCCGCCGCCGCGGCGGAGCGCTTCCGGGTGATGGTGGCCCGATCGGTCGTGGTGGTGGACGACGCCCGCCTCAGAACCACGATCAGCCTCGGCGTTGCGGTTGCCGGCATCGGAGAGGCCGCTCCATGGCTCATGGGTCGGGCCGATGCGGCGCTGTACGCGGCGAAGGCCGGTGGACGAAACGCCGTGGTGGTCTCAGGGGCATCCGGCCCGCCCTGAGCCCCGCGCGGTCCCGGACACCGAGGCGGACAACCGATGGACAGAGCGGCGGGGCCAGGCCTCCGGGCCCGCCCCGCCGCGATCCGCTCGACCGGCGTGCTCAGGCCACGCGCCGGAGCCGGCCGGTCTCCACCTCGTAGACGAGGCCGCTGACGGGCACGTCGCGGATCCACGCGTGTTCCCGGATCCGCTCGACCTGCGCGCGCAAGTTCGACTCGAGGTCCGGGAATGGCAGCAACGGCAGGTCCGCGTCGGCCCCTTGCGTCTCCGCGATCTGCCGACGGACCGGCTCGTCCTCGAAGGTCAGCATGCCGCAGTTGGTGTGCTCGATGACGAGGACCTCCTGCGTCCCGAGCAGGTGCTGGCTGATGACGAGCGACGGGATCGCATCGTCCGTCGCCAGGCCGCCGGCGTTGCGGATGACGTGGGCGTCACCGATGTGCAGCCCGAGCACGGCGGCCGGGTCGAGCCGGGCGTCCATGCACGCCACGATTGCGAGTCGGCGAGCGGGCGGGAGGGGAAGATCGCCGGCATCGAACTGCTCGACGAAGCGGGCGTTTGCCTCGAGGACGTGATCGAGCTGGGTGGGGATGGGGACGCGGGTCATGATGGCTCCTTGGGATGGCAGCGCTACAACGTCGTCGGACGCAATCGGTGCTGCGGCCACGCCGGCGACCCCTGGGGAACAAGAAAGCCGCGGCCCTGATGTGGGTCCGCGGCCCCGGGAGCCGGGAGGGTCCGGAATGGCGAGATCAGCCGATCCGCGATCTCAGTCGGCGCCCTCCGCACGGCGGGGCCGCCCGATACAGCTGGTCCGGACGAAGAGCATCGCGGGGCGCATCGCGACGATGCTCACCGAGCCGCAGCGCGACTGTCAAGCACCGCCACCGAACCGCAACCCGGCCGCGACCGCCGCGCGGTCGGCGTGGGGCCTACCCGATCGAAACCTCCGTCTCCACCGGGACGGCTCGCTCGAGCGCGTCACAGACCGGGCAGTGCTTCACGCCCCAGCGAGCGATCTGCTCGAGCGTCGCGGGGTCCACGCCCGCCGCCGCGAGGTGGACGGCGACGCGGCCGGTGAGCGGTCCAGCAGGAACCTGCTCGTCGATGCCGAGGATCCCCCGGTCGTCGGAGACGGAGTCGACCGTGACCACGACCTCGTCCAGCGTGATGCCCAGCATCGCAGCACGCATCGCGATCAGGGTCGCAACGCAGCTTGCTTCGGCAGCGCGCAGCAGCCAGCCGGGCGACGGCGCGCTGGCCGTCCCGCCGACGGAGCGCACCATGTCGGTCGTGATCGTCGTGCCGTCCGGCCCGGTCACACGGACGATGAGCCCGTCCACGAGGGTGGCCGTCGCGGCGCTGTCGGTCGATACGGCCGCGTCGGGGTGATCGGTCAGATACGCGGTGGCGGCACCAATCGCGTTCCGGATCGTCTCGGCCGACATGCGTTCTCGTCCCTCCTAGGGCGTGCTGCCCGCGCGTCGGGCCTCGAACAGTTGGCGCTCACCGGTGATCCCCTTCAGGGCCCGGGTCCCCCGGTCCGCGAACTCTAGACCGGCGCCGATCGTGAGCTCGCGGGTGGTCGCCGAGACGTAGACCGTGCCGGGCTCGGCCGCGGCCATCACCCGGGCGGCGACGTGGACGGCGATGCCGCGAATGTCATCATCGGCGAACTCGACCTCGCCGGTGTGGATCCCGCCGCGGATCGCAACGCCCAGCCGCTGCGCCGCATCGGCGAGATCGAGCGCGCACCGGACCGCCCGCGCGGGAGCCTCGAACGTGCCGACGAAGCCGTCGCCGGTCGTCTTCACCAGGCGGCCCCGATGCTGCGCGAGGAGGGCCAGGATGTCCTCTTCGTGCGAGGCGAGCAGCCGCTTCCAGGCCTGATCGCCCATCCGTTCGGCGACCACGGTCGACTCGACGATGTCGGTGAACAGGATGGTGGTGAGGACACGCTCGCCGGGGTCGGGCGGACGGGCCCAGCCCACCACACCCTGGATGTCGATCGAGACCACGGACTCGTCGCCGAGCACCCACGCGTCGTGCCCGGGGTCGATGGCCACGACCTCCCCGGGTCCGATGTCGCGGGTCTCGCCATCTCGCGTCACGACCCGCGCCCGCCCCGAGAGCACGTACATCACGTGGGCGAACTCGCACCACTCCGTGCGGACGATGGGTCGAACGTGCTCGGACCAGCGCCAGCCCGGCTCGAGGGTCTCGCGCCCGACCGTGATCGAGCCGACCTTCACGAGCTCGACCCGACCGTGGTCGAACGTCACCACGTCGTCCGCTGCGTCGAACGTCCTTGCCTCGACGGACATCGCACGAGTGTCAGTTGGCGCGTGGAGTTCGGTCAATCCGACGGTCGGCTGATGATCTCGACGGCCGACGCGACGAACGCCTGATCGAGCGGGATCCCGGCTCCGGGAACGCCACGCCAGCAGCACGGTGGCAACGGGCAATCCGTCGACCGGGATCGCATCCGCGCCGTGGGCCGAGATGGTCCCGAGCCACCGCCCAGATTCACAACTGCCTGTGGTGAGTGATCCACCAACTGGTGTTTCACACCCAGGCGCCCCGTTCCTAGCTTGAACGCGAGGTTGGCGGCCGCCAGGTTGACCGCCGCGCACCATTTCGGAGGTACGGGGGATGACCGCCCACGCACACAGCGAGCATCTTGCACTCGACCACGGCACGCCGGCCAAGGCCGGCGTGCTCCCTTCATTCGGCCTCGGGCTGCCCGTTGCCGTCTATGCCCTCGTCGTGGCCTCGTTCGCGATGGGCGCCGACGAGTTCATCGTCGCCGGCGTGATCGAGGAGATCGCCCTCGCGCTCGGCGTGAGCCTGGGCGCGGTCGGCCTGCTCGAGAGCTCGTACGCGCTCGGCGTCGCGATCGGGGCGCCCCTGTTCGTCGCGATCGGCTCGCGACTCTCCCGGCGAATCATGCTGCTCGTGTCGTCGACGGTGTTCATCGCCGGCAACCTGCTCTCGGCCCTCGGCCCGACGTACGAAGCGATCCTCGCCGGTCGCCTCATTGCGGCGATGGGCCACGGCGCGTTCTTCGGCATCGCGGCGGTCTTTGCCGCGGAGCTGGTGGATCCGTCGCGCAAGGGACGCGCGATCTCGATCGTGTTCGGCGGCTTCACCGCGGCGACGATCCTGGGCGCGCCGTTCGGAGCCGCGATCGGCCAGGCGCTCGGCTGGCGGATGACGTTCTGGAGCCTCGTGATCCTCGGGGTGATCGGTCTCGTCGGGATCGTCGCGCTCGTACCGCGCGTCCGCGCCGCCGCGCATGGCGACCACGGCGCGCACGGTGGCCACGGGGGCCAGCCGGCCGGGGACGGCGCCGCGGCGATCGACCTCGACGCGCTCGATCCGCATGCGCGGGCCCACCTCGAGGCCGCCGGCGCGCGATCCTCGATCCGCAAGCAGCTGGCGGCGTTCCGGCGCCCGGCTGTCTGGCTGGCGCTCGTCACGACGACCTTCGGCTATGGCGGCGTGTTCACGAGCTACACGTACATGGCGCCCCAGCTGACCGATCTCGCGGGCTTCGGCGAGGCCTGGATCACGCCGCTGTTCCTGCTGTTCGGCGGCGGCCTGTTCGTCGGCAACCTGCTCGGCGGCCGGCTCGCCGACGCGCGCCTCGGGCCGGCACTCCTGGGCACGATCGGCGCGCTCGCGCTGGCGCTGTTCGCGATGACGGTCGCGGTCACGAATCCGGTGACGGCCGTGCTCGGCCTGTTCGCCTACGGCGTCGCCGCATTCTCGGTCGTCGCCCCGCTCCAGCTGTCCGTGGTCGCCCGCGCCGGCGACGCGCCGGACATGGCGTCGGCGGCGAACATCTCGGCGTTCACGCTCGGGTCGGCGCTCGGCATCTGGCTCGGCGGCCAGGCGATCGACGCGGGCCTGGGCCTCGCCTCGGTGAACTGGGTCGGCGGCTCGATCGCCCTGGCCGGGCTCGTGCTCGCCGCCGTGTCGGTGCGGTCGCTCCGGTCGGGGGGCGCGGGGACGAGCGGCGGCCAGGCGGCGCACCGAACGACAGGCCATGGGTCTGACCACGGGCCCGGCCAGGTCGCCGAGCATGCGTCCGATCACGGCACCGGACACGCGCACTGAGCTTCGGACAGGCGGCTCCCGGCCCTCGTCGGGAGCCGCTCACCCTCGCCTCCGATGACACCCGCCTCGCTTGCCATCCACGCCCCCTCCGGGCGACCGCGGCTCGCCCTCGGCGCCGTCGGCGCCGCAGCGATCCTCACCGGCGCGCACGTCGCGAACGACGCCCTCACGAGCATGCTGTCCGGCCTGCTGCCGCTGCTGCAGGCTCGCCACGGCCTGACCGATACGACCCTTGCGCTGCTGGTCGCGGCGCTTGCTCTCTCCGCGTCCGCGACGCAGCCGCTGCTCGGGGCCGTCTCCGACCGCTTCGGAGCCCGCCGGGTCGCGGCGATCGGGACGACGTTCGGGATCTCGATGCTGTCCTTGCTGGCGATCGCCCCGAATGCCGGCGTGCTGTTCCTCCTCCTGCTGCTCGGCGGCCTGGGCTCGGCCGCGTTCCACCCGGCTGCCGCAAGCCTGCTCGCCGGCTCGCCACTGCGCCGTCGTGAACTGGGCGTCGGCCTGTTCTCGGCGGGCGGCACCGTCGGGCTCGCGCTTGGTCCGCTGCTCGTCCTCGCTGCCGCTGCGACGCTCGGTCTGGGTCGCGTGCCGCTGCTGATCCCCGCTGCCGTCGTCCTCGGCGGCGTGATCTACCTGCTCGTGCCGTCCGGCGCACCACGCCCGAGGCCGGAGCGCGCGCCGATCCTCGATCGAGCCCTGTTTCGGGGGCGTGTCGGCGCCCTCGCCGCGGCGGCCACCCTCGCCAGCGTGGCGTTCGTGGCGTTCACGGCCGCCTACCCGCTGTTCCTCGTCCGCGAACGCGGCGTCGACCCGTCCGATCCGCTGATCGGCCTCACACTCGCGGCGTTCAACGTCGGTGCCGCGGGCGGAGCCGTCCTGGCGGGGCTGGTGGCCAACCGGCTCGACGAGCGAGTGCTCGTGGGCGGGACGCTGGCCGGCTCGCTTCTGCCCCTGTTCATGCTGCTGCTCATCCCGCCGGCTGGCCTGCCGTACATCGTCGCAGCCGCGGCGGCCGGAGCGCTCCTCAACGGCAACCTGCCCATCCTGCTCGTGGCGGCGCAGCGCATGGCCCCCGGCAGCGCCGCTGCCGCGTCGGGGATGCTGATGGGTCTGCCCGTCGGCGTCGCGGGCGTGGCGTACGTGCTCGTGGGTCGGCTTCAGGAGGCGGCCGGCATCGGGCCGGCGACGGCGGTCGCGTTCCTGGCCGTCCTGCCCGCGGCGCTTGTCGCGGTGGCGGCGCTCGAGGGGCGCGCCGGCCGACGGGCCGAGGAGGCGCACCCTCCCCGCGCGCGCCCGACACCCCGGTGCTGCGGGCCGGCGCAACCCGTCCGATGAGTCACGGGCGGGCCGATCCCGTCGTCGTGGTGGGCGGCGGGGCGGCCGGGGTCGAGGCAGCATTCGCGCTTCGGGAGCGCGGCCACGACGAGCCCCTGATCCTGGTCTCGGATGAGCCGGAGCTGCCGTACCGGCGAGGCGAGCTGCCCGGACGCTACCTGCGCGGCGAGGTCGGCTCGGACGCCATTCGCCTTGCGCCCCTCGAGGCGTACCGCAGAGCGGGGATCGATCTGCTGCTCGGTGCCCGGGCCACCGCCCTGCGACCGGCCGCGCGCCGCCTGGCGATCCGCGGCCACGGCCATCTCCGCTACCGCCGCGCGATCATCGCCACGGGGTCCGTCCTGGTCGACGGGATCCCCGGCCCGCCCCCGTTTCGAGTGCGAACCCGTCCCGAGGCCGACGAGCTGCGGGCAGCCAGCCGCCCGGGCGGCCGGGCCATCGTGGTCGGCGCTGGGCCGCTCGGCAGGGACGTCGCGTCGTCGCTGAGGTGGCTCGGGATGGAGGTCCTCGTGCTCGACGAGCGCGACACGCTGCCCGATGGGAGCGACCCCGGGTTGCCCCAACTGGAGCGGCAGGGAGTGGTGGTCCGGATGCGCTCGCAGGTCGTGGAGTTCGGGGGCCACGAGCGGGCAACGGCGGTCCGAACCGCCCACGGAGCGCGCTGGCAGGCGGAGCTCGTCGTCGCGGCGACGGGAACCAGGCCGGCGGACCAGCTCCTCGTCGCGGCGGGCATCGAGGTCCGCGGGCGCCTCGCGGGGTCAGGCGCGCTGCACCGGACATCCGATCCGTTCGTGCTCGTCACCGGGGATGTCGCTCGACACGAGTGAGTCAACGTCGCCGGCACGAGGTTCGGGGGTCCGCTCGTCGGCCAACGGACCCGTGCCCGGATAATCGCCCGGGATGCCCGACCCGATCATGCCCGCGCTCGAGCTCACCGCGGAGCTGTCGTTCATCCTCGACCTCGGCGTCGCGATCCTCGCGGCGCTCGTGGCCGGGGCCGTGGCGGCGCGCCTCGGCCAGCCGCCGCTCGTCGGGTACCTCGTCGCGGGGGTCGCGATCGGGCCGTTCACGCCCGGCTTCGTGGGCGACGTCGAGCACATCTCCACGCTCGCCGAGCTGGGCATCGTGCTGCTCCTGTTCGCGATCGGGGTGGAGTTCTCGCTCGGCGAGCTGCGCCGCGTGCGGCGCGTGGTGATTCCCGGCGCCGTCGCCCAGATCCTCGTCGTCACGCTCGTGGGGGCGCTCGCGTCGGTCGGCCTCGGGTTCGAGATCCGGGCGGCGCTCGTGATCGGCGCCGCGCTCGCGATCAGCTCGACGCTCGTGGTGTTCAAGCTGCTGAGCGCCCGCGGCGCCGTCGACAGCCTCCACGGCCGGACGGCGGTCGCGTGGATGATCCTCCAGGACCTCGCGACGATCGTGTTCATCGCCGGCCTGCCGCCGCTCGCCGGCGGCGACCCGATCGGGCCGATCGCGCTGTCGCTGGTCCGCGCGGCCGTGTTCCTGGCCGTCACGTTCCTCGTGGGCACCCGCCTCCTGCCGGTCGTGTTCCGGGCCGTCGCTCGCCTCGGCTCGCCCGAGCTGTTCCTGCTCGCCGTGTTCGCGACCGCGCTCCTCGCCGCGTTCGTGTCGTCGGCGGTGTTCGGCCTGTCGCTCGCGCTCGGTGCGTTCGTTGCCGGACTCGTGGTCTCCGAATCCGAGCTTTCCCACCAGGCCGCGGGTGAGATCCTGCCGTTCCGGGACCTGTTCGCGGTCCTGTTCTTCGTCTCGGTGGGGATGCTCCTCGACCCGGCGCGGCTGGCCGCGGACGCGCCGGCGCTCGTCGTGCTGCTGGCCGTGGCGGTCGCGGGCAAGGCGCTCGTGTCAGCGGCCGCGGGCTGGGCACTCGGCCTGCCGCTCCGCAGCGCGCTCATCCTCGGAGCGTCGATCGCCCAGGTCGGCGAGTTCAGCTTCCTCCTCGCCGAGGGCGGGCTCGACGTCGGGATCCTCGATGCCCGCGGCTACAACCTCGTGCTCGGGACGGCGGTCCTGAGCATCGTCGTGAGCCCCTACGTCCTGCGGGGCGGGGAGTGGCTGGCCACGACCATCGAGATGCGCGCGGGCCGGCAGCTCCCGACGCCCGACGGGGCCACGCCGGGCACTGGCGGCCTCGTCCGCGGCGAGCCGGGCGGCGACCCGGGGGGCGAGCCCGGGGCGCAGCCCGGCTCCGAACCCCCGCGGCTCGGGATCGTCGTCCTCGGCGTGGGCCGGGTCGGCCGGCTGGTCGTGCGTGCGGCACGCATCCGCGGCTTCCGCGTGATCGCCGTCGACCGCGACGAGCGACGGCTCGAGGACGCCCGCCGCCTGGGCGCCGCGACGCTGTTCGGCGATGCGGCCAACCCCGAGATCCTCCGCCGCTGCGAGCTGGAGCGGGCCCAGGTCGTCGTGGTCGCGATCGGCGACCGACTCACCGCCCGCCTCGCGACCGAGCGCGCGCTCGCCCTGAATCCCCGGCTCACCGTCGCCACCCGGGCGCGCGGCCGGCGGGAGATCGATGCGCTCCGCGCCGCCGGCGCGCGCCGCGTCGCCGATCCCGAGGCGGAGGCCGCGTTCGCGCTCGCGCGCGCCGCGCTCCAGCGCATGGGCGTGTCGGGAGCCGAGCTCGACGGCATCGTCCTTGGCCTCCGGCGCGAGGCCTACGGCGCGGATGCAAGCCGGTGACGCCCATGCTCCGCGCGTGACCTTCGAACCGATCACCGATCCGCGCTGGTTCGTCGTGGCCGGCGGCATCCTCGTGCTGATGGCGCTCGCGGCGTCGCTCGTGCGCCGCCTGCCGCTCACGAGCGGCGTGCTGTACCTCGCCGCGGGGTTCGGGCTGAGCTCCGTCGGCGCCGGTCTCATCGACCTCGACGTGCGCGAGGACGCGCCGCTCATCGAGCTGCTCACCGAGCTGGCGGTGATCGTCTCGCTGTTCACCGCGGGCCTCAAGCTGCGGGTGCCGATCCGCGACCCGCACTGGCGGCTGCCGGTCCGCCTCGCGTTCGTGTCGATGGCGATCACGGTTGCGCTCGTCACGGTCGCGGGCGTCGCCGGGCTCGGGCTGTCGATCGGCGCGGCGATCCTGCTCGGCGGGATCCTCGCGCCCACGGATCCGGTGCTGGCGTCGGACGTGCAGGTGCGCCACCCGGCGGACCGCGATCGGCTCCGGTTCGCGCTCACTGGCGAGGCCGGGCTCAACGACGGCACAGCGTTCCCGGTCGTGTTCCTCGGCCTCGGGTTGCTCGGGCTCCACGAGCTGGGGCCGTCGCTCGTCCGCTGGCTCACCGTGGACGTCGTCTACGCGACCGCGGCGGGCCTCGGCATCGGGGCGCTCCTCGGGACGCTCGTCGCGCGGCTCGTGCTCTACCTGCGCCGGACGCACCGCGAGGCGGTGGGGCTCGACGACTTCCTCGCGCTCGGACTGATCGGGCTGTCGTACGGCGCGGCGCTCCTTGTCGGTGCGTACGGCTTCCTCGCGGTGTTCGCCGCCGGGCTCGCGCTCCGCCGCGTGGAGCGTGCCGAGACGGGCGACCGCCCACCGGTCGACGTCGTGGAGTCCGCCGTCGCAAGCGAGGAGGCGGCCACCGACCCCGAGCGCGCGCCCGCGTACATGGCCGAGGCGGTGCTGGGCTTCCAGGAGCAGCTCGAGCGGATCGCGGAGGTCGCGATCGTGCTCGTCGTGGGTGCGCTCGTCGCTGCGACCGTCGCCGAGGGCCGCCTCCCGATCGCCGTGCTGTGGTTCGTGCCGCTGCTGTTCCTCGTGCTCCGGCCGGTCGCGGTGCTGCTGGGGATGGCCGGCTCGGGCGCGCAGCCGACGCAGGTCGCGTTCATCGCCTGGTTCGGGCTGCGCGGTGTGGGCTCGCTGTACTACCTCGCGTTCGCGCTGACGCATGGCTTCACCGGCCCCGAGGCGGACACGGTGCGGGCCGTGGCGCTGGTGACGGTCGCGACGTCGATCGTCGTCCACGGCATCTCGGTCACGCCGCTCATGGAGCGCTACGAGCGCTGGCGCCGGCGGCACCGCCAGGCCGAGACCCGCGCGGCGTGAGCCGGACGCCCGGCCGCGGACAGGCCCGGGCGTATGCTTGCGGCCTTCGATCCCCGGCCCGGCGATCCCGCCCCGGCCATCCGAGCGCACGCGCCCCGCGCGGCGACCGTGGAGAACTGCGATGACGACCGAGCAGGCCCCCCGCGAGACGGCGGCCGAGCCCCGCACCTTCCGGATGCACATCGGCGGTGAGCCCGCCGACGCCGCCGAAGGACGCACCTTCGAGGTCACGAACCCGGCCACGGGCCGCGTCCTTGCGACCGCGCCGCTGGGCGGCAAGGCCGACGTCGATCGGGCCGTCGCGGCGGCACAGCGCGCGTTCGACGACCGCAAGGGCTGGGCCAGCTGGAGCGCGACGAAGCGCGGGCGCGCGCTCGCGAAGCTGGCTGCCTCGATCCGCGACCACCTCGACGAGCTGGCGCTCCTCGAGACCGAGAACGGCGGCAAGCCGATCTCCGGCTCGAAGGGCGAGATCCTCGGCGCGAGCTTCGTGTTCGACTACTACGCCGGCGCGGCGAACAAGGTGTTCGGCGAGACGATCCCGGTGAGCAAGCCCGGGCTCGACTTCACGCTCCGCGAGCCGATCGGCGTCGTGGGCCTG
>DASSPX010000120.1:0-25064 GCA_035699445.1 Candidatus Limnocylindrales bacterium | reverse complement strand
GGTGCGCCCGCGCTGACGGTCCGGGCGGTGGTCAGGTGGAGGGCGGTCGCTCCTCGCCGGGCTGACGGGTCGCCGCGTCGTCGGTGTCGGTGCGCATCTCGTCGATCTCGCGGCGCGCCTCGCGCACGCCCTGGCCGAACGCCCGTCCGAGCAGCGGCAGCGTCTTCGGACCGCGCCACACGACGACGACGATCAGCAGGATCACGAGGATGATCGCGATGTCCATCGCGGCGATGGTACTCCGGCCGCACGGGGCTCATGCGGGGCCTCGGCGCGTCCGCGGCGGACCCCCGTTCCTGACGCGCATGCATCGGTGGCATGCTCGGCGGGTCGGGCCGGTCTCGCTCCTGCCACGCATGCCCGCGACGCATGCGTCCTGCGTGCGCGGGCAGGAGCCGCCGCCGATGGGGGCCGGTCGCCATGCCTTGCATGCCGTGGATGCATGCGTGACGGGACCGCGTCGCGGGGTTGCAGCCCCCGCGCCGATCGCTCGCCGGTCGGCCGCTATCGTCAGCGCATGGCAGCCGCCCACGACCCGCTGCTCGTCTTCGGCCCACGGTCCCTTACGTACGACTTCGGCGACCACCACCCGCTCACGCCCCGCCGGTTCGGGCCGGGGATCTCGCTCCTCGAGGCCGTCGGGGCGACACCCGGCCTCGAACCCGAGCCCGCGACCGACGAGGAGCTCGCGTGGGTCCACACGCGCGGGTACGTGGAAACCGTGCGCCGGTTTTCGGACGAGCCGTGGCTGCCGGGCACGATGGGGATCGGGCTGTCGGACAACCCGGCGTTCGCCGGGATGCACGACGCCGCCGCGGCCGTGGCCGGGGGCTCGCTGGCGGCGATGCGTGCGATCCTCGACGGGCGGGTCCGGCACGCGCACCACCCGGGCGGCGGGCTCCATCACGCGATGCCCGAGCGCGCGTGGGGCTTCTGCATCTACGACGACCCGGCGATCGCGATCGCCGCGGCGCGGCGCGCAGGTCTGCGCGTGCTGTACGTCGACCTCGACGTCCACCACGGCGACGGCGTCCAGGCGATGTGGTTCGACGACCCCGGGGTGCTCACGATCTCGTTCCACGAGAGCGGCCGCTACCTGTTCCCGGAGACGGGCTTCCCGGATGAGCTCGGGCGCGGCGCGGCCGCGGGCACCTCCGTCAACGTCCCGTTCGAGCCGTTCGCCGGCGAGGACGCGTGGCGGCCGGTCGTGCTCGGGCTCGTTCCCGAGCTGGCGGCCTCGTTCGGGCCGGACATCGTCGTGTCCCAGCACGGTGCCGACGCGCACGCGTGGGACCCCCTGGCGCACCTGCGCGTGACCACGACGGCGCAATGGGCCGCGGCCCGGATGGTGGACGCGATCGCGCACCGCTGGGCGGAGGGCCGGTGGCTGGCCACGGGCGGCGGTGGGTACGACGTCTACCGGGTCGTCCCGCGCACGTGGGCGCTCACGTGGCTCGCCGGCGCGCACCGCGAGCCGCCGCCCGCGACCCCGGAGGCCTGGCGCGCTCGCTGGGCGAGCGACGCCCGGGCCCACGGCCAGGCGCCGATCCCGGCCGCGTTCCTCGACGAACCGAACGCGGGACTGCCGGTCTCCACGGCCCAGACGGAGGCAGAGAGGCGTTCGCGCGCGCTCGCGGCAGCCGTTCGATCGGTCGTCGTGCCCGCGATCGTGCGTGCCGCCGTCGACCGTGGCTGGTGGCGGCCGACGCCGGAGTGGCCGCCGGCGTCGGCCACGGACCCGACCGACCGGGCGACCCCGTCGCCACCGGGCGACGCAGCCGTCGAGATCCGCACCGCCGACCAGGCACTGCTCGATCGAGCGGTCCTCGCGGCGGGGGTGCTTCCGGTCGCCCGCGCCGACGACGCGCGCGCCATCCTCACCGCTGCGCTGGACGAGCCCCGGACCGTCGCGACGGCGGCGCTTGCGCGCGACCACGTGGTCGGGCTCGCGCTCTCGGTGGACGAGCCCGCGGCGGGGCGGTCGCTCATCGCGCTCGGCGTGGCGCCCGGCTACCGCCGGCGAGGCATCGCGACCCGGCTCCTCGCCGACCACGCGTCCGCCGGGCATCCCCCCGCGACCACCGACGACGCCATCACGTGCCTCGTCACCGTGGCGGAGCGCGACCCGCGGGAACCGCTGGACCGGACGCTGCGCGTGCAGATCGCCGGGCGCCTCCTCGAGTCTGCCGGCTTCACGCGCCGGCCGACCCCTCCCGAGATCGCGGCGATCGACCGGGAGGCGATCGCCATGGCGCGCGCCGCACGCTGATCCCGCCGGCGCGGGGACGTCCCCACGCACGCACGCCGATCTCCTGACGGCCGCAGGCAGGGGCCGAACGGTCCCCCCGAGAGCGTCCGACCGGCCCTATGGTCCGGCGTCGCGGATCGGCGAGCGTGATGCCCGTGAACGGATCGTCCTGCGGCTCGCGGACGACGTCAGGAGGATCGTGATGGGTGCGCGTCGATATGTCACCCCGCTGGCAATCGTCGCCGCGGTGGTGCTGTTCTGGATGGAGAATCCCTGGTTCCGGCCCGAGCAGATCAGTGACACCGTCCGGGCTGCCGCGACCGTCGCGTTCTGGGCGCTGTTCATCGTCGTGCTCGTGCTGCTGTTCAGCGACCGCAATGCGCCGGAGGCGGAGGTGGTCGAGGTCGAGGGGCCCGCGTTCGCGCGGTACCTGTTCAGCAACAGCCGGGCCGGCCTGTTCTGGCTGCCCATCCGGATCTTCGTCGGCTTCGCATGGCTCGAGGCCGGCTGGCACAAGCTCACCGACGCCGGCTGGACCGGCGGCGGCGAGGCGCTCCGCGGCTACTGGGAACGTGCGGTGACCATTCCGGAGCAGGGCCGCCCGCCGATCACGTTCGAGTGGTATCGCTCGTTCATCCAGCTCCTGCTCGACAACGGCGCCGAGAGCTGGTTCGCCTGGCTGATCACCTTCGGTGAGCTGGCCGTCGGGATCGCGCTGCTCACCGGCACGCTGGTCGGGATCGCCGCGTTCTTCGGCGCGCTGATGAACATGTCCTTCCTGCTGGCCGGGTCCGCATCCTCCAACCCGGTCCTGTTCACGATGGCGATCGGCCTCATCCTCGCGTGGCGTGTGGCCGGCTACTACGGCGTCGACCGCTGGCTGCTCCCGATCCTCGGCACGCCGTGGCGCGCGCAGGTGACCACGCACCCCGTCCATCGCGGCATGCCGGCCTGATCGTCAGTCCGCCAGCGGCCGATCCTCGCCGCTGCCCCGACCTGACGGGAGGCGGGTCACCCGACCCGCCTCCATCGATTCCGGCGGTCGCGCGCCCGATCGAACATCTGGTCGAAATACCCGTGCGCGCCTATACTCGGCGTCCCGTGGCAGCGACCGTTCGCCCGCGGCCGCCGACCCCGTCCGCCGGCGACCCGCTCGCCCCGTTCTCGGCGCCGACGCGCGCCTGGTTCGAGGCGACGTTCGCCCGCCCCACCGACGCCCAGGCGAGCGGCTGGGCGGCCATCGCCCGCGGCGAGCACACGCTCATCCACGCCCCGACGGGGAGCGGCAAGACGCTCGCGGCGTTCCTGTGGACGCTCGACCGGCTCGTCACCCACCCGCGCCCGCCGGCGACGCGCGGGAACCCGGGCGCCGTCCGGGTCCTGTACATCAGCCCGCTCAAGGCGCTCGCGTACGACGTCGAGCGCAATCTGCGCGCGCCGCTCGCGGGCATCGGGCTGGCCGGCCAGCGGCTGGGCGTGGCCGTCCCGGAGATCGCCGTCGGGATCCGCACCGGCGACACGCCGCAGGAGGTGCGCCGCGATCTCGTTCGCCGGCCGCCGGACATCCTCGTCACGACCCCGGAGAGCCTCTACCTCCTGCTGACCAGTCAGGCCCGCGGGATGCTCGCCCGCGTCGAGCACGTGATCGTCGACGAGGTCCACGCGATCGCCGGGACGAAGCGCGGCGCTCACCTTGCCCTCAGCCTCGAGCGTCTGGAAGATCTCCGGGCCGCGGACGGTGGAGCCCGTCCAGGGCTGCAGCGGATCGGCCTGTCGGCCACACAGCGGCCGCTCGAGACGATCGCGCGCTTCCTGGGCGGCGTCGGGCCCGACCGCTCGGTCACGATCGTCGATGCCGGCGCGCGCAAGTCGCTCGACCTCGAGGTCGTCGTGCCCGTCGAGGACATGGCGCGCCTGGGCGAGGTGCTGCCGCCCGACGAGCAGCCGGGCGGCAGCGTGCTCTCCCCGGAGGCCCGCTCGTCGATCTGGCCGGCGATCCATCCCCGGATCCTCGACCTCATTCGGGCGCACCGCAGCACGATCGTGTTCACGAACAGCCGCCGGCTCGCGGAGCGGCTCGCGCAGCGGCTCAACGAGCTCGCCGGCGAGGAGCTCGTGCGGGCGCACCACGGGAGCATCGCGCGGGAGCAGCGGCTGGCGATCGAGGAGGAGCTCAAGGCCGGCCGCCTGCCGGCGCTCGTCGCGACCAGCTCGCTCGAACTCGGCATCGACATGGGCGCGGTCGACCTCGTCGTCCAGGTCGAGAGCCCGACGAGCGTCGCGCGCGGCCTGCAGCGGATCGGGCGGGCCGGCCACCAGGTCGGCGAGCCGAGCAAGGGCGTCCTGTTCCCGAAGTACCGGGGCGACCTCCTCGAGACCGCCGTCGTCGTGCGGCGGATGCACGAGGGGGCGATCGAGGCGACGACCCTGCCCCGCAACCCGCTCGACGTCCTCGCCCAGCAGCTCGTCGCGATGACCGTGCTGGACGAGCGCACGGTCGATGACCTGTACGCGACGGTCACGCGGGCGGCGCCGTTCGAGCACCTGACCCGCGAGGCGCTCGAGGGCGTGCTCGGGATGCTCGCCGGCGCCTACCCGTCCGACGAGTTCGCGGAGCTGAAGCCGCGCGTCGTGTGGGACCGGCTCACGGACACGATCCAGGGCCGGCGCGACGCGCGGGTCGTGGCGATCACGAGCGGCGGCACGATCCCGGACCGCGGCCTGTACCCGGTGATGCTCGAGGGCGAGCCGGGCACGCCGGGACGACGCGTCGGCGAGCTGGACGAGGAGATGGTCTACGAGAGCCGCGAGGGCGAGGTGATCGTCCTCGGCGCGAGCTCGTGGCGGATCGAGCGGATCGAGCCCAGCCGGATCACCGTCACCCCGGCGCCCGGCATCCCGGGGAAGCTCCCGTTCTGGCACGGCGACGCGGCCGGCCGGCCGATCGAGCTGGGCCGCGCGCTGGGCGCGTTCATCCGCGAGACCGAGGCGGACCTGGCGCGCGGGGAGCGCGGCCGGCGGCTGGCCGCCGAGCGGCTGCGGGCCGAGCACGACCTCGACGAGCGTGCGGCGGAAAACCTGCTCGCGTACCTCGAGGACGAGCGCGAGGCGACGGGCGCGCTGCCGACCGATCGCCGCATCGTCGTCCAGCGGTTCCGGGACGAGCTGGGCGACTGGCGGCTCGTGATCCTGACGCCGTTCGGAGGTCGCGTCCACGCTCCGTGGACCCTCGCGCTCGAGGCGCGGCTCGAGGAGCGGCTCGGGCTGGAGGTCCAGACGATCTGGTCGGACGACGGGATCGCGATCCGGCTGCCGGAGGGCGATGCGACCCTCGACGGCGTCGAGGCACTCCTGTTCCCGGACCCCGACGAGCTCGAGGACCTCGTCGTCGGGCGGGTGGGCCGGAGCTCGCTGTTCGCAAGCCGGTTCCGCGAGAACGCCGCGCGGGCCCTCCTCCTGCCCCGCCGGCGGCCCGGCACCCGGACGCCGCTCTGGCAGCAGCGCCAGCGCGCCGCCGACCTGCTCGCGGTTGCCAGCCGCTACGGGAGCTTCCCGATCCTCGTCGAGACGTACCGCGAGTGCCTGTCCGACGTCTTCGACCTGCCCGCGCTGCGCGAGATCCTCGCCGGCGTCCAGGCCCGCGAGATCGCCGTCCACGGCGTGGAGACTCCCCGGTCGAGCCCGTTCGCGTCGTCGCTCCTGTTCGACTACGTCGCGGCGTACATGTACGACGGGGACGCGCCGCTCGCGGAACGCCGCGCGCAGGCGCTGACGCTCGACCGGGACCTCCTGCGCGAGCTGCTCGGCCAGGAGGAGCTGCGCGAGCTGCTCGATCCGGATGCGCTCGCGGACCTCGAGCTCGGCCTCCAGGCGCTCGCCGAGGACCGCCGCGTCGCGACCCTCGACGCCACCCACGACCTGCTGCGGCGGCTGGGCGACCTGACCGCGGCGGAGCTCGCCGCGCGGACCGAGGGCGGTGAGGAGCCGGCCCGGGCGCACGTCGCGGAGCTCGAGCGCGCGCGGCGCGCCGTCCGCGCCCGGATCGGCGGCGAGGAGCGCTGGATCGCGATCGAGGACGTCGCTCGCTACCGCGACGCGATCGGCACCGCCACCCCGGTCGGCGTGCCCCAGGCCTTCCTCGCACCCGTCGCCGCGCCGCTCGAGGGCCTGCTTGCCCGCTGGGCGCGGACGCACGGGCCGTTCCTCGCCCCGGAGCCGGCCCGTCGGTGGGGGCTGCCCGCCGGCGTCGTCCGCGAGGCGCTCGACCGGCTCGTCGAGCAGGGGTCGCTGCTCCACGGCGAGTTCCGTCCGGGCGGCGCCGAGCGCGAGTACTGCGACCCCGAGGTCCTCCGCCTCCTGCGCCGCCGCTCGCTCGCCCGTCTCCGCCGCGAGGTCGAGCCGGTGGATCCGGTCGCGCTCGCGCGGTTCCTGCCGGCATGGCACGGCATCGCGCCGGTCAACGTCCCGTTGCCCGCCCCGTACCGCGGACAGGCGGCGCTCGAGCGGCTGGCGGAGGTCGTCGACCAGCTCGCCGGCATCCCCATCCCGGCCAGCGCCCTCGAGCGCGACGTCCTCCCGGCCCGGATCCCCGGCTACCAGCCGCGCCTGCTCGACGAGCTGGGCGCGATGGGCGAGGTGGCCTGGGTGGGGCGCGGCAGCCTGGGCCGCGACGACGGCCGGATCGTCCTCGTGCGGCCCGGTCGCGAGATCCTGCGGCCCACGGGGCTCGCGGACGGCACGGAGCGGCCTGCCGGCGACCGACACGACCGGATCCGCGGGCACCTCGCGCGCCGCGGGGCGAGCTTCTACCGGGAGCTCCACCGCGCCGCGGGCGGCGGCCCCGATCGCGACGTGCTCGACGCGTTGTGGGATCTCGTCTGGGCGGGCGAGGTGACGAACGACACGTTCGCCCCGCTGCGGGCGCTGCGCTGGAAGCGCACCGCCCGCGACCGGCGTCCGCGGCCCGGAAGACTCACCAGCCTCGGGCCGCCGGAGGGCCAGGGCCGCTGGTCGCTCGTCGAGCCGGACGGCGGGGCCGCCGCGCCATCGCCCACGGAGCGCCTCCATGCGATCTCGCTCGCGCTCCTCGAGCGGCACGGCGTCCTGACCCGCGAGGCGGTGGCCTCGGAATCCGTCGAGGGCGGCTTCGCGGCGATCTACCCCGTGCTCCGCGCGCTCGAGGACGCGGGACGGATCCGGCGCGGCTACGTCGTGGACGGTCTCGGCGCGGCCCAGTTCGCGCTGCCGGGCGCGATCGACCGGCTGCGCGCCGTGCGCGAGCCGGCGGCGTCGGCCGCTGAGCGCGAGGTCCACCTGCTCGCGGCCGCGGATCCCGCGAACCCGTACGGCGCCGCGCTCCCGTGGCCGCGGCGCAGCGAGGCCGATCGGCGCCCGTTCCAGCGCGCCGCCGGGGCGTATGTCGTGCTCGTCGACGGTGCGCCGGTCGTGTACCTCGAGCGCGGCGGCGGCTCGCTCCAGACGTTCCCGGCGGCGGACGACCCCGGGATGCTTGCGCAGGCGCTGACCGCGCTCGCCGCGCTCGTCACGGACGGCCGCGTCCGCGAGCTGGTGATTGCGCGCGTCGACGGCGAGCCCGCGGGCACCGGCCCCCTGCGCGAGGCGATGCTCGCCGCCGGCTTCGCGCCCGGGTACCGCGGCCTCGTGCTGCGCGGGCCGCGGCGCATCGAGCCTGCGCGGGCGAGCGCCTGACATGCCCGAGGGCGACACGCTCTACCGGGCCGCCGCGGGCCTGCGGCCCCATCTCGTGGGCCGGCCCGTCACCGCGGCCCGCGTCCGCCAGCCGGGGCCCGCGATCGACCGCGTCGTCGGCTCGACGGTGACGGCCGTCGAATCCCAGGGCAAGAATCTGCTCATCCGGTTCGACAACGGCTTCGAGGTCCGGACGCACCTCCGGATGAACGGCTCGTGGCATCGCTACCGCCCGGGCGAGGCGTGGAGGCGGGCGCCATCGCGTGCCCGGCTCGTCCTGGAGGTCCCGGGCAGCGTGGCGGTGTGCTTCGACGCCCCGGTCGTCGAGCTGTTCGAGCAGCGCGCCGAGCCGCTGCATGGCGCCCTCAGCCGTCTCGGTCCGGACCTGCTCGACGAGGCGTTCGACCCGGGTGAGGCGGTCCGCCGGCTGCGCGCGCCGGAGCGTCGCGAGCTTGCCATCGCCGAGGCCCTGGTCGACCAGGAGGCGCTCGCCGGGATCGGCAACGTGTACAAGAACGAGGTCCTGTTCCTCGAGCGGGTGTCGCCGTTCGCGTCGGTAGGTGCGCTCGAGGACGCGACGCTCGAGCGGCTGGTCGCGACCGCCCGTCGGCTCCTGCGCCACAACGCCGTCGACCGCCCGGCCAAGCCCGCAATCGAGCGTGTGACGACGGCCGGCGATCCGGCGGCGGGCGGCCCGCTGTGGGTGTACCGGCGGACGGGACGGCCGTGCCGCCGCTGCGGGGCGACGATTCGCGCGACCCGCCAGGGCCGCGAGTTGCCCCGCTCGACGTACTGGTGCCCGCGCTGCCAGCCCGAGCCGTGATGCGCATCGAGGTCGCCACGACCGCCGCGACGGACGGGGACGGCTGGTCGTGCGAGGTCACGCTGGCCGCCCCGGATGGATCGACGACCAGCCACTCCGTCCGTGTCCGCCGGTCCGACCTCGACCGGTTCGACCCCGGCGCGGCCGAGCCCGGCGACCTCGTCCGCCGCAGCTTCGCGTTCCTCCTCGAGCGGGAGCCTCGGGAGTCGATCCTGCGCGCGTTCGACCTGCCCGTGATCGGGCGCTACTTCCCCGAATACGAGCGCGAGATCCGCCGGGACCGCTGAGGACCGACGCGTATCATCCGCCGACGATGTGTGAGCACTTCGTCGCGCGCGCGGCCGAGCCCTTCCGCCTCGATGACCTGTGGGAGCTCGCGGAGCGCATGGAGCGGTTCGGGATCGCCGGGTTCGGCTGGGGTGGCGGCTGGGTGACCCCGGACGGGCGGCTCCACGTGCACCGCTCCACCGACGCGTTCCGCGATGACCCGGCCCGCGAGCTGCTGGCGGGCATCGAGACTACGGCCGCCGTGGTCCACCTACGGCGTCCCTCGAAGCTCTCGACCCTCCAGCTGCCGGACGCCCAGCCGTTCCTCGATCCGGCCGGGCGGTTCGTGTTCAGCCATAACGGCGATCTCCGGAAGATCCGGCAGGACCGCGCCCGCTACCAGGCACAGGGCCGGATCCACGGCCGCGCCGACACCGAGGTGGGGATGCGCTGGCTCGAGGATCACTGGGCGGACGGGTCCGCGGCGGTGGTGATCGCCCGCCTCCACGACCGGTTCGGCGGACAGGCGAACGTCGCGACGCTCGAGCCGGACGGCACGGTCTGCCACTACGCCGGGAACACCGAGAACCCGGTGTTCACGTTCCGCCTCGGCCGGATCGGGATCGCGGCGACGGGTCTCTACTCGCTCGATCGATCGCTGTTCACGTTCGCGGCCCCCGGCGCCAGCGAGCGCCGGCTCGTCCGGGTCGGGCGCACCGTCGGGCTCGCGCCTGACGGGCGGGCGATCGATCTCGAGGTCCCGGGGCGGCAGCGTCTCGCGGCGCTCGCGTAACGGGGGACACGGCAGCGCGTCTCAGCAGGGACGACGGAACACGAGGGAGGCGGGTCCGGTGCAAGCGACCACGGCGGCCCTCGACGACCCGACCCGCCTCGATGCAGAGGGCCGGCCGACCGTCGCCCTGCCCCTCGGCCAGCTGATCCGGCTCTCGCTGTACTGGCTCGGCCTGTCGTCGATCTTCTCCGGCGTCCAGGACATCCTCACCGGTCGGCTCCAGTTCACGGGCCTCGTCGAGCGCGGCTCCGAAGGTGCGGCCGTGTTCCAGATGACCGTGTTCGGGACCGTCATCGCGATGCTCGTCCAGCCCACGATCGGCACGATCAGCGACTACACGCAGACGCGCTGGGGGCGGCGCAAGCCGTACATCCTCATCGGCTCGCTCCTGGACGTCGTGTTCCTCTACGGGATCGCCACGTCGAACACCGTGGTCGCGATCGCGGCCTTCTTCGTCCTCCTGCAGTTCAGCTCGAACTTCGCCCAGGGCCCGTTCCAGGGATACGTCCCCGATCTCGTGCCGGCGCGCCAGGTGGGCCTGGCCTCCGCGCTCGTCGGCCTGTTCCAGGTGCTGGGCAACGTGACCGGGTTCGCCATCGCGGCGGTCGCGCTGTTCTTCTCGGAGACGGTTCCGGACGCGTTCCTCCTGGGAACGATGGCGCTCGGCCTCGTCGAGCTGGCGACGATGCTCTCCGTGCTCGTCGGCGTACGCGAGGGCCGGACGGCGAAGGACCGGGGCGGCCGCTCGTGGCTCGCGATCGCCCGCGAGGCATGGGGCACGGACATCCTTCGGGAGCGCAGCTTCCTGTGGCTCGTTGGGTCACGCCTTCTCGTGCTCATGGGCAGCTCGATGCTCGTCCAGCTGTCGACGTTCTACCTGGCCCAGAGCCACGCGCTGGACGCGCAGGCCACGGCGAGCGTGAAGATCGCGCTGCTCGCCCTCGTCACCGCGAGCATCGTGCTCTCGGTCGTTCCGTCGGCGCGCGCATCGGACCGCTTCGGGCGCAAGCCGGTGATCTACGTCAGCTGTGCCGTCGGGACCGTCGGTCTCCTGCTCGTCGCCGCGGCGCCGGTGCTCGCGGTTGCCTTCGTGGGCGCCGCGCTCGTCGGCGTGTCGTCGGGCATCTTCCTCGCCGTCGACTGGGCGCTCATGACCGACATCATCCCCAAGGCGTCCTCGGGCCGGTACATGGGCCTCTCGAACGTGGCGACCGCGTCGGCCGGCATCCTCGCCGTCGCGTTCGGGGCGGGGCTGATCATGGATTCCGTGAACAGCCTCGTCGGCTACGGCATCGGGCCGCGCGCCGCGATGCTGTTCGGTGCCGGCTCGTTCGTCCTGGGCGCGCTCCTGCTCATCCCCGTCGACGAGCGGCGGCGCGCGGAGGCTCCCGCGGCGGACGGCGCCAGCGAGGACGTCCCCGCCCGGAGGTCCTCCTGACAGCCAGCCGCGATCCGGCGATCCCGGCGATCGCGGCGCCCCCGGCGATGGCGGCACCCCGGCGATCCCGGCACCCCCGCGATGCTGCCGGGGCATCACGGGCGACGAGAGCCCTCGTGGATCGGACCTTCAGGCGTCACTGGGCAGACCGATCCACTCATGAACCCGTCCCAGCGCATGCCTGGCGAGCATCAACCGCGCGGGGGAGCTCCCCGCCGAGGACGTCCCCGCCCCGGCGCCTCCTGACCGTCAGTCGCGCGGGTCCGTCTCGACGCCGGTTGTCGACCCCGTCGGCCGCGGCTCGACGCCCTCGCCGGCCACGAGCACCTCGACGATCGTCGGGTCCCACTGGCGACCGCGGCCGTCCCACAGCCGGTGGAGCGCCTCCTCGCGGGCCATGCCAGCGCGGTACGGCCGGTCCGTCGTCATTGCGTCGAACGCATCCGCCACGGCGACGATCCGCGCCGCGAGCGGGATCGCGTCTCCGCGCAGCCCGAACGGGTAGCCCGACCCGTCGACGTGCTCGTGGTGGTGGAGCACGACCGGCTCAGGCGCCGTGAACCGGCTCAGGGGCTGGACGATCTCGGCGCCCTTCTCCGGGTGGATCCGGATCTGGGCGAACTCCTCGCGTGTGAGCGGCGCCGGCTTGCGGAGCACGGCGTCGGGTACCGCGATCTTGCCCAGGTCGTGAAGCAGCCCGCCGAGTCGCACCTGCTCCACGACATCCGCCGGGACGCGGAGGACCGTCGCGATCCGGACTGCCTGGTCGGCGACCCGCGTCAGGTGGCGCTCCGTGTACGCGTCCCGGACGGCGATCGTCCGGGCGAGCGCCACCATCACCGCCTCTGCGGACACGAGATGCTCGGTCAGCCGGCGGGTGCGCAGCAGCGATCGCGCCCGGACGAGGAGCTCCTCGGCATCGAACGGCTTGGGAAGGAACTCGTCCGAGCCCGCCTCGATCGCGGCGAGCCGCTGCGCGCGCTCGAGCGTGCCCGTCACGTGGACGATCGGGGTGAGCGACGTCGCCGGGTCCGCACGGAGGCGGCGGCAGAGCTCGATCCCGTCGATGCCGGGCATCGCGATGTCGAGGATCACCAGCGAGGGCGACTCGGACCGTACCCGGGCGAGCGCGGCGTCGCCGTCGGGGGCCTCCAGGACGTGATAGCCGGCCTGCTCGAGGATCCGGCTCAGCGCTCGCCGCGAGGCGGGATCGTCGTCGGCGACGACGATCGTGGCGGGCCACTCGGCGGCGAGCGGGTCGGCGGTCGTCGCGGGATCCGCCCAGCCGTGCTCGCGCGCACCCGCGTCGTCGATCACGACGGCCGCATCGGTGTCACGCGCCCAGCCCGAGGAAGCTCCGGACCCACGCGGTCATGTTCCTTCGCACGGCGGCCCGCGCACGGGCGGGGTCGGTGGCGAGCCGCCGACGCCAGTCGCGGGTCGAGGATGCGAACGCGCGCCCGAGGCGCCGCCACCCGTCGGGACGGAGGAGGGCGAACGGATCGCGGCGACGCCACCACCACGGCACCGCCGCCCACACGAGGACGAGGTAGTCGAGGCGCATGGGCCGCTCCCCGAATCCGAACAGCGCCTGGAGCTGGACGATCGTGAGCGGCAGCGTCGCGAGCGACAGCAGCGCGGCGACGAGCAGCCACACGATCCCCCAGGCGCGTGCTCGCGGCGCCAGCACGAGCCACAGCGGCGCCGGGATCCACTTCATCCAGGTCGCCATCCCCCACAGGAACCCGCCCAGCCGGGGCCCGGTGAACTGGGCGCCGAAGATCATCAGCGCGAGGAGCAGCGTCACGTTGCCGGTATCGAGGTTGGCCGCGACCGGAAACGCGAGCAGTCCGAGCAGGATCGCCGTGGCGAGCGGGCGCTGCGCGTACGCCCAGCGCACGGACCAGAGCATGAGCAGGATCGTGCCGCCCCGCCACACGAACCACGCAACCTCCCACGGGAGCATGGCCCAGGGCGCGAAGAAGGGCAGCATCCAGGGCGCATACACGTAGGGCAGGTACGGGCCGGACGGGTGGTACGGGTCGCCGCCCTCCAGCCAGATCCGGACGCCTGCCCAGTACGCGCGGGCATCGGCGCCCGCTGATTCCCCCCGCGCGACGAGACCTGCCGCGGTGAGCGCGAACACGACGATGACGATCGCCATCGCCCCGATCCGGCGGCGATGGCTGAGCCGGCTCACCTCGCGGCGGAGGGCCCGCCGGATGACGCCCGCGCGGCGTCGCGTGGGTGGCGGCAGGAGCTCGCGGCCGAGGTCGATGACGACCCGCCCGCGCCCACGGGCGCTGCCCGGGACGGGTCGCAGCCCGGAGGGTGCCGGCGCGTCGTCCATCGTGGCGATTCTCGCACGTCGGATCGTCCGCTCCGTTGCTCGCGCGGCCCTCGGGCCGGCACCGGCCGGGACGGGGGCCGCCCGTATACTCCCGGCCACGGTGACCGACGGCACGGTGATCATCATCGGGGGAGCCGAGGACAAGATCCGGGACCGGGTCATCCTCGGCCGGTTCGTCACGCTGGCCGGCGGCCGTGACGCCACGATCGCCGTGATCTCCACCGCCTCCTCGCTCGGTCTCGAGGCGGGCGAGCGCTACAAGGCGGTCTTCGGTGAGCTGGGTGTCAAGCGCGTTCGTCCGCTCCACGCCGTCACGCGCGCCCAGGCGAACGACGAGCGCGCCGCCCAGACGCTGCGCGATGCGAGCGGAATCTTCCTCACCGGCGGCAACCAGCTCCGGCTCAGCTCCACGATCGGTGGCACCCGCCTGGCGGACGCAATCCTCGACCGCTTCCGGATGGGCGCGGTGGTCGCGGGCACGAGCGCCGGTGCGTCGGCGATGTCCAGCCACATGATCGCGTTCGGCGCGTCGGGCGCCACACCGAAGCACCGGATGGCGCAGATCGCCGCCGGGCTCGGCCTGCTCCCGGGCGTGATCGTGGACCAGCACTTCCAGCAGCGGAACCGCCTCGGGCGGCTGCTCAGCCTCATCGCGCAGAACCCGAGCCTGCTCGGGCTTGGCGTCGACGAGGACACCGCCGGCATCGTCTCCCCGGACCACGTCATGGAGGTGATCGGCCGCGGCAGCGTGACGGTCGTCGACGGGTCCCAGTCCGAGACGGACGCATGGGAGATCAAGGGCCACCGCCCGCTGATGATCAGCGGCGTCGTCCTCCACTCGCTGCCGGCCGGCTACCGCTTCGATCTGCGCAAGCGGGTGCCGCTGACCGGGCCGCTCCTCCACGCCGTGCGCGAGGAGGCCGCCTCCGGCTGATCGTCACGACCGCCACCCCGAACCCGAATCGTCGTCACCAGGAGCAGGGAGGACCCCGTGGCCGACACCCCGACCGCGCGGCGCCGCCGCAGCGCAGCCCCGGACGCGACCGCCGACGGCGCGGCATCCGGCGAGGGCGGCACGCCCGGGGGCGATGGCACGGCGATGGGGCAGGTGGCCGGGTCGGCGGCGACGAGCGCGGCGACGAGGGCGAACGGGCGACGCGCGACGAGCCGCACGAAGCCTGCCCGGCGCAGCTCCGACGGAACAGGCGCCGGGCGCCCGGAGCCCACGCTCCGGATCCTCGAGACCCGGATCCTCCGCGGTCCGAACTACTGGTCCCGTTCGCCCGTGGTCCGGACGGTCGTCGACCTGGGCGTGCTCGAGGAGTTCCCCTCGAACCGGATTCCGGGCTTCGTCGAGGCGCTCGTCGAGCTCCTGCCGTCGCTCGAGGACCACGCCTGCTCGCTGGGACGGCGTGGCGGCTTCATCACCCGGCTCCGCGAGGGCACCTGGCTGGGCCACGTCGCGGAGCACATCGCGCTCGAGTTCCAGAACCTCGCCGGCACGGACGTCCGTCACGGCAAGACCCGCAGCACCGGCGAGTACGGCCGCTACAACGTCATCTACGAGTTCCGCGAGGAGCAGGTCGGTGTCGAGGCCGGCCGGATGGCCGTGGGGCTCGTCAACCACCTCGTGGCGCCCAATGATCCTGAGGTCGCGTTCGACCTCGGCGCGGAGCTCGAGAAGCTCATCCGGCTCGCCGAGCGGCTCGCGTTCGGGCCCAGCACCCAGGCGCTGATCGACGAGGCGGCCAGCCGCGACATCCCCACGATCCGGCTCGACCGCTTCAGCCTCGTCCAGCTCGGCCAGGGCGTCCACCAGCAGCGCATCCGGGCGACGATGACCAGCCGGACGAGCGCGATCGCGGTCGACATCGCGTCGGACAAGAAGCTCACGAACCGGCTGCTCGATTCTGCGGGGCTGCCCGTCCCGCGCAGCGAGGTCGTCACCACCGAGGATGACGCGGCGGCAGCCGCCCGGCGGATCGGCTTCCCGTGCGTCGTCAAGCCGCTCGACGGCAACCACGGCCGCGGCGTCGCGCTCGACCTGCGCGACGAGGATGCCGTCCGGGCCGCCTTCCCCCGGGCGCTGGCCGAGTCCCGCAGCCGGGACGTCGTCGTCGAGTCGTACGTCACCGGCAACGACTACCGCTGCCTCGTGATCGGGGGGCGGCTCGCGGCGGTTGCGGAGCGCGTGCCGGCGGGCGTCACGGGTGACGGCGAGCACAGCGTCCGCGAGCTGGTCGAGATCGCGAATCGCGATCCGCGCCGCGGCATCGGGCACGAGAAGGTCCTCACGCGGATCCGGGTAGACGAAGCGGCGGAGGCGCTCGTCGCGGCGCAGGGCTTCGCGATGGACGATGTGCCACCCCCCGGCACCCGGGTGAAGCTCGCGCTGACCGGCAACATGTCCACCGGTGGCACCTCGATCGACCGGACGATGGAGGCGCACCCCGACAACATCGAGATCGCGGAGACCGCGGCCCGGGTCGTGGGCCTCGACATCGCGGGCATCGACTTCATCTGCCCCGACATCGCGACCCCCGTCCGCGAGACCGGCGGCGCGATCGTCGAGGTCAACGCGGCGCCGGGCTTCCGGATGCACACGCACCCGACCGAGGGCGAGCCGCAGTACGTCGCCCGCCCGGTCATCGACCTCCTGTTCCCGCCCGGCACGCCGTCGCGGATCCCGATCGTCGCCGTGACCGGCACGAACGGGAAGACGACGACGGTCCGGATGATCAGCCACATCCTCAAGCTGATGGGCCGGCGCGTGGGCATGACCTCGACCGACGGCATCGTCGTCGACGGGCGGCTGATCAAGAAGGGCGACATGTCGGGCCCGAAGTCGGCGCAGATGGTGCTCCAGAACCCGACCGTCGATACCGCGGTGTTCGAGGTGGCCCGCGGCGGGATCCTGCGTGAGGGCCTGGGCTACGACCGCAACGATGTCGCCGTGGTCACGAACGTCGCGGGCGACCATCTCGGGCTGGGCGGGATCGAGACGCTCGGCCAGCTGGCGAACGTGAAGGGGGTGATCGTCGAGGCGGTCCCGCGCTCGGGTGCCGCGGTGCTCAACGCCGACGACGCCCTCGTGTACCGGATGGGCCGCCACTGCGCGGGCCGGATCGTCCTGTTCTCGATGGCCAAGGAGAAGGGCGAGGACGGCTTCGACCGGGTGGACGGTCATGCCGGCCGGGGCAACGCCGCGTTCTGCCTCGAGGACACGGCGGAGGGGGAGCTCGTCGTCCTCCGCCACGGGCCGCGCAAGATGCCGGTCCTGTACACCCACCTCATCCCGGCGACGTTCGGCGGCCGGGCGCGGATGAACGTCGCGAATGCGCTCGCCGCGGCCGCCGCGGCGTGGGCGCTCGGAGCGCACCTCCACGACATCCGCCAGGGGCTGCGGACGTTCACGACGTCGTTCTTCCAGGCCCCCGGCCGGCTGAACCTCCTCGACGTCGGCGGCACGCGCGTGTTCATCGACTACTGCCACAACGTCGACGGGATGCGCCAGCTCGCCGACTTCGTGAACCGGATGATGGCCGAGCCGCAGACGAAGCCGGGCGTGATCGGGACCACCGGCACGGGCCACCGGAGCGGTCGCGCGATCGGCGTGATCGGGATCCCCGGCGACCGGCGCGACGACGACCAGGAGGAATACGGTGCGATCGCGGCGCAGGCGTTCGACGAGCTGATCGTTCGCGAGGACCGGAACCTGCGCGGCCGGGCTCCGGGCGAGACGGCGGAGCACGTCCTCGCCGGCATCCGCCGGGCGCGCGGAGAGGGGGGCCGGGTACGCCGGGCGGAGCGCATCCTCGACGAGCTCTCCGCGGTCCGCGCCGCGCTTCGCCGCGCCTCTCCGGGCGATCTCATCGTCATGTGCGTCGACGACGCGGTCGGCGTGTACCGCGAGGCGATGGCGGCGGCGGGAGCCTCCCGCGGCGGTCGGGCGTTCGCGGATCCCGGCGAGCTGGAGGCGCCCGAGGGATGAGCGTCCGGTGCGCCCACGGCGGGCGCGGGTTCCGGACCTGGGAACAGCGGGAACCGGATCGGCACCCGCGTCGTCCCGCCGCCATGCGGCCGAAGGGAGGCGGCCTCGCGCTCCTCGCGATCGCGGTGGCGGTCGCTGCGTCCGCGTGCGTGTCCGCTCCCAGCCGGCTTCGCGTCATCGAGGGCGGCAGCCCGTCCCGGGCGACACCCATCCCCACCCAGTCCACCCGCCCCGAGCCGCCCGTCGGCGTGATCTTCGCGGGTCGGGTCGTGCTCGAATGTGCATATGGCCCGCGGTGCGAGTACTGGGCCCGACTCGTGCCCGTGCGAGCCGGTGGCGCCGTCGGGTCGGAGGTCGCCGGCGTCCCGGTGCCCGCCGCCACGCCACTGCCGCTGGCGCGCCCCGCGACCGAGCGCGGCCACGGACCGACGGCCCGCCAGGGACGCGTCCTCGACCACGAGCCGGATGAGCCGCTCGCGACCCTCGCGCCCGGCGACTGGCGGGTCGAGGTCTACTCGCCGCGGGCCGATCCCGTTCGCGGCCACGGGCCGAGCGACGAGCCGCATGCCGTCGCGTGCGCCCTCGACTTCACCGTCCGCCCGGGCGATGCGTTCGACATCGCAGTCGCCTTCCGGTCCCCCGGGAGCTGCCGGATCGCGGTCACGAGCCTGATCACCCGGTAGCGGCCTGCCCCGCGCGCTGGAGGCGCGGCAGCAGCGCATGGAGCTCGGTGGCGACGTCGATCGGGCGTGCCCCAAGCTCGTCGAGCAGCGCGAACACGCCCTCGCGCTCCTCGTGGCACATGAGCACGATGACGCGCGGCGCGTCGGGGCGGCTGCCGTCGCCGGGTCGGCTGCCGGCGCCCAGCTCCGCACGCAGTGCCGCCGTCTCGGTGGGGTAGACCGGCACGTCGTCGACGGATCGGCCCGCGGCCGCGATCCCCGCCCGCAGCTCGCCGATCATCGAGGCGGCCGTCCGGCCCCGCAGGTAGTGGCGCGTCTCCTTGATCGCCACCCGGTCCGCGCGCTGCGCCGCGATCCGCCCGATGCCCCGCAGCGTGTCGTCCGGGCGGTCGCCCGCCGTGCCGATGATCGCCGTCACCGGCGCCGCCCGGCCCGCGGCCCCGCCCGCGATGCCGGCGGCGACGTCGAGCACGGCCGCGATCCCCGCCTCGTTGTGCGCGAAGTCGACGATCACGATCCGACCGCCCACCCGATACAGGTTCAGCCGCCCCGGTGAGCGATCCGCCGAGGGCGCGAAGCTCCGCAGGCCCTCGGCCACCTCGGCGATCGAGGCTCCCATCGCCCGTGCGCCACCGGCTGCGGCGAGCGCGTTGGCGACGTTGTGGCGGGCGATGCCGCCGATCGTGACCGGCAGCGTGACGACCTCCGCGATCGGCCGGCGATCGTCGCCCTCGATCTCGACCAGCCAGTCGCGCTCCACGAGGTACGCGCGACCGCCCGCCGCGAGGTGGCGGCGGACCGCGGCGGTCGGGCGGGCGGCCATCGAGAACAGCGCGACCCGTGCCCGGACCCGACGCGCGACGGCGAGCACGAGCGGGTCGTCGGCGTTGAGGATCGTCCAGCCGTCGCGTTTCGTGATCCGGCAGATCACGGACTTCACCTCGGCGAGCTCGGGCAGGGTGTGGATACCCTGGAGGTCGAGGTGGTCGGCGCTCACGTTCGTGAACACCGACGCCTCGTTCGACTGGTAGCCCATCCCGCGCAGGACGATCCCGCCGCGGGCGGTCTCGAGCACCGCCGCGTCGAGGTCCGAGCGGCGGAGCACGAGGTGCGCGCCGCCGGGTCCCGTCCAGTCGCCGGGTTCCACCAGCCGCTCGTCGACCAGGACGCCGTCCGAGGTCGTCGTCCCGACGCGCCGCCCGGCCCGCACGAGGATGTGCGTGATCAGTCGGGTGACCGTGCTCTTGCCGTTCGTCCCCGTGATCGAGACCACGGGCATCCGCCGCTCCTCGTCGCGGACCCACGACGGCGGCGTTGCGCGGGCGGCGGCGATCCGGCCGCTCCATGTCGCGAGGAGGCGCTCATGGGCGGGCCGGAGGTCCGCGAGGCGCTCGGGCGGAACGCCGCGCTCCACGAGCGCCACCGCCGCCTCGGCGATCAGCTGCGCGCGCTCGGCTCCAGTCCAGCCCCAGGTGGCGATCCAGTGCCCCGGGTCCGAGGAGCGGTGGACGCGGGCAGGGTCGCCCGGCTCGCCGAAGTCCGTCCGCAGGCGGCGGCTCCACGCGATGAGCGCCCGGACCGGCGCGGGGTGCTCCCGGGTGGGCACCGACGCACCGAGCCGGACGAGGGCATGCCGCAGCGGGGCCCGCTCGCCGTACCACGTCCGCCGGCGGCCGAGCGCCAGCTCCACCTTCACCACCGGCTCGAGGCGGTAGACGTTGGGGCCCTCGAGCAGGCGGATCTCGACCAGTCGCACGGTCCGCGGAGGATACGTGACCGCTCCGGCGGCTCGGTAGACTCGCCGCCCATGACCACCGCCATCGACACCGTTCCCGCAACCGAGCTGGCCGCCCTGCGCGACGCCGTCGGGCGCACGGAGCCCGCGTTTCTCGCCGATCTCGAGCAGCTCGTGAACATCGACTGCGGCAGCTACACGAAGGCCGGCGTCGACCGCGTGGGCGCCTGGCTCGCCGAGCGGCTGCGGGCGCTCGGCGCGAGCGTCGAGGTCCGCCCGCACGACACGTTCGGCGGCACGGTGATCGGCACGTTTGAGGGCACGCCCGGCGGCCCGACCGTGCTCTGTCTCGCCCACATGGACACCGTCTTCCCCGAGGGGACCGTCGCCGTGCGGCCGTTCCGGATCGAGGACGGGATCGCGCGCGGCCCGGGCGTGACCGATATGAAGAGCGGCCTGCTCGCCGGCGTGTACGCGATCGACGCGCTCCGGAGCGTGCTGGGCAGCGTCCCCGTCGGCCGGCTCGTCTTCGTCGGCAATCCGGACGAGGAGATCGGCTCGCCCACGTCCACGCCGCACATCGCGGCGCTCGCCGCAGACGCCGATGCCGCGCTCGTCCTCGAGTGCGCACGGGCCAACGGCGACATCGTGTCGTCGCGCAAGGGGATGATGTCGTTCCGGGTGGACGTGCACGGGCGGGCCGCGCACGCGGGCGTGGAGCCCGAGAAGGGACGCTCGGCGATTCTCGAGGCGGCCCGGATCGTGACCGGGCTGCACGCGCTCAACGGCCGCCGGCCGGATGTCACGGTGAACGTGGGCGTGATCGAGGGCGGCACGCGTCCGAACGTCGTCGCCGAGTCGTGCCGGCTGGAGATGGACGCGCGGTCGGTGCGCCGGGAGGACCTGGAGCGGCTCGAGGCGGAGATCCGGGCGGTGATCGCCGCGACCGTCGTGCCCGACGTGACCGTGGACGTCACGCTCGAGCACCGCTGGTGGCCGATGGAGAAGCTCGCAGCGTCCGCACGGCTCGTGGACCACGCGGTCGCGCTCGCCGGCGCGCTCGGGTTCGAGCTTCGGGATGCGGCGACCGGCGGGGCGTCCGACGGCAACACGACCGCCGGGCTCGGCGTGCCCACGATCGATGGCCTGGGCCCGATCGGTGGCCTCGACCACTCGCCCGGCGAGTACCTGGAGGTGGCGTCGATCGTCCCGCGCACCACCCTGCTCGCCGCGCTGATCGCGGCGATCGGGCGCGATCCGGCGTTCGCACCGGGGGCCAGGCGGCGCGCGTGACCGAGCGACGCCGGATCTCGAGCGGCGGACCGTGGGAGGCCGCCGCGTCCTACTCGCGGGCGGTCGTCGTCGGCGACTCGTGCTGGGTCTCGGGCACGACCGACGCGGGACCGGGCGGCCGCTCGCAGCATCCGGGTGACGCCGCAGCCCAGGCACGGGCCTCGTTCGCGATCTGCCGCACGGCGCTCGAGGCTGCCGGGTTCGCGTGGTCGGACGTCGTGCGCACGCGGATGTTCGTCGTCGACCTCGCCGACGCAGACCGCGTGGCCGGCGTCCATGGCGAGCTGTTCGCGGACGTCCGGCCGGCAGCGACCCTGCTCGTCGTGGCGGCGCTGATGGATCCCTCGCTGCTCGTCGAGGTGGAGGTGGAGGCCCGGCGGGACTAGCCGCGATCCGGCGTCCGTTCGTGCGCAGGCGTTCTTCTCATCTGCTCGATTCGTGACGCGTTCGCCGAGGCTCAGTCCGTGTTGGACGACAGGCGCGGCCCCCCTGCTAGCCGTTCCCGGCTGATTTCGGTGCCGATGCGGCGCTGCCGCCGCCGTTCGCGCGACGATCCGTCGGCGAACGCGCGTGTGGTGAGCATGTGAGAAGGACTGCGAATGGATCAGGGGAGCTGCGAAACCCCCGCCGCCCGGGCGAGCGCGACGATCGCGACCGCGGCGAGGAGGCCGAGCAGCAGGTTCCGGCGCCACGCGACGATCGCGACGCACGCGGTCACGGCGGTCGCCTCGACCCCGATGTGGATCGCGCGGCGATCACCGTCGACGAGCAGCAGCGTGTTGACCACCCCGAGGGACGCGAGCACGGCGGGCCCCACGAGTCGCAGATAGGCGAGCGCCCCCGGCGGCAGCCGCTCGATCCCGGGCGCGAGGAGCGGCAGCGCGCGCGACGGGTACGTCGCCGCGAGCATGAGCAGCGCGAGCGGGACGAGCTCCGCGCTCACGGGCGCGTCCCGCCCGGCTCATCGGGCTGCTGATCGCCCGACGGGCCCTGGCCGAGGTCACGAAACGCCTGCTCGATGTCGAGCTCGCCGAACGGCACCGGGTCACCCGCGTGGCGATCCGCCGCCGCCTCGGCGGCGGGCACGGCGATGCCCGCCAGCGGGCCCAGCACGCCGCCCCCGACCACGCCGATCTCCGGCCCGAGGAGGAGCGACAGCACGAGACCCAGCCCGCCGCCCGCACCGGCCGCAACGAGCTCGCGCCGGCCGGTGATCAGCCCGACCGACAGCCCGAGCATCGCCGCCGGGAACACGATGTCGAGTCCGAACGCGGTCGGGTCCGGGATGCTCCCGCCGATCGTCGCCCCGGCGAACGTCGCGAGGTTCCACGGGATGAGCGTCGCCCCGATCGCCCCCAGCCAGTAGCCCCACATGTCCGTCCTGCCGACCCGCCGGAAGTGGGTCGCCGCGAGCGCGAACGCCTCGTCCGTCAGGAGGTGCGCGGCCACCGCGCGCTCCGGGAGCGGCCGGTGCCGCAGCATCGGCGCGAGCGCGGCCGAGTAGAGCAGATGGCGCGCGTTGAGGAAGAACGTCAGCACCGCGATCGCGGCCCACGGCACGCCCGCGGAGATGTAGCCCACGGCGGCGAACTGCGCGGCGCCGGCGAACGCGAACAGGCTCATCGCCTGCGCCTCGAGCACCGACAGCCCCGCCTCGCGCGCGGCGAGCCCGTACACGAACCCGAACCCGATCGCGCCGGCGGCGATCCCCGCCGCGTCGAGCACGAGCTGGCGTCGGGCGGCGCGCAGCGAAGGCTCCGTCCGTCCCGTGGGGTCCGTCATGGGCGCTGGAGGCCCGTCAGCGCAGGAAGGTCTTCCCGCAGGTCCCGTCGCACACGACGTACAGCGCGTGCAGGTCGAGCGCGTAGCCGGCGGCGTGGAGCAGCCCCGGGCAGCCCGCCGTGGGGCACTTCCAGACCCACCAGCGGTCGTTGTCGTCGAGCGGCGTCGTCTCCGCGGCGAGCTTCGGGCCGAGATCCTCGCGGCTCGCGACGAGCGACGCGATCCGTGCGGCGCGCTCGCTTTCGGTCTCGCTCGTGTACGGGTAGCTCTGGCCGACGTTCGACGTCACCGGCCCCTCCTGGCTGGGCAATGCGACGCCGGCGGCAGATCGGTGTGAGCGCAGCCTGCCACCGGCGGACCCCGAGGATAGCACCGGCTCCGGTCCGTCCAGATGTCCCGATTCGCGAGAGCGATCCCGCGACCCGGCCCGCTCAGCGAACCGCGGGCAACCCCGCGCTGCGCGGATCCGTCACCGCGGCCAGCGTCCCTCCGGCGGCCGGGCCCCCGTCCACCAGCTCGATCGCATGCGCGTGACCCATCGCCCCGTCAAACGGCGTCACCCGGCGCACCGCGTGCCCGCGCGCCTCGAGAGCCGCGACGACCTCCGGGAGCATCCGAGGCTCCACCGAGACGTCGACCGGCGGGGCGATCGGTCCCGCCGGCTCGACCGCCCAGCGCGGCGCCCCCACGGCGAGCGCGAGGTCCGCGCCGCCATCCACGAGCGCCGACACGAGCTGGACGTTGATCTGCGGCTGGAGGTCGCCGCCCATCGATCCGGCGACGATCCAGGGCCGGCGCTCGCCGGCCCGGAACAGCATCGAGGGCAGCAGCGAGTGCGCCGTGCGCGCGCCGGGCGCGAGCACGTTCGGATGCGCGGGATCGAGGAGGAACGAGGCGCCGCGGTTGTGGTAGTGGATCCCCGTCTCCGGGTCCACGACACCGGAGCCGAACCCCGCCGAGTTCGACTGGATGAGGCTGACCGCGTTGCCCTCCGCATCGACCGCGGCGAGGTACGCGGTGCCGCCGACGAGCGTGACCGCGGGCGGGGGCGTGAGGTCGGCGCGGCCGGGGTCGATCGTCGCGGCCACGGTCGCGGCGTGCTCCCGGCCGAGGAGCCGCTCGAGCGGCGCCGGGTGCCGGTCCGGATCGGCGAGATGGGCGTCGCGGTCGGCGAACGCGCGCTTCGACGCCTCGACCCCGAGGTGGATCCAGCCGTCGTCGAGCCAGCCGCTCGCGGTGAACGGCGACGACGGTCTCCCGAGCGCGGCGAGGACGTTGAGGGTCTCGAGCGCGACGAAGCCCGCGCTGTTCGGCGGGTGTGTCGTCACGCGCACGCCGCGGTACGTCGTCTCGATCGGGCTGCCCCAGGTGGACGCGTGCGTCGCCAGGTCGGCGGCGGCGAACGGCGCCCCCGCAGCGAGAAGGAACGCCGCCTGCCGCTCCCCGAGCGGGCCCTCGTAGAACGCGTCCAGCCCGTTGCGGGCGAGCCGCTCCAGCGTTCCGGCGAGCGCGCCGAGGCGGACCGGCTCGCCCGGTCGCCACGGACGGCCGTGCGCGCGGTAGATCCGATGGAAGCCGGCCGCCCACGGCTCGCCCCCGAGGCTCGGCGCGGTCCGCTCGACCGCATCGATGAAGATCGGCCAGGCCGGAAACCCGGAGCCCGCGAGCTCGATCGCCGGCGCGAGGAGGCGATCGATGGGCAGGCGGCCCCAGCGGCGGTGCGCGTCGGCCCACGACCGGACGGCGCCCGGCACCGTGATCCCCAGCGGACCGCGGAGCGGGATCCGCTCCCAGCCGCGGTCGCGGATCGGGGCCGGGTCCGCCCCCGACGGCGCGCGCCCGGAGCCGTTCAGCGCCACCTGCTCGCCGCGTGCCTCGTCCCACACGAGCCAGAACGCATCCCCGCCGATGCCGCAGTGGTTCGGCGCCACGACCCCGAGCGCCGCGTTCGC
>DASSPX010000119.1:0-17422 GCA_035699445.1 Candidatus Limnocylindrales bacterium | reverse complement strand
GCGCTCGTCTTCGAGGACACGTTTGCGTTCGAAGGCGCCTGGCCTACGGGCCAGATCGGCGATGTCGATGCCGCCTACGGCGACGGCCTGTTCCTGCTCGCGGGTCCGGGCTCCGAGCTGCCGACGTTCATCGCCCCGGTCGCCGAGCCGCTCGCGGCCGCGTCGACGGTCACGGTCGAGGCCGCCCTGACGCTCGAGCCGTACGCCGAGGCCGGCGTGTACGTCGGCACGGGCGAGTCCGAGCGGGTCGGGGCGGTCATCAGCGCCGACGGCCGGGTCGCGATCTTCCGCGACTCGATCGAGTCGCTCGAGGTGATCGGCACCGGGTCGGTCGCCGTGACCGGGCCGCTGCGGCTGACGCTGACGCTCCATGGCTCGACGGTGGTGGCGGCAGTGGACGGCCGGCAGGTCGTCGCGGTCGCGCTGCCCGTGAGGGCGGTCGACTTCGGGCTGGTCACCTGGCCGACGGACGTGTCGGTCGCCCGCATCGCCGAGTTCCGGGTGGTGGCGTCGCCTCCCTGAAGGAGCGCTCCGTCCCTCACGCGAGCGCGACCGCCGCAACGAACAGGCCCAGTCCGAAGGCAGTATGGGTGGCGAGGTTTCGCAGCCGGGTCGCCCATGGGTTCGGCGTTCGTGAGCCGGCGATGCCGGCGCCCATGCCCGGCTGCATGACGAGCCACGGCGCGACGATCGTGCCCAGGCCGATCGCCAGCGGCGGTCCGGGCGTCGGGTCGCGTGCCCAGTCCAGGCCCACGATCGTGAGCAGCAGGAGCGCGAACCCGATCCCGATCGCGTAATGCGCCGCCCAGCCGAGCGGGCGCTCGAAGGGAATCGGGGCTGACGCGGCGATCCGGTCGTGGATGAAGCGGCCGCGCGGCATCTGGCCGATCCAGCGGCCGAGGAGCGCGTAGTCGAGGGTGGGGATGCCGAACCCGCGGCGGAGCAGCAGGCCCCACGCGTCCATCGCGGCGGAGCCCGCGACGCCCATGAGGACGCCGCGGGCCGCGAGCTCGATGAGCTCGTTCACTGCTCGACGCCGGCCGTGGCCGGGCGATCCCACCGTCCGGGGAAGGCAAACGCGATCCGTGGACCGCGCCTGGAGCCGTCCACCGAGCGATAGCCGTCGGCGAGACCCCAGTCGATGAGGATGTGACCGAACCAGGCGATCGCGCTCACCAGCCACAACGGCGAGAGGAGGCCGACGATCGCGGCACCCACGAGCGCCAGGGGCCCGAGTGGGTGATGCAGGGTGTTGAAGGCCGCCACGGCGAGCGGATGGCGCCGACCCGCGCCCGGCAGCCAGCCCGGGACATGCGGCAGGACCTGGGCGAGGATGAGGATCGCGATCCCCACGCCGTGCTCCGATGCCACCCGGTCCGCGAGGATCGTGGCGACGAGACCGCCGGCGATCCACAGGTGCCGGGGCCGAAGCCGGCGACCGGCGATGGTTGGCTGGAGGCTCACGACGCCACCTCCCCGCCGGCACTGACGGGCTCGAGCACGACCACCGTGGTGGGCACGGTCCGCGTCGCAACGAGCATCTCGAGGTCGTCGCCCCAGCCGGAGTACCGCTGGAAGATCGACCACAGGCGGTCGCGCTCTGCGCCGTCGGCTGCCCGGGCGCGCACGGCTCGCCGGCCACCCGGGAGGTCGACCGTCGCGACTGGGCTCGCCTGGAGGTTGAGCCACCACGCGGGGTCGGTGTCGCGCCAGCCGTTCATCGCCAGCGTGACGAGGTTCGCCCCGTCCTCGTAGAAGCCGATCATCGTCTCGCGGCGCTTGCCGGAGCGACGACCAGTGGTCACGAGCCGCAGCATCCCGAACCGCTCGTCGGGCCGCGGGCTGGTGAGCCCGAACCGACCGCCAGTCACCCTGTACGCGAAGCGATGCAGCTTCCAGAACAGATTGATGATCGCGCGCGGCGGCGTGCGCACGTCGGAGCGGACGTTCTCGGCGGTCATGCCACACCTGCCTGTGCCTGGAGGGCACCGGACTGCACGGCGGCGCGCACGATCGGGGCGGAGGACCGGAAGCCCTTGAATGTCATCCACAGCCCCACCGCGAGCTCCCAGATGAAGAACGGGGCGACGGCGATGCCCTGGAGGACCGACCCGGTCTCGGTGACACCGAGGATCGTGCCGGCGACGAACGCAAGGAACAGGGGGGCGCCGACGAGGCCGAGCGCGGGGATTGCACGCGGGACGAGCCCGGAGCGGTAGAGGGCGGTGCCGAGCATGAGCGCGTTGAAGGCGGCCATCCCGGGCCCCAGGACGGTGGACCAGTGCTGGACCGCGACGAGTGCGCTGCCGGCGGGCACGAATGTTGTCGGATCGACGGAGGCCGCCGCCGCCTGGCGCAACGTCACGAGGCTGATCGACATGAGCGCACCCACGCCGAGCATCGCCGCCTCGAACGAGCGGGTCGCCACGAAGCCGAGGGCAAGCCCCTCGTGCTCGCGCTTCACGATGGAGAAGAGCGCGACCGCCGAGCCGACCCCGGCAAGCGCGGTGATGACGTCGAGGATCCCGGAGAACGCGAGCGCCCCGTCCTGACCGGCCCCCGTGACGTAGCTGCCGTCGGCCAGGGCGGCCTGCTGGAGGAACGCCGCAGGGATCGAGCTAGCGAAGGTGATGAGGTAGAAGATGCCGCCCGCGAGAGCGGCCAGCCTGATCGAGCGTGTGGTCATCGGATCGTCCTCTCGGGGGTGTCGGTGTCGATGGGTTCGGGGGTGGTGTGGTGCTCGGGTCTCTCCCCGCCGTCGCGCGTGACGGCGAGGAGGGGGATCCCGAGGTCGCGGATCCGGGCAAGGAGCCCGTGCAGCGCGGCCTGGTCGGCGATGGCGCCGCGGAGGACGGTGGTGCCGTCGGGTTCGTGGCTGACGGCGAGCCCGTCGAACCACGCCTCCCAGCGCCGGTCGAGCGTCCCGCCGAGCCGGATCTCGTACGTTCCGGCGTCGGCGGGCTTCGGTCGATCGCTCATCGGCGCCCCGTCACTTCCCGGTGACGGTGCCGATGAGGACGGCACCGGTGTCGATGAGGACGAGCACGCCCGCGTCCACCGCGGCCTCGATCGAGTCCGTCGACGTGAGCGGGGCACCGTTCACGCGGCTGGCGAACGGCAGCTGATTGACGCCGTCCAGCGCGCCGAACTCCGGGGTGCATGCCCCGCTGGCGATGCCCTGGCCGGTGCACAGGACGAACCAGCCGTGGAGATGCACGGCATACGAGCTGTCGCTGGGCACGCCATCGATGACGTGGTCGTGGGGGATCGGGAGCGCGCCCTGCGCTACCGCACCCTGCGGAGCGAGGAAGTAGAAGGGATCGATGTCGGCGGACGTCGCGCCGCGGTACTGCGTGTTCGCGAAGGTCATCCGGACCTCGCGCCCGTCGGCCCAGACGTTCTCCCAGCAGCCGACACGACCGGACTGCGAGCCGGTGATGTCGACGCAGTTCCGGAGACCCGCCGCGTCGGCGGTCGAGGCGCCCGGCAGGGCGGCGGCTGTGCCGGCGATCGCCGCGACGGCGATCGCAAGCGGGATCGTGCGGCGGAGGTTCGGGATCTTCATGCGGCTGCGCTCCTTGTCGTTCTCCGCGTCCGGGCGGACGGGTTCGATGGAGCACACGGTCGCGACCGGCGTGGTGAACGCGCCTCACCGCATGTGGTGAGCGACGTGGTGATTTCGGGCGGGCGGTCAGCGCGCCCTCAGCGCCCGGCGGATCCTCGCAGCAGGCCGAGCTCGGCCGCCCGCCGGACCGCGGCCCGGCGAGAGTTCACCCCCAGCTTCCCGAAGATGCTCTTCGTATGCGTGCGCATGGTGTTCAGCGATACGAAGAGCTGGCTCGCGATCTCCGGCCCGGAGAGATCGCTCGCGAGGAGCCGCAGGACGTCGAGCTCGCGCTCGCTCAAGGCATCGGTCGGGCGCGCGTCGGCGGGTCCGGGGAGGCGATCGCCGATCGCCGCAACAAGGCGTGCGGCGTAGCCCGCTGCTGACCCCGACTTCGCCGCCTCCCGCAGCAGCGGCAGGAGCGCCTCGCCCTGGTCGACGAACACGCGGACGTAGCCCTCCGGCTCCGCAAGCGACAGCGCACGCGCGATGGCGCCGGCGGCTCCGGCACGGTCCCCGCGGGCGCGAAGTCCGCGTGCACGAAGGCCGAGCAGCTCGATGGCCGAGCCGGTCCTGCCGCCCGCCTCGGCAGCGTCGAGCAGGCGGTCGACGAACCTGACGACGCCGACAACGTCGCCCGATCGCCCGCCAACCTCGACCTCGCGCAGGAGCGCTCGCGCGAGCGTCACGTGCTCGTATTCGCGCAGGTAGCTGAGCTCGTCGTCGATCGAGAGACCGCGCTCTGCTGCCCAGGCGCGGGCCTCTGCCGTCCGGCCCGCCCGGATGAGCACCCGCGCCCGGACCGCGGAGACGGGTCTGACCTCGGGGAAGAAGTCGCCCTCGTACAGGCGCTCGGCTTCGTCGAGGAGGCGGATCGCTTCGGTCGTGTTGCCGTCGGCCGCGGCGACCAGCGCCCGCGCGACGCGAGAGCGATACGGGTTCTGCGGAAGGCCGGCGGCGTCCCCGAGCTCGGCCACGTGGTCGAGGTGCCGGTGTGCCTCGGCGAGGTCGTTTCGCTGCAGGGCGACCTCGGCAAGCCCGGTGTGCATGTCGGCGAGTCCCCGGAGGGCCGGCTCGCCGGTGTCGGCGGCGCGGCGCAGCCCGCGCTCGTATGTGCGCTCGGCCGCGCGGAGTCTGCCCTGCGCGAGCTCGATGTCCGCGAGCGCGATCGAGCAGCCCAGAACGTCCGCGTGGTGTCCCGCGTTGCCGATGTCCTCGATCGCGGTCGACCATGCCGCGTGGGCGGAGTCGAGCTCACCCAGCCGCCACTGCGCCAGCCCGAGGATCGCAGCCATCCCGCCCCGCTCGAGCGTCCGCTCGGGGAGCAGCTCGAGGGCGGCCCGGCTGTGCGTGATCGTCCCGTCGAGGTCGCCGCGGATCCACATCAGGCCGGCGCGATGGAGCGCAACGGCGCCGGGCAGTGCTTCAAGCCCGAGCGCGTCGACGGCAACCAGTCCCCGCGGCGCCTCCGTCGTCCCCGCACTCGCCTGGCGTGCAGCATCGACCCATCGCTCGGCCTGCGTCAGCCGGCGATCGACGACCTCGAGGCTGCCGCCCGACTGCAGGTGGACCGCCGCGTGCCGGTCGGCCAGCACGGGCCGGGTGTCGAACACGGTCTCCGGCAAGGCATCCAGCCAGCGCCGCACGGTCACCTCCTGGCGAAGGCGGAGAAGCGAAGGCGCCTCGAGCTCGATCAGCTCTGCGGCGCGGTCGACATCGCCGCCCTCGAGCGCGTGCGCGATGGCATCCGGTCGGTCGCCGTTCGCCTCGAACCAGGCGCTCGCGCGGCGGTGCAGCGCCGGGACGACGTCGGGCTGCTGCTCGCGCAGGCGGGCGCGCAGCAGATCCGCGAACAGGTGGTGGTAGCGGTACCAGCGCCGCTGGTCGTCGAGCCCGACGAGGAACAGGTTCCGCCGATCCAGCACCTCGAGCATCGCGGCCCCGCCGGATCGGCCGGTCACGGCGTCGCACAGCGGTCCCGTGAGCCGATCGAGGACGGCGGTCTCGAGGAGGAACGCCCGGACGTCGGCCGGCTGGCGCTCGAGCACCTCGTCGGCGAGGTAGTCGACGACGTAGCGGTCGTTCCCGGCAAAGCCGTCGATGAACGAGGCGAGGTCGGCCCGGCCCTGCATCGACAGCGCGGCGAGCTGGAGGGCCGCGATCCAGCCCTCGGTCCGCACCTCGAGGGCGGCCACGCCGGCGGCGTCGACCCCGAGTCCCATGAGGTCGTTCAGGTATTCCGCCGCCTCCTCGGGCGTGAACCGGAGGTCGGCGGCGCGGATCTCGACGAGCTCGCCGCGGGCGCGCAGGCGGGCGAGCGGCAGCGCGGGATCGGAGCGGGTGATGATCACCACGCGGGCGTTCGGCGGCAGGTGGTCGACGAGGAACGCGAGACGCTCGCCGATCTCGGGCGTCTCCGCCGCGTGCAGGTCGTCGAGCACGATCACGAGCTCGGTTTCCCTCCCCGTCAGGTCGTTGACGAGCGATGCGATTGCCGCATCGACGGCGCCCTGGCCGCCCGCCAGCAGCTCCCGGGCGCCATCCCCGACGCCGGGGGCGGCCGACCCGATGGCGGCGAGCACGTACGTCCAGAAGCGGACCGGCTCGGCGTCCGACGGCTCGAGCGAGACCCACGCCGTGGCGCCCCCCTCCCCGCGCGTGGCGATCCAGTCCGTGACGAGCGTGGTCTTGCCGAACCCGGGTGGCGCGGAGATGAGGATCAGCCGGGCATCGGCGGCGGTCGAGAGGCGATCCGTGAGCCGGTCGCGCGCGATCGCCCGCCGGCGCACCCGCGGCGGCGTGATCTTCGTCGCGAGGAGCTCGACAGCCACGCGCGAATCATGCGTCAGCTCAGATGGACCCGCGTGCCGCCAGCTGGCGATACGCGATCAGCCCCGGCAGGATCGGCAGCCAGAACGTAAGCAGCCGGTAGAGCAGGACCGCGGCGAGTGCGGGACCGGGCGGAACGCCGATGGCCACGAAGCCGGCCGTGAACGCGAGCTCCGTCGCGCCGAGGTTCCCGGGCGTCGGGCTGAGCGCCGAGATCGCCGAGCTCGCGAGGTACACGACGAACACGTCGAGCAGGCGCACATCCGCACCCGAGGCCGCCGCGCTCACACCCAGGACGAGGATCGCGAGGATCGTCATCGCCGCGGTGGACACCAGCAGGGCGAGGAGCCGGCCCGGCTCGTGCGCGAGCGCCCGCGTGCCCGTCCAGGCGGCGTCCACGGCCGCCACGGCCAGGCGCACGATCGCCAGGGCGTGCCGGCGCAGCACGAGCGCGATGACCACGACGCCGATCAGGCTGACCGGCACGAGCGCGAGGAGCAGCGGGTCGATCGCCGGCGCCTCGAGCCGCTCCAGCGCCGCGCTCCCGACCATCGCCAGCACCGCGACGATGATCGCGACGCGCGTGACCCCCGACGCCGCGACCTTCAGGGCGATCGCGGCCATGGCGTCCGCACGCGGCACGCCGATCCGCTCGAGGTACCGCTGGGTGACGACCACCCAGCCGACGCCCTCCGGCGTGATGCGGCTCACGAACGTGCAGGCGAGCTGGAGGGCCAGGCCGTCGCGCAGCCCGATCCGGGGCGCGACCACGGCCTGGAGCGAGATCCCGGCGGCGGCGAACCGGATGAGGACGAGCGCCGTGCCCGCGAGCAGCCAGCTAGGCTCGACCGAGACGAGCGCCGCCATCGCATCGGCGAGACTGGACGCCTGCGACACGAGCAGCACGCCGCCGATCGCCAGGGCGAGCGCCCACAGCCACCCCGGACGGTCACGGCGCCGGGCGTGTCGCGCAGGGATGGTGGGCTCGAGCATGGATGGAGGATGTCGGCGCAGGGGCCCGATGAAAGCGCGCCGCACGGGTCGGAGGAGCCGGCACCCGGCGCGTGTCCCGTTGCGATCGAGTATCGCCGGGTGGCCGTCCCGGGGAACCGAACCTGGCCAATCCATGCTCCGGGTGAGTGCTAGCCCGGCTGCAAGGCCTCGAACATGGCCAACATCCCACGCACGGAGCCGTCCGGGGCACCGCGGCCAACACTCACGGCGGAGGGGATCGGGCCAGGTGCGCGACACTCGTCGCCCGCCCTGATCGCCCGGCGGTGAGTTCCAACGCGACACGCCGTCTCAACCGCTAGACCCATTGGCACATCGAGAGCCCCGAGGAGGAACGACCCGGTGAACTTCAACAGCATCCTGATCGGGTCCGAGGACCCCCAGCGCCTGGTCGAGTACTACACGCGCCTGTTCGGCGAGCCGACGATGAGCGATGGCGGCTACACGGGCTGGCTCATCGGGAGCGGCTTCGTGACCGTCGGGCCGCACAGCGACGTCAAGGGGAAGAGCGTCCACCCGGGCCGGATCATCTGGAACATCGAGACCCCGGACGTGCAGGGCGAGTTCGAGCGGATGAAGGCGGCCGGCGCGATCGTCGTCGCCGAGCCGTACGGGTTCGACGAGCCCCTCAACGGGATGATCGCCACGCTCGCCGACCCCGACGACAACTACTTCCAGCTCATGAGCCCGATGGAACCGCCGCAGGGCTGAGCCTCACGGCGGCCCGCCGGCCGAGCTGATCGAACCTGCGTCCCGCCGCTCCGGCTCGGGCAGCCACGCATCCGGGGGCTGCTCGAGCCAGCCGTGCTCGGCGGCGAGCCGGCTCGCCGCATCGATCACCGCCAATACGCCCGGGTCCGGCTCCGCGGCGCGCCGCCACACGATCGACCACGGACACAGCGGCACCGGATCGACGATCGGGCGCAGCACCCCGCCGGGCACGTCCGCGTGGTCGAGCCCGGTGAGGATCGGGAGTCCCTGCCGGCGGAGGTGATGGCTCGCCTCCTCCGCTCCCACCGCGGCGGGATGCGGCGGGGCGGAGCGCGCGTCGGCGAGCGCGAGCACCTGTCGAGCGAGATCCGACCACTCGGGCGACGCCGGATCGTCCAGGTTCACGTCGACCTCGAGGCCGGCAAGCTCGCGCAGGGGAATCGCCTCGCGACCGGCCAGCGCATGCCCGTCCGGCAGCAGCAGCGCGAGGGGCTCGTTGCGGACCCCCCGTGCCTCGAGCGAGGCCGGCAGCGCTCGCCCGAGCCCCTCGACACGACCGAATGCGACGTCCAGCTCGCCGACGACGAGCCGGCCGATCGACCGCGCCATCCCGCCACCGTACCCGCCCCGAAAGTCGAGCTCCGGGTGGGCCAGCCGTACCGCCTCGAGGACGCGAAGCCCCGTGCGACGGCCCTCGCTCAGCAGGTCGACGACCACGGTGCGCGCCGCCGGCCGGAGCTCGTGCCAGGTCCGGTCGTGGAGCGCGAGCAGCTCGCGGGCACGCTCGAGCAGCCGCTCGCCGGTCGGCGTGAGGGTGACGCGACGGGTGGTCCGCGTGAACAGCGGGGTCCCGAGCCGGCGCTCGAGGCGCGCGATCTCACGGCTGAGGGCCTGCTGGGCAACGAACAGGCGGGCGGCGGCGCGCGTGAAGTGCAGCTCCTCAGCGGCGGCGACGAAATAGCGCAGCGCGCGGAGGTCGAGCTCGTTGCCGATCGGAGAGGCTGGCTCATTCACCCGCCCTCGATGTTAATCCCGGCGCACCAGGTGTTGGACCCAGAACGGCCACGGTGGGAGGCTGGGGCCACCAGATCGGACACCAGCAACCCACCTGTGAAGGAGCCTGCGATGGCACTCGATCCCGGAGCCCTGGGCACCCTGCTCATCGGTCTCGACCACGCCCGCCACGACTTCGATCCCGTCCCCGAACGACGGCGACGGACCGCGGGGTACCGACGCCCGGCCGGCGTCACCCGCCTGCGCTCGGCGCTTGTCGCCGCCCTCCGGATCCTCGCCCGGCCGGCCACGGCGGGCGACACGTCCCGGGCCTGAGCCGGCGAAGGCCCCGACCCCAGCCGATCAGCCGGGGGCCCAGCGCACGTGCAGGGCCCTCGGCTTGCGGAACACGAGTCCGCGCGGCGGTGAGCTGCGCGGATCGAGCTCGAACTCCGGCCACGCGTCGAGCGCCGCGTGGAGCGCGGCCCCCGTCTCCACCCGCGCGAGGTGCAGTCCCACGCAGGTGTGCGGGCCCTGCGCGAACGTGACGTGCTCGCGCAGGTTCGGGCGCCCGATGTCGAACGCATCCGGGTCCGGGAACACCGCCGGATCCCGGTTCGCTGCCGTGAGCGACGCGATCACCAGGTCGCCTCGGCGGATCCTCACCCCGCCCAGCTCGACGTCCACGGTCGCGTAGCGGTCCACCCGCGACGCGGCCGGCTCCAGGCGCAGCGATTCCTCGATTGCACTCGCCACCAGGGCGCGATGCGCGCGGACGGCGGCCAGCTGCTCGGGCGAGGTCAGCAGGTGCCAGAACAGGCTCGTCGTCATCCCCTCGCTCGTCTCGATCCCGCCGAACATCATCACCGCAGCGTTCGACACGACCTCCCGCCGCTCGAGCCGGGCGGCCGCTTCCGCAAGCACCCCGTCCGAGCGCTCGATCGATTCGCCGACGTGCTCGTCGAGGGCCTCGAACGCACGCCGGGCCGCGTCGTCGACGGACCCGCCCGCCGAGACCGCGTCCACGGCGGCCACGATCCGGTCGTACCAGCCGAGGACGACCGATGGCTCGACGTCGAGCAGCCCCAGCGCGTGGACCACGACCCGCACCGCGAGCGGCCCGGCGAGCTGCCGCCGGATCTCGGCCTCGCCCGCCGGGCGCAGCCCCTCGACCAGGTCGCGCGCCTCCTGCTCGACCTGCCCGACGAACCGGCGCATCACCTCACCGCGGCGGAACGCCTTGGCAAAGGGATCGCGGTGCCGGCGGTGCTCCGCGCCGTCGAGCGAGAGCATGCTCGGGCCGACCACCTGGGCGGTGGAGAAGCGTGGATCGTCGACCGTGAACCGCTCGACGTCCCGCATCACCTCGACGCACAGGTCCCGGCGCGTGACGAGCCAGCCGCCGAGCGCCTCCACCCACGCCACCGGCTCGGTCGCCCGGAGGCGCGCGAGGACGGGATAGGGGTCCGCGTCGAGCTGCTCGAGCGTGATCCCGTCGGCGACGCTCACGGGCTTCCCGGGTGGGTGACCGTCACTCGAAGCATTCTCCCGGATATTGCTGGAGCCGATGGTGGGCACGGCGAACGCCCCTCGCCGCCCCTCGGAGCCCTCGCGCACTCGCACGAGCACTGGGCCGGCCCGGAACGCGCCGAAGGCGATCCTGACGCGGGTCTCCGCCGCGCTGTGGATCGCTGTCAGCGTTGGGCCGGTCTTTCGCCGGACCAGGCGCCCACGCCGGGCGCGCCTCCAGGCAAGGGCGCGCACAATCGAGGGCGGGGGCATCCGGCCGGTTCTGCCGGTGTGCGGCCACGGGCGAGTCTCCACGCCAGCCTCGCCCGGGGGACGAGTCCTACTCCGTCCAGGTGCTCAGGATGGTGCCCGAGCCGTTCCGCAGGTACGCCTTGTCGCCATCGTTGTTCCAGACGGCTCCGTACGGACGTCCCCAGTACAGCTTGGCGCTCGTCCGCGTGCCGCGGCCCGTGTACAGCGTCACGCTCCTGCCGGCGCCGATCCGGTAGCCGGACGGGATCGTGTACGTGTGCTTCCGGCCCGCGTCGTGGATCTTCCAGCCGCCGATCGACTTCGTGGTCGAGCAGACGTTCTTGATCCGGACCCATTCGCCGTTGAGGTTCTCAGCGTAATTGTCGTTGCCCGGCGCATCGAAGTTGCTCCCGACGAACCGGACGCACGACGCGGCGTTCGCCGGCGCGGGTGCGACGGCGGCGGACGCCCCGACGGCGATCGCCAGCGCGACGCTGGCATGGATGACGAGCGCGGCCGCGCCGCGATGAACAGAGATCATGAACTGCGTGCCCCTGGATGCCAGTGGATGAAGGAGACCGGGCGCGGCAGGCTGCGATTCGTCGATGGCCCCTCCTTTCGTCAGCGGCTCTCGCAGCCGATGCCGTCACCGTCCCCATCGAACCGGTGCGGGTCCGGCGGGACGACCTCGAAGCGGCGAAACGGGACGTCGCGGCAGTCGAGATCGGGCGGCGCCGCCGCGATGCAGACGCCCGGATAGGCGGGATGGCAGCCCGAGGGGTCGAGCGCCGCATCGCCTGGCGGGGAGGCTTCCGCGGGCTCGGTCCCCCACAGTCCGCGCGCCGCTTCGCGTGCCTCCGCCTGGGCCGCGAGATAGACCTCCACGTAGCGGACATCAGGGGGATACGTGACGACTTGCGCGAACCCGAGCCGGACGAGCTCGAGGTTCACGAGCGTCCACGAGCTCCCCTCATGGAGCCACACGTACCGGAGAAGGCGGTCGTGGCGGTCGCGATCGGAGACGTCGCTCTCGAGCACGACCTCCCGCCCCTCGACCAGCTCGGCATTGGCAGCCGACGCCTCCCGACCCATCCACTCGACCAGCCGCCGCGGGTCGACCGTCTCGGGCGAATCGACCCCGATGTACCGGAGCCGCTCGGGACCGTTCCCGCGGTCCACCACGATGGTGTCGCCGTCCACGACGCGGACGACGACGGCTGTCTCGGTTGGCCCGATGGGCGCGAACCCGGCTGCCGAGGGAGTGGGCGCGGGGTCCGATGCAGCCGGCGAAGCGACGGCGGCGTCCGGCGTCGGGGAGGACGGCCTCCGGGCGCCCGGAGCCGTCGTCCCGCTCGTCGCCTCTGGCGAAGGCGCCGCGCTCCAGGCGCCCGTCGACGCATCCGGAACCGACGTGGCGGCCGCACCTGACGGAGGCGCCCCACCGCACGCGGCGAGCAGCCACGCCAGCGCAAGCAGCAGCGGAGACGGCGCGCCGAAGCGGCGCGGTGTCACGGAGATCCCCCTCCCCCAGAGCCGGTCTCAACGAGCAAACGGCGGTGCGCAGGGTAGCACCCGGCGCGACGCACGGTCCTCCTCCGGACGGGGGAGATTCACCGCGCGGTCACTCGGCGACGGGGGTCTGTCAGCCCTGCGCCTTGGGGCTGCCCTCGATCGTCGCCACCACGTCCTCGGCGCGGACCGGCTCGGCGAAGTCGATCTCGAGCACGCGGTCGTAGCCCAGGCCATCGCTGTTGGGCGGCGGCCCGTCCGAGACGAGCTCAAGTCGCAGCCCGGCATCCGATCGATCGATCCGCAGCGGCACCTGCTCATCCTGCGGGAACCCGACCCAGGTCACGCGGAGCGTGTCGGCATCGCCGTTCTCGACCCGAACCTCGTACCAGCGGACCGACATGCCGTCCCCCGCACGACCGGATCGCACGCCCGTGACCTCGCCGGTCTCGTCCGTGACGATCACGACCACCTCGTGCGGCGTGGCGACGTCCATGTCGACTTCGAACAGCCCGCCCACGGGCTCACTCGGCGAGGGCGAGGGCGAGGCCGGCGGGGGGGCCGAAGGCGACGGTGACGCCGGGGTGGACGGTGACGTCGGGGTGGACGGCGACGGCGACGGTGCGGGCGAGGCGAGACCCCCGCCCGCGACCAGGGCGACGAGCGCGACGACGGCGAGAAGCGAGATGAGCAGGGCTAGGACCGTCACGGCGGAGCCGCGGGCCGTGGGTGCGGTGGACGAGCGAGGCATCGAGGGGGTCCTTCGTGTGAGCGGTTCGAGCGAGGGAGCCGGGCGCGGCACCCACTGATCAGAGGTGACGCGCGGCCACCTGGTTCCGCCATCGCGGCCGGTGGCCGCCGCTGGTGGACGTTCGTCCATGCCCGCCTGGGCGGATCGTCGCGGAAAGGACGGTGCCCGCCCTCACGTGAGGACGGGCACCGGTCGCCGCCGTCGGCGGTGGGCTCAGCAGCCCGCCTCGTGCGGCAGCTGCGGCCGGACGACGAGCTGGTAGCGCTCGCCACCCGACTCGAACGGCGTCAGGACGTTGGCCTGCCGGAGCAGCGGCAGGACGGTGGCCAGGTCGTCACCCGAGACCTCGACGCAGCGCAGGTCGAGCGACTTGTCGCCGATCTGCGTTCCCGCCGTGGCGAGATCCTCGAGCGGCCACGCGATCACGGGCTGCTCGCCGAGCTCGGGGTCGGCCATGCCGCCGTGCGCGGTCACGTACACCCGGATCGTCTCGGGCTCGAACTGCCTCCAGTCGTCCACGAAGTCCGCGTCCGGCAGGCCCATCAGGGTCTCGATGAACGAGCGCAGGGCCGCCCGGCCGTCGCGGGTCGCCTGGTCGAGGTCAAACCCGGCCTCGAACTCGGCGCCCTCGCCGAGCGCATACGCGCTCACGCGGTACGTCTTGCCGTCGAGCTCGATGGTGAGGACCGTGTCGGGGGCATCGGCGATGCCCGGGAAGTCGTAGTGGGCGGTGGTAAGCAGGCCCTTCGCGCGGGCGAGGTCGATCAGCCGCTGCAGCGCCTCGGGGGAGAGGGTTCGCACCTGGACGCTGGGCATGAGCGGGCTGGGCCAGATCTCGATCTGCGGGCCCTGGACGACCACGCGGCCGTCGCCGTACACGACGATCAGCGGCAGGCGCGAGACGTTCGTGATCGGGGCGACGAAGCCGCCCTCGTAGTCGACGACGAACACCGGCTTGTCGGGATCGAGCGGGCTGGGCGACGCGGATCCGGACGGCACGGCAGCTCCGGCAACCGAACAGGCCCCCACGACGAGGGCGACGATCAGCAGCGCGAGGGGTCGCGCTGCGTGCAGGACAGCACGAAACACAGGTTGGTGTCTCCGACTGGTTCGCGACTGCTGGTCCGGGCCCGCGGATCGGGACCCCGGTGGGTCGCGCTGCCGATCTGACGGGTCGGTGCCATGGCAGGTTCCGGGAACTTCGGGGAGGGCCGCCGCGTCCCACGCGACTGCCCGGGCGGCGGCATCGGCATTCGATCTGGCCCGATCGTCCCGTTGACGGCCACGTCCACGCCTCCATAGTCGTCGGCGGTCGGCCTTCGCCCATGGCCCGCCGTCACACGAGGTCGATCACGGCATGTCGCTGGCATCCCTGCCCTCCGAGCTCGTCCACCGTCTTCGAGAGCGCGCCGCAGACGCGGAGCGCCGCGTGGATGGCGCGCCGAGCGTCTTCACGGCGAGCGTCCAGTCGATGTCCATCTCCTCGATGTTCGAGCAGCTGCGGGAGCTGACAGGGGCGTTGGGGCGCGTGGTCCAGGCGAACCGCGACGGGCGCGTGGAGCCGGAGCTGCTGGCGCGCGCCGACCGGATCCAGCGCGACATGAGCACGCCCGCACCGATGCCGGACGTCACCCCGGCCACGGAGCGTGCGGTGGTGCAGGCGGAGGCTGCCCTCGGGTTCGCGCTTCCCGCTCCCCTCCGGCAGGTGTACCTCGAGGTGGGCAACGGCGGCTTCGGTCCCGGCGGCGGGATCATCTCGGCGCAGGCTGCGGCGGCAGCCTGGCGCAGCCTGACCGATGAGCCGGCCGGACCGGCCGACCAGCCCTGGCCGCGCTACCTGCTCCCGTTCTCGGACCGCAATCCCGGCTACGACTGCATCGACATCCGGAACGGACGCATCGTGATCTGGAATCCGGAGGAGATCGAGGACGACAGTGACGAGAGCTGGCGCCGGTCGTTCCGCGACGACGCAGAATCGCTGGCGGCGTATTTCGAGGCGTGGCTTGCGGCGCGCGACCCGTATGCGGTTGCCCAGGAGCAGGCCATGGCTGGCATGGTCGAGCACGCCCGTGCCGCACGAGCGCACATCGCGTCACTGAGCGCGGCCGAGCGGGCCGCGATGGGCCTTCCGGAGGTCGGCTGGGAGCACGTCGTCTGGGGCGGGATCGGCCTTGACGATCCCGAGGGTGACGCCCGCGGCTGATCTGTCTCTGCGATCCTCGGCGGGTGTCGCCGGCGCCCCGGATCCCTGTACCCATGGACATGGACACGCTGCTTGTCGCCACCGAGGCACTGCGCCGGCGGGACCCGGACCTGGGGGCCATCGTCGAGCAGCATGGCCGACCGCCACTCTGGTCGCGCCCGCCCGGCTTCGCCACGCTCCTCCACATCATCCTCGAGCAGCAGGTCTCGCTCGCCTCGGCGCGGGCCGTCGTCGAACGGCTCCTCGCCCGGATCGGACCGCCCACGCCGGCGGCGTTCCTGACGCTCGGTGACGCCGACCTCCTCGCTGCCGGCTTCAGCCGTCAGAAGGCGCGCTACGGTCGCCTCCTTGCCGGCGCGATCGACGACGGCTCGTTCGACCTCGACGGGATCGCCTCCCTCCCCGACGACGCCGCCCGGTCCGCACTGCTCGCGCAAACCGGGATTGGACCGTGGACCGCGGACATCTACCTGCTGATGGCTCTCGGGCGACCCGATGTCTGGCCGGACGGGGACCTCGCCCTCCTGAGCTCGCTCGCGGCGGTCAAGTCGCTCCCCGCGCGACCGCGCGTGGACGAGGCTCGCCGGATCGCCGGGTCCTGGCGCCCATGGCGGTCGGTCGCCGCCCGCCTCCTGTGGCATGACTACCTCGCGCGACGGGCCCGCCGGGAGCCGCCGGCGACCGCGCCGCGCGCCGGACCGTAGCTACCCCTCGCGCGGAGCGGCGAGGCCCTCGACCACCTCAGCGCCCAGGGCGGGCAGGATCGCCGGCGGTGCGATCACCTTCCAGCTGCGGCTGCCGCCGCCCAGGACGATGCGCTCGCGGGCCATGACCGCGGCATCGACCCAGAGCGGCATGCCGGCCGGCAGCCCGAACGCCGTCACGCCGCCGATCTCCTGCCCCGTGAGCGCTCGCGTCTCGTCCGGCGAGGCGAACGACGCCTTGCGCGTGCCGAGCCGGTTGCGGACTGTCCGGTTGACGTCGAGCCGATGGGTCGCGAGCACCACGCACGCCGCGTACACGGGCTCGGCGGCCTTGCCGACGACCACGATCGTGTTCGCCGAATCCTCGAGCGCGAAGCCGTACGCCGCGCAGAACTGCGCGGTATCGGCGAGCGCCGGATCGCACGGGAACAGCTCGTAGTCCACGCCGAGCGGCGCCAGCCACGCGTCGAGTCGCGCCCGATCCGGGTCGGAGGCAGCCTCCAGGGCGGCGCTCATCCCACGACAGATCCGCGACGGCCCACGCCGTCGTCCCCCGGCAGGACGCGCGCGATGGCCTGCCGGAAGCGGATCCCGCCCGAGTGGCGGCTGAGCCAGCGCAGGTAGTCGGGGTCGTGACGGGCGAGATCGGCCACCCGCCACCCGGCGTAGCGACCGAAGTCGATCACGTCGCCCTCGCTGCCCGGGCGCTGCGCAGGCTGACGTCGCCACGGGTCGTACGGAGCCGCCGGGGTCCCGTCCCGGCCCGGGCCCATCGCGACAGGCTGGCGGCCGAGCTGGTCGTACTGCGTTCGCAACTCATGGGTCTTCACGTGCGCGTAGGCACGGTTCAGCTCGGCCATCCGGGCGATATCGGGCGCGGTCCCGTCCGGGTGGTACCGGCGGGCGAGCGCGCGAAAGGCGGCCCGGATCACGTCGAGCTCGGCACGGGGGTCGACCTGCAGGACGGCATAGGCGTCACGCTCGGGCGTCATCCTCTCCCTCGATGAGGAGGCGCGGGGGCCGGCACACCCTCTCCGGCCGCGGCGATTATGCGGTTTTGTGGGGTTCGGTGTGGGGCCGAACGGTCGGCCGCGGCGAGTCGCGTCATCCCCGCTCGTCCACCGCGGGCACGCCGCCGACATCCGTACGGGCCCGGCGAGCCGAGGGTCCTGCTTGCCGGTCCGCCATCAGCGGGCTACGGTCCATCGGACGGCAACGTGCCGTCACCGGCGATGCCGGGTCGACAAACGGCAAACCCGTCGCGAGGCGGGGACGCAAAGCCACGGGCCTCTCGCAGGTAGCCGGGCTGCCGAAACCGGAGGTGAACCGCATGGTTCGCTACGCCG
>DASSPX010000118.1:0-8210 GCA_035699445.1 Candidatus Limnocylindrales bacterium | reverse complement strand
GCCCGGTGACGAACGACGCCGCGTCCGAGCACAGGAACACCGCCGGCCCGATGAGGTCGCGGGTCTCGCCCACCCGGCCGAGCGGGATCCGGCTGACGATCCCCGCCTTGAACGCCGGGTCCGCGAGCAGCGTCGCGACCTGGGGCGTGTCCACGAAGGTCGGCATGATCGCGTTGACCCGGATGCCGTGCTTCGCCCACTCGGTCGCCCACTGGCGCGTGAGCGAGCTGATCGCGCCCTTCGCGGCGACGTACGCGGAGTACCCGGCGTTGATCCCCAGGGCCGAGCGGACGGACGAGATGTTCAGGACCGCGCCGTGGGTGCCCGCGTCGATCATCGCCCGGACCACCGGCTGGGTCGGGACGACGGTGCTCCGCACGTTCAGCTCGAAGATCCAGTCCCACGCCTCGCGCGGGTACGCATGGGCGTCGTGGAGGACCTTGCCGGCCCCGCCGCCGACGGCGTTCACGAGGATGTCGACCCGCCCGAAGCGATCGAGGGTCTCGCGGACCATCCGCTCGCTGTCGTCCTCGCGCGTGACGTCGGCGGTCACGACGTGGCCCGCCGCGCCGGCCGCCTCGACCCGGGCGATCGCGGCGTCGCAGGTCTCGCGGGTTCGCCCGACGACGACGACGCTGGCGCCGGCCTGCGCGAGGCCCTCGGCGAGCGCCGCGCCGATGCCGCCGCTGCCACCGACGATGACGGCGACGCGGCCGTCCAGGCTGAACATCTCGAGCTGACTCAATCGTCCTCCTTGGTCTCGGGCGGTCGATTATCGGCGAAGGCCCCGGCGGAGGGCCGGGGCCCGAGTTCCCGTCATTCGAGCCTCGGCGCGGGGACGACCCACGCCATAGAGAACCTTTGCTGTACGCTGCGCGGCACGTCCCCCGCCGCGCCCTTCGAACAGGGAGGCCGCCATGGCCGTCGAACCCGCAGACGTCCTCATCATCGGCGCCGGCGCGTCCGGGGCGGTCGTCGCGAAGCGGCTCGCCGAGGCGGGTTTCGGGGTCGTCTGCCTCGAGCAGGGCGACTGGCACGACCGCGCGGACTACCCCGGCAACAGGCTCGACTGGGAGCTGAAGGCGCGCAAGGACTGGGCCACCAGCCCGAACATCCGCGGCCTCCCCGAGGACTATCCGATCGTCGAGCAGGACACGCCCGTCTCGCCCCTGATGTTCAACGGGGTCGGCGGGTCCACGATCATCTTCGCCGGCGCCTGGCCGCGCGCCCTGCCGTCAGACTTCCGCGTCCGCTCGCTCGACGGCGTCGCCGACGACTGGCCGATCGACTACTTCGAGCTCCTGCCGTACTTCTACCGGACCGACCGGGACTTCGGCATCAGCGGCCTCCCGGGTGACCCCGCGTACCCGCCGGATACCGAGGACGCGCCGATGCCGCCGCTGCCCATCGGCTCGGCCGGCCTGAAGGTTGCCCGCGGCATGACGAAGCTCGGCTGGCACTGGTGGCCCGAGTTCAACTCGATCAACTCGACGCCGTACGACGGCCGGCGGCCATGCGTCCAGCGCAGCACGTGCCAGTCCGGCTGCAACGAGGGCGCCAAGGCCTCCACCGACCTCACGCACTGGCCGAAGGCGATCGCGAACGGCGCCCGGCTCGTCACGGGCGCCCGCGTCCGCCGGATCGAGACCGATGCGAAGGGTCTCGCGACCGGCGCGACGTGGATCGACCGGGAGGGGGCCGAGCACTTCGAGCCGGCGAGGGTGGTCGTCCTGGCGGCGAACGCGATCGGGACGCCGCGGCTGCTGCTCCTGTCGGCGAGCCCGCAGCACCGGGACGGCCTGGCGAACTCGTCCGGCCTCGTGGGCAGGCGGCTGATGATGCACCCGTTCGCGAACGTCGCCGGCCTGTTCGAGGAGCCGCTCATGAGCTGGCAGGGCCAGTTCGGCGACCTCATCGAGAGCCTGGAGTTCTACGAGACCGACGAGCGCCGGGGCTTCGTGCGTGGCGCCCGCTGGGGTCTCGCCCCCACCGGCGGTCCGATCAACACCGCGCTCCCGAGCCGCGCCGGCGAGCAGGTCTGGGGCCCGGATCACCACGTGCACGTCCGAACGCACCTCGGCCACGGCGCGAACTGGGGCCTGTTCGCGGAGGACCTCCCGGACGAGGCGAACCGCATCACACTGTCGGGCACGGTGACGGATTCCTCGGGCATTCCCGCGCCGGAGGTCCACTACACGATGGCGGACAACGCCCGCCGGATGCTCGACTTCCACATCGAGCGTGCGAAGGAATCGATGGAAGCCGCCGGCGCCTGGAAGATCGAGGTCGACCGCCTGATGCGGTACTCGGGCTGGCACCTCCTCGGGACGGCCCGGATGGGCGACGATCCGCGGACGTCCGTCGTCGACCGCTGGAACCGCTCCCACGACGTCCCGAACCTCTACGTCGTGGACGGGAGCTGCTTCGTGACGTCGTCCGGCGTGAACCCCACCTCCACGATCGTCGCGATCGCGCTGCGCGCCGCCGACCACATGATCGAGACCCGCTTCGAGCAGCAGGTGCCGGCATGAGCGAGCAGATCCTCGCCGACCCGCTCGGCGCCCTCGACGCCGACGCCCGGGCGACCCTGCGGACGGTCGCCGATCACCTCATCCCGGCCGCCCACGGGATGCCCTCGGCGGCCGACGTGCTCACCGACGACCGCATCCGGTTCGTGCTCACGTCCCGCCCGGATCTCGTCGAGCCGCTCCGTGCCGCGCTCCGGCCGGACCTGGGCGAGGTGGCGGACCGGCTTGCGACCCTCGGCGCGGACGAGGCGACCAGCCTCGCGGCGCTCCAGCTCGTGATCGTCGGCGGCTACTACACGGACAAGGGCGTCCGGGAGCTGATCGGCTACCCGGGCCAGCTCGCGATCGAGGTGCAGTCCTGGCTGTACCCGGCCTACCTCGAGGAGGGCCTGATCGACGCCGTCCTCGCCCGCGGCCCCGTGTGGCGCGATCCCGCCACCGGGACTCGCGCACGCATCGAGGGCATGCCGCGCACGTACGCCGAGCGGTTCGCCGCCGCGAAAGGAGATGACGATGGTCGCGACGGCTCCTGAATCGACCACGGGCGGCTGGCTCGACCCGTTCCTCGCCCGCTGGCGACCGGGCAGTGGCGAGCCGCACGAGGTCCGCGAGCCCGCCACGGGCCGGCGGCTCATCAGCGTCCCGACGGCGACCCCCGCCGACGTCGCCCGCGCCGCGGCCGCGGCCGCCGAGGCCCAGCCCGCGTGGGCGGCGACGAGCTACCAGGAGCGCGCCCGGATCCTCCGGCGCGCGGCCGAGATCTACGAGGCGCACCGGCCGGAGTTCGGGACCTGGACCCAGCGCGAGACCGGCGCGCACCGGAACAAGATGCACCACGAGCAGAACTTCACGGCCCAGGAGCTGCACGTCGCCGCGACGATGCCCTCCCAGCCGTACGGCCAGCTCGTCCCGTCGGCGCAACCGGAGCGCCTGTCCATGGTCCGCCGGATCCCGGTCGGGGTCGTCGGCGCGATCACGCCGTGGAACTCGCCGTCCGTGCTCGGGATGCGGGTCGTCGCGCCGGCGCTCGCGCTCGGCAACGCCGTTCTCCTGAAGCCCGATCCCCAGACGCCCGTGTGCGGCGGCGCGCTGTTCGAGGCCGTGTTCCGCGAGGCCGGCCTCCCCGAGGGCCTGCTCCACGTGCTCGTCGGCGGCGCCGAGGTGGGCGAGGCGATCGTGAGCGACCCCAACGTCCACGTCGTGTCGTTCACCGGCTCGACCGCGGCAGGACGGCGGGTGGGCGAGCTCGCGGGCCGGCTGCTCAAGAAGGTCTCGCTCGAGCTCGGGGGCAACAACGCGCTCGTGGTCCTCGACGACGCGGACATCGACGCCGCCGCCTCGGCGGGCGCGTACGCCTCGTTCCAGTTCCAGGGCCAGGTGTGCTTCGCCGTCGGGCGGCACATCGTCCACCGGAGCGTCGCCGCGGACTACACCGACGCGCTCGTCGAGAAGGCGAGGCGCCTCCGGCTGGGCGATCCGTACCGCGACGAGTCCGTGGACCTGGGGCCGATCGTCAACGAGAAGCAGCTGGCGCGCGTGGACGGCATCGTGCGCCGCTCGGTCGAGGGCGGCGCGCGGCTGCTCACCGGCGGCACGAGCGACGGGCTGTTCTACCACCCGACGGTGCTCGCGGACGTGAGCCGGGAGCTGCCGGCGTGGCGCGAGGAGACGTTCGGCCCGGTCGCGCCGGTGATCACGTTCGACACGGACGAGGAGGCGCTCGCGCTCGCGAACGACAGCGAGTACGGGCTGGCCGGCGCGGTGTACTCGCGCTCGATCTCGCGCGGTCTCGCGCTCGCCCAGCGCATCCGGGCCGGGATGGTCCACGTGAACGACCAGACGATCAACGACGAGGCGGTCATCCCGTTCGGTGGCATGGGCGCCTCGGGCAACGGCGGCCGGTTCGGCGGCGAGGCGAACTGGGAGACGTTCACGCAGTGGCAATGGGTGACGGTCCGGGACCGGCCGAAGTCCTTCCCGTTCCCGTACTGAGCCCGACCACGTGACGTCGATCACCGAGGTTGCCCGCCGGGCGGGCGTGTCCGTCTCGACGGCCTCGCGGGTCGTGTCCGCGGCGGACTACCCGGTGTCCGCGGAGGCGCGGGAGCGGGTGCTCGAGGCCGCCCGCGAGCTGGACTACGTCCCGAACGCGCTCGCGCGGGGGCTGCTGAAGCACCGCATCCCGGTCGTCGCGGTGATCGTCCACGACATCACCGACCCGTACTTCGCGGAGATCGTCCGGGGCGTGGAGGACGCCGCCGGGCCGGCCGGCTTCCTCGTGATCACGTGCAGCTCCGAGCGCAACCCCGTTCGGGAGAGCGAGTACGTCCGGCTGCTGCGCTCGATGCGCGCCGCGGCGGTGATCTTCGCCGGCAGCGGCCTCGACGACCCGGCGCTCAACGCCGAGCTGCCGCGCCACCTCGGGGCCATGCGGACCTCGGGTGCCGCGGTCGTCCATCTCTCGCCGCACGCGCTCGGCGAGCCCGAGATCCGGGTCGACAACGCCGGCGGGATCGCGTCGATGGTCCGCGCCCTCGTCGGGCTCGGGCACCGCCGGATCGCGTTCCTGGCCGGTCCAGCGCGGCTGTACGTCGCCCGGGAGCGGCTCGCCGGCTACCGGCAGGGCCTCGCCGAGGCGGGCATCCCGCCCGACGAGCGGCAGATCGTCCAATCCGGCTTCGACCACGAGGGCGGCGCGCTCGCGGTCGACCGGCTGCTCGCCGACGGGACGCCGTTCACCGCCATCCTCGCCGCGAACGACTTGCTCGCGCTGGGTGCGCTCAGCCGCCTCCACGCGCTGGGCATCGACGTCCCGGGCCAGGTGTCCGTCGCCGGCTTCGACGACATCGCGACGGCGTCGATGACCTCGCCCGCGCTGTCCACCGTGCGGCTGCCGCTGCGCGAGCTCGGTCGCCTCGGGTTCGCCTCCGCCGAGCGGCAGCTCGCCGGCCAGCCCGACGTGCCGCGCACCGTCCCGACCGAGGTCGTCCTGCGCGGCTCGACCGCGCCGCCGCCGAACGGCGCCGGAGCCGCCATTCGACCCCACGCACCAGGAGCGACGCCGTGAGCCTGAACCTCCGCGGGATCATCCCCGCCTGCATCCTCACCCTCGACGCGGACGGCGGGTTCGACGAAGCCGCCTACCGCCGATACCTCCAGTGGCTCCTGCCCCAGGGCCCCGTCGCGCTCGCGGTCAACGCCGACACCGGCGAGGGCCCGCACCTCTGGCCGGATGAGCGCGAGCGCGTCCTCCGGGTCGCGGTCGACGAGGCCGGCAGCGTGCCCGTGATCGCCGGACTCTCGGCAACGTTCACCGCGCAGGCCGTCGAGGAGGCGAAGCGCGCGGAGGGCGCCGGCGCGCGCGGCCTGCTCGTGTTCCCGATCCCCGCCTACCAGGGCACCCCCCTCGACCCGGCGATCCCGGTCGCGTATCACGAGGCGGTCGCCCGGGGCTGCGGGCTGCCGCTCATCGCGTTCCAGCTCCAGCCGGCGCTCGGCGGCGTGATCTTCTCCGAGGACACGCTCCGCCGGATCGCGGCGATCGACAGCGTCGTCGCGCTCAAGGAGGCGTCGTTCGATGCGCGGCTCTACCTGCAGACGCGGCGGATGATCGAGAAGCTCGAGCGGCCGATCGACCTCCTCACGGGTGACGACAACTTCATCTACGAGTCGTTCGTGATGGGCGCCGAGGGCGCGCTCATCGGCTTCGGCACCCTCGCCACCGACCTCCAGGTGCAGATGGTCGAGCTGACGCGGGACGGGCGCTGGGACGAGGCCCGCGCGATCTGGGAGCGGATCCTGCCGCTCGAGGAGGTCGTGTACGGCCAGCCGGTCCGCGACTACCGGGCGCGGACGAAGGTCGCGCTGCGCGAGCTGGGCGTGATCGAGTCGACGGTGATGCGGCCGCCGCTGCTCCCGGTGGGCGACGAGACGACGGCGGCGGTCCGCGACGCGCTGGCGCGGGCCGGGCTGCTCGCGGGGGTGGCCGCTTGACGGGGTCCGCGCTCCAGGGCCGGGTGGTCCTCGTGACCGGGAGCAGCCGCGGGATCGGCGCGGAGGTCGCCGCGCAGGCGGCGGCCGAGGGCGCGACGGTCGCCGTGCACTACCACCGCTCGGCCGACGGCGCGCAGCAGACGCTCGAACGCATCCTCGCGTCGGGCGCCGAGGGCGAGGCGTTCGCCGCGGATCTCGAGGACGGACGCGCCGCCGAGGACCTCGTGGCACGGGTGCTCGAGCGGTTCGGACGGATCGACGGCCTGGTGAACAACGCCGGACGGACCCAGGTGGGGCCGTTCCTCTCGATCGCGCCGGAGGAGTGGGACGCGGTGATCGCCACGGATCTCACGGCCGCATTCCACACGTGTCGCGCGGCGCTGCCGCCAATGCTCGCGCAGGGCGGGGGGTCGATCGTGAACGTCGCCTCGCGGCTGGGCCAGATGGGGATCGCCGAGACCGCGGCCTACTCGGCCGCGAAGGCAGGGCTCGTCGGGCTCACGCGCGCGCTCGCGCGCGAGTTCGGTCCTCGGGGCGTGCGCGTCAACGCTGTCGCGCCCGGGTTCACGGTCACCGCGATGACGGCCGACCTCGCGGACACCGACGCGGGCCGCGCGCGGCTCCGGGACATGCCGCTGGGCCGCTTCGGCCGGGCCGACGAGGTTGCGCAGTCGGTGATCTTCCTCCTCTCCGACGCGTCGTCCCTGTACCTCGGCCAGACGCTCAATCCGAATGGCGGGGGATACATGCCGTGACCACGGTGATCAGCGTGCGTGAGGCCGTGGACCGGGTCCCGGACGGCGCCACTGTGATCGTCGGCGGCTCGGGTGCCGGTCACGCCCTGCCCCAGGGGTTCATCGACGAGCTCGCCGCGGTCTATCAGGCCGAAGCCCGCCCGCGCGACCTGACGACCGTCCGGGTGGTCGGGATCGGCGACTTCGCCGACCGCGGCTTCTCGCAGCTCGGGCTGCCCGGGCTGATGAAGCGCACGATCGGCAGCAACATCGGCAACGAGCCGCGGCTGGGCGCGCTCGTCGAGGCGAACGAGCTGGAGGCGTACTCGTTCCCGCAGGGCGTGCTCTCGCAGCTGACGCGCGAGATCGCCGCCGGGCGGCCGGGGCTGGTCACGAAGGTGGGCCTGGGCACGTACGTGGACCCGCGGCAGACCGGCGGCAAGCAGAACGCGCGGACCACCGAGGACCTCGTGGAGGTCGTCACGCTCCGCGGCGAGGAGTGGCTGCTCTACCACGCGTTCCCGATCGACGTCGCCGTCATCCGCGGCACGACCGCCGACGAGGACGGCAACCTGACGATGGAGGGCGAGGCGGTCCAGGGCGAGATGCTGTCGATGGCGATGGCCGCCCGGAACAGCGGCGGCATCGTCATCGCCCAGGTCCGCCAGCTTGCCCGCCGCGGGAGCCTGCCCGCGCGGGACGTCAAGGTGCCCGGCGCGCTCATCGACCACGTGTACGTCGATCCGGACCAGTGGCAGACGTACATCACTCGCGATTCGCCGTACTACGCGGGGGCGCTCCGGCGGCCGGTCACCGACGAGCCGCCGCTGCCGCTCGACGTGCGCAAGGTCATCGCGAGGCGGTCGCTCCTCGAGTTCCCGCCCGGCGCGATCTGCAACCTCGGCTTCGGGATCAGCCAGCTCATCGGGCGGGTCGCGTGGGAGGAGGGGATCAC
>DASSPX010000117.1:0-9871 GCA_035699445.1 Candidatus Limnocylindrales bacterium | reverse complement strand
GGAGCCTGCTTGTTGGCAGGTACTTCGTTTGCCGCCTGTTTAACGAGGCCTGGCGACAACCTCGGCTCGCGTCTCCTGACAACCAGGCCCTGTCGAAACCACGCATCCCCACAGGACCGAACGGCTGTTCGGAATGGGCATCGTAGCGCACGAGGCGCCGGCTGCCAAGGGGGCGCGGGGGTGGCTCAGGCGTCCTCGAGGCGTCGCCGGAGCACCGGGATCACGTCGCGCTCCCAGCCGCCGCTGTTCTCGCGATGGTTGTCGGGCCCGCGGAAGCCGGTCTCGAGCAGGTGGAGGTTCGTGCCGCCGTCCTCCGTCGGCTCCAGGAACCACTCGGTCGTGACAACCTCGATCGACTCGTCCAGCGGCCGGCCGGGCTCCAGGGACCAGCGCCAGGCCAGGTAGCGGGGAGCCTCCAAGCGCTCGACCTGCATCGCGAACCGCCCATGCCCCTCGAAGGCGAACCAGCCGCCTGCGCCGGGCTCCCAGGTGACGGGCTCCGCGCTCCCCCACCAGGCCCGGAACTCGGCGGGGTCCATGAAGGCCCGCCACACGCGCTCGACGGGTGCCGCGAAGCGATCGGTACGGCGGATGCCCGCCTGCCACGGCTCGTCCGCTACGAGCCCGGCGAGCTCGGCGAGCTCGTGCAGCCAGCCGCCCGTGTTGTCCCAGCGGCTGTCCTCCCGCCGGAAGCCGGATTCCCGGAGGCGGAGGACCGTGCCGCCGCCCGGTCGCGGCGCCAGCTCGAACTCGACGAGCGTGGTGGGGCCCGCATCGACGGGCAGGCCGCCCCCGCTCCCCCACCGGAAGTGGAGTCGGCGTGGCGGTTCGAAGACCTCGACCCGGGCGTTGAAGCGTCCGTGGCCGTCCCATTCGAACCACGCGTCCCCGCCGGCCCGCGGCTCGAGGTGGGCCCGCTGGCCGAACCACGCCGAGAGCTCGTCGGGATCCGTCAGGGCGCGCCAGACGCGCTCCGGAGCTGCGTGCAGCTCGAGCCGTCGCTCGATCGCCGGGATGTCGGTCGTCGTGGTCACGTGTCGTCCTCCTCCAGGTGTCGCCGGAGCGCGGCCAGGCGGTCGTCCCACGCTTCCGCGTATGGACGCAGCCAGTCGTCCACCGCGCGCAGCGGCTCGGCGTCGAGCTGGTGCAGCCGCTCCCGGCCCCGCCGCCGCACCCGGACGAGCCCGGCCGCGCCGAGCGCATCGAGGTGCTTCGTGACCGCCTGGCGCGTCATCGGCAGCCCGGCGGTGAGCGCGGTCACCGACGCCGGGCCGGACCGGCGCAGCCGCTCGAGGAGCAGGCGGCGGGTCGGGTCGGCGACGGCGGCGAGGACGGCGTCCATGTCTCGGCGACAATACGCAACCTCGAAGTTGCATGTCAAGCCCCGACGCCGCGGCTACGATCGACCCGATGCGACTGATCCCCTGGGAGGAGGAACGGCTCGGGCTGTTCGTCGCGGCGGCGCTCGCCCGACGTCGGCGTGCGGCGGGCCTGCGGCTGAACCATCCCGAGGCGGTCGCGCTCATCTGTGACGCGATGCTCGAGGCAGCGCGGGCGGGTGCCTCGTTCGCCGGGGTGGAGACTGCCGGCCGGACCGCCGTCCGCGCGGACGACGTTCTCGACGGCGTGCGCGAGCTGCTCGACGAGGTGCGCCTGGAGGTCCTGCTCGACGAGGGCACGCGGCTCGTCGTGCTCGTCGATCCGCTGGACGACGGCGTGGCGTTGTCGCCGTCCGGCGATGGACCCGGTGCCATCGTTCCCGACGAGGCCGATGGACGGGATCCGGTCGCCGGACGGGCGGTGATCGAGCTCACCGTGCGCAACACGTCCCGCCGGGTCGTCCGCGTCTCGTCCCACTACCCGTTCCACCGGGTGAACCCACGCCTCGAGTTCGACCGGGCCGCGGCGGACGGTTTCCGCCTCGACGTGCCCGCCGGCGCATGGGCGGGCTGGACGCCCGGGGAGTCGAAGGTCGTCCGGCTCGTCCGGTACGGCGGCTCCCTCGGTCGGCGCCCGTGAGCCGGATCGACGGCGCGGAGCTGCGCGCCCGCTACGGCCCGCAGGCCGGAGACCGGATCCGGCTGGGCGACACGGATCTCTGGATCCGCGTGGGCGAGGACCGCCAGGCACCCGGTGACGAGCCCCTCTGGGGCTACGCCAGGAACCTGCGCTCCCGGATGACCCAGTGGGATCGCGCGGGCGACTCGGAGCTCGAGATCGTGGTCGTCGGCGCGGTCGTCGTCGACCCCACGATCGGGGTCGTCAAGGCCGACATCGGGATCCGCGACGGGCGGGTCGTCGGCATCGGTCGCGCGGGGAACCCGGAGATCAGCGACGGAATCGAGCTGCCGATCGGGCCCCACACCCAGCCGATCAGCGGGTACGGGCTGATTGCCACGCCCGGTGCTGTCGATACGCACGTCCACCTCATCTCACCCGAGCTGCTCCCGGTCGCGCTGTCGGCGGGGGTGACGACGCTCGTCACGGCCGGGTTCGAGGAGCCGCCCTGGGCAATGCTCCGGACGCTCGAGGCGCTCGAGGACTGGCCGCTCAACGTCGGGCTCCAGGCGAACGCCCGGGCGGAGGATCCCGCGGGGCTTGACGCGCTCCTCGAGGCCGGGGCGACGGGATTCAAGATCCACGAGGACTACGGCGCGTACCCGGAGCTGATCGACCGCGTGCTCGCATTTGCGGACGAGCACGACGTCACCGTCAGCCTCCATACCGACGGCCTCCACGAGTCGGCGGAGCTGGAGGACACCGTCGCGGCAATCGGCGGCCGCACGGTCCACGCCTACCACGTCGAGGGCACCGGCGGCGGTCACGTCCCCGACCTCCTCGGCCTCGTGCGCGAACCTTCGGTCGTGTGCTCGTCAACGACACCCACCGTGCCGTTCGGCCGCGCCACGCCGGACGAGCACGTCGCGATGACGATCCTCAACCACGGCGGCACGTGGCAGGTGGCGGGGGACATCGACCTGGCGCGTGAGCGGATCCATCCGGCCACGATGGCTGCCGAGGGCCCGCTCCACGAGCTCGGCGCGATCGCGATCGTGAACTCGGATTCACAGGGCATGGGACGCATCGGCGAGACGGTGCGGCGGACGCTCCAGCTCGCCCACGTGATGAAGCGCTGGCGCGCGACCGAGGCCGGAACCGGTCACCCGGGCCTTCCGGAGGAGACGCCCGGCGACAACACCGACCGCGTCCTGCGGTACCTCGCGAAGGTGACGATCGAGCCCGCGATCACGCACGGAATCAGCGACCAGGTCGGCTCGCTTCGGCCGGGGCGGATCGCCGACCTCGTGCTCTGGAAGCCCGCCTTCTTCGGTGTGAAACCGGAGTGGGTGCTGAAGGCGGGCTATCCAGCGTGGGGCCCGCTCGGCGAGGGGAACGCGACGGTCGAGCGGGCCGAGCCCACCCGCTACCGCGGCGACTGGGGCGCCATGCCGCGCGCCGCGGCATCGCTCTCGGTCACGTTCGCGTCCGCGGCCGGCGTGGACGCCGGGATCGCGCGGCGCCTCGGGACGCGGCGGCAGGTCATCCCCGTCCGGGGGACGCGGGGCCTGACCCGGGCCGACCTGTGGGCGAACCGCGCGACGGCGCCGGTCGTGATCGACCCGCTCGACGGCCGGGTGACGCTCTCCGGCCGGCCGCTGGCCGCCGACCCGGTGACCGAGGTGCCGCTCAGCCGGCGCTATCTGCTCCGCTGACGGTCGCCGGCTCAGCCGCGGCGCGCCTCGGCGAGCGCGCGCTCGACCTCCCGCTTCGCGTCGCGGGCGGCGATGTCGCGGCGGCGATCCTGGTGCGACTTGCCGCGCGCCAGCCCGATCTCGAGCTTCGCCCGGCCGCGCTCGTCGATGTACAGCCGCAGCGGCACGAGCGTGAGCCCCTTCGACTTCGTCCTGCCCAGCAGCTCGTCGATCTCCGAGCGGTGGAGCAGCAGCTTCCGCGTCCGCTTCGGCTCGTGGTTGTACCGGTTGCCGGTCTCCCACGGGGCGATGTGCATCCCGATCACCCACGCCTCACCGCGCTCGACGCGGGCGTATGCCTCGGCGAGGCTGACCTTCCCCGCGCGGATGCTCTTGATCTCGGTCCCGGACAGCACGAGGCCCGCCTCGAACGTCTCGTCGATCGAGAACTCGTGGCGTGCCTTGCGGTTGAGGGCGACGGTGTGCTCGCCCACGATGCGGCTTCCTCCTCGGTACGTGCTCCGCACGGCGCGCGGACCGGACGGATGCAGCCGGACGGCGCACGGAGATGATCGCGCGCCGGACGCACGAACGCCGGTCCTCTCGGACCGGCGTTCGCATTGCGCTTCGACCACCTGGTCGGGACCGCTCCTAGGCAGCGACCTCCGCCAAGGTGGTGCAGCGAGGACTGTCGATCACTGCACATCACCTCCTTTCGTTCGAGGCGAACCGTACAGGACGTCGACCGGCCGCGCAACGGGCGCGCGTTGCGGGCGGGCGAACTCGGGGTTGCGAACCGTTACCCGGCGTCGGCGGCGGGCACGCCGAGCACCTCGAGCGCCCGCTCCAGGGCCGGATCCCCCTCGGCATTCGCGGGATCGGTGGCGTCGGACACGACGATGTCCGGCTCGATCCCGGTGCCGTGGATCCAGGTCCGGTTCGGGGTCAGCCACTTCGCGACGGTCAGCCGGAAGCCGCCGTGGTCCTCCTCGAGCGGCGTCCACTGCTGGACGGTCCCCTTGCCGAACGTGCGCTGCCCGACGAGCGTCGCCCGCCCGTGGTCGTGGAGCGCGGCGGCGACAATCTCGCTGGCCGAGGCACTGCCCTCGTCGATGAGCACGACGAGCTCGATCGCCGGGTCCGTGGCGGCCCCGCCGGGCGCAGCCGAGGTCTCGGTCAAATTGCCCTCGCCGTCCTCCTGCCAGAAGATCGTGCCCGACGCGAGGAACTGCGATGCGATCTCCCGGGCGGCGGTGACGAACCCGCCCGGGTTCCCGCGGAGGTCGAGGATCAGGCGGTCCCGTCCCGCGGCGACGTCCTCGGCCAGCTCCTCCGCGAGCCCGTCGGCGGCGTGCTCGCTGAACCCGCGCAGCTGGAGATAGCCCACGGTCCCGCCGCCGAGGTCCTCCTCGCGTACCTCCTCCTGGATGATCACGTCGCGCACGACCGGCACGTCGAGGGTCGTGGCGCCACGGCCGATCGTCAGGACGACGGTCGTGTCCTTCGGTCCCCGGATCCGGTCGCGTGCCTGGTCGACCGACAGCCCGTCGAGTGGGTCGCCGTCCACGGCGAGCACGAGGTCGCCGGGGCGGAGGCCGGCCTTCTCCGCCGGCGATCCCTCGAGCGGCCGGGTGATCACGAGGCGGCACTCGGGTCCCAGGGTGGAGCAGTCCGAGGATCCGTCCGCCGGTTGCGTCCCGATCTCCGCGCCGATCCCCTCGAACTCGCCGGAGATCCCGCGCAGGCTGTCGCGATACTCCTCGGAGGTCAGGTACGAGGAATAGGGATCGTCGAGCGCGGAGAACATCCCCTTGATCGCGCCCTCGACGAGGGTCTTCGTCTCGACATCGCCCCCCGCGTACCGGTCGCGGATGGCGTAGTAGGCGTCCCAGAACGGCTGGAACGCCTCCTGCTGCCCGACGGGCGTGCCCGGCGTCGTCGCGGCCTGGCGGCCCATGGAGTACCCCGACACGAACAGCGCCGAGCCGGCGAGCACCGCCACGACCGCCATCGCGATCACCAACGCCGACGACGACCGCGCGTCCCGCACGACGACGTAGCGGGTTTGCGGCTCGGCGGGGTCCGGCAGGTCGTCCGGGGCCGGCCTCGGCTCGGAGGCGTGCATCGCGCCGCTACCGGATGAGGTAGGTGCGCACCGACACCCACGCGCCGAGCACGCCCAACCCGAGGCCGGTGCCAAGGACGAGCAGCGCCGTGTCGCGGGCGAGCGTCCCGAACTGGAGCGGCAGGATCCGGAAGAAGTCCGCCATGAACCGGCTCATCGGGTCGGCCGCCGCGGCCAGCGCGAGCAGCGCCGTGATCGCGCCCAGCAGCCCCACCATGGCGCCCTCGAACACGAACGGCCAGCGAATGAACGCGTCCGACGCGCCGACCAGGCGCATGATCTCGATCTCCTCCGCCCGGGCGAGCACAGCGAGCCGGATCGTGTTCACAACGATGAACAGCGCGATCACGCCCACGATGAGGAGCACGACGAGACCCGCCGTGCGCAGGATGTTCGTGATCGTCAGCACCCGGTCGACGAGCGCGACCTGGTCGATGACGTTGCGCACGATCGGCTCCTCGTCCGGCTGGAGCGCCCCCTGGATCTCGTCGATCGCGGCCGGATCGGCGAGCTTGATCTCGAGGCTCGCGTAGAGCGGGTTCGCATCGAGGAACCGCGACAGGTCCTCGCGGCCCTGTGCCTCCATCGTGGCCCGGAAGCGCTCGAGTGCCTGGTCGCGCGTGATGTGCACGACGTCCGCGACCTCGGGCCGGGCCTCGAGGCGGTTCGAGAGGTCCTCCACCTGGCTCGCGGTGGCGTTCGGCTGGAGGTAGGCGACGACCTCGACCTTCTGCTCGACGAAGTCGAGGCTCGCGAGCAGGCCCGTCTGGAGGATCCAGAAGCCGGCGAGGAGCAGGAGCATCAGCACCATCGTCGCGGTCGCGGCGAGGCTCATCAGCGCGTTGCGCCAGAAGCCCTGCCAGGCGCGCCGGAGGCTGAACACGACGAACGCGATCACGTCAGTCCTCGCGGTGGTACGCGGCGCCGAGCTCGTCCCGGATCACCCGGCCCTCCTCGAGCGCGACCACGCGCTTCCGGAGCGCGGTGACGACATCCGCGTCGTGGGTTGCCATGAGGATCGTGACGCCGAGCTCGTTGATCCGGAGCAGCAGCTGGATGATCTCCCAGCTGATGAGCGGGTCGAGGTTGCCGGTCGGCTCGTCGGCGATGATCAGGCGGGGATCGTGGACGAGCGCACGCGCGATCGCGGTGCGCTGCTGCTCGCCGCCCGACAGTTGCGACGGGACCTGCTGCGCCTGCGCGGTGAGCCCGACGAGGGCGAGCACCCGGTCCACGGCCGGTCGGACGAGCCGTCCGGGTGTCCCGGTGACCTCGAGCGCGAACGCGACGTTCTCCCACACCGTCTTCGTGGGCAGGAGCTTGAAGTCCTGGAACACGATCCCGATCTTCCGGCGCACGCGCGGCACCGCACGACGCGGCAGGCGGGCGAGGTCGTGGCCGTCGACGAGGACGTCGCCGTGGGTGGCAACCTCGTCGCGGATGAGGAGCTTGATCAGCGTGGATTTGCCCGCGCCCGACGGCCCGACGAGGAACACGAAATCCCCCTCGGGGACGACGAGGTCCACGTCGCGCAGCGCGATCTTGCCGTTCGGGTAGCGCTTCGTGACATCGTGAAGCACGACCACGGCGCGCTCCGTCTCGGCGCCCGCCGGGCGGCGGGTGAGTCGATCGCGCAGCGAGCGCGACGGGGTGTGCGGTGGCGCGAGGGTCACAGGGCGGCTCGATGCGGGGACCGAGAAGCGGCCTGACGGCCGCAGCATGGGGAGGCGACTCCGTCCTCGGGGTTGAGCGGGGGAGCCACGACGATCACGAGGCTAGCAGCGGCTCCGGGAGGTGGCAAACACCCGTTCGGGTGGGTCCGGCCCAGGACGGTGCGGTCAGTGACGGCGACCCGTCAGACGAGCGCGAGGGAGATCGGCACGTAGCGCTCGAACGGGTGCTCGGACGTGGACCAGCAGATCAGGCCAGGGAACCCGTCGAGCCGCAGCCCGGCGCGGAGGGCGGCCGTGAACGCCTCGCCCGCGGTCCCAGGCAGCCACACGGCGCGGGACCCGTTCGCCGGCACGTTCACCAGGAGCCAGCCGAGCAGCGGGGCGAGCAGTGACGGATCGATCGTCGCGATCGGCCCGACGCGCCCGATCGCCGACGCGTAGCCGTACCCGATCGGACGGCCGTCCGCCGCGCGCAGCAGGAATCCCCGGCGCTCGTCGCGCCGCAGCAGGGCGTGGTCGGCGGGGTGCTCGAACCCGATCACCGCGCGGTCGAGCTCGTTCACGGTGTCCGCCAGCCGGCGGTGGCCGTCGGGCCCGCGCTCGGCGACCGCCTCGAACGCCTCGATCGTCGCGCCCGAGGGCAGGTCCGGGAACACGCGGCGGTCGTGGACCTCGCCGGTCAGCCGCCAGATCGGCACCCGCGGCACGAGCCCGATGCGCGCGTACAGGGCGTTCGAGATCGGCTGGGCGCTGTCGGTGCAGGTTCCCCAGCGGCGAATCGAGCCGGGGTCGCCGCGCACGGCGTCGAGCAGCACCCGGCCGAGCCCGGCAGCCTGGCGGTCGGGGCGGACGAACAGCATCGCGAGGAACCACAGGTCGCCACGCACGGTCGCCGAGGCGAACGCGACGACCTGCTCCTCCTCGGTCGCGACGACGAAGCGATCAGGATCCGTGGCGCGCAGGTGCGCGAGTAGCCGGCGCAGCCCGCTCAGGTCGTCGGGCACCGCGGGCTGGTTCATCCGGCCCTGGTAGTCGTCGATGCCGGCCTTCCAGATCGCGCAGCACGCATCGAGATCCGACTCGGCCGCGGGCCGGATCCGGACGGCGTCGAGCGCGGCCATCGACTACGGGTCCGGGACGTCGTCGGCAGAGGGCGGCCGGCCGGTCGCAAGCCGCTCGAGCTCGGCCTGCATGAAAGCGTCCAGATCGCCGTCGAGGACGGCGCCGGTGTTCGAGGTCTCAAAGCCCGAGCGGAGGTCCTTGACCATCTGGTACGGGTGCAGGACATAGCTCCGGATCTGGTTGCCCCAGCCCGCCGTGACGTGCTCCCCGCGCAGCCGGCGCAGCTCCTCCTCGCGCTTCTCGAGCTCGAGCTCGAGCAGGCGGGACTTCAGGATGCGGATCGCCGTTTCGCGATTCTGGGTGGCGGAGCGCTCGTTCTGGCAGGTGACGACGATCCCCGTGGGCAGGTGGGTCAGCCGGATCGCCGATTCCGTCTTCTGGACGTGCTGGCCGCCGGCCCCGGAGCTGCGGAACGTGTCGACGCGGATCTGGTCCCAGTCGAGCTCGATCTCCACGTCGTCCTCGGCCTCGGGCATCACCTCCACGAGCGCGAACGTGGTCTGACGTCGCTTCTGTGCGTCGTACGGGGAGATGCGGACCAGGCGGTGGACGCCGCGCTCGGCCCGCAGCCAGCCGTAGGCGAACCGGCCGTCGACGGTCACCGTGGCGCTCTTGATGCCCGCCTGCTCCCCGGGCGTCGTGTCCACGATTTCGGCGCGGTAGCGATGCCGCTCCGCCCAGCGGAGGTACATCCGGAGCAGCATCTCTGCCCAGTCCGTCGCCTCGGTCCCGCCGGCCCCGGCGCTGATCGTGAGGATCGCGGAGCCCGCATCGTGCTCACCGGAGAACAGGAGCAGGGTGCGCTCGCGGGCGAACTCCCGCTCGAGGGCCTCGGCATCGGCCGCGATCTCGGCCTCGATCTCGGGGTCGGGTGCCTCCTCGACGAGCGCGAGGAGCTCCTCGAGGTCGTCGGCACGCTTCGTCAGCCCCTGCCACAGCTCGATCTCCTCGCGCAGGCCCTGTGCCTCGCGAACGACCTTCTGGGCAACGCGCTGGTCGTCCCAGAAGCCCGGCTCGAGGGCCTGGGCGTCGAGCGTGGCGACGCGCTCGCTCTTGACCCCGAGGTCAAAGACGCCCCGAGGTCGACCGGATCCGCTCGGCGAGGTCTCGTATGGCCGCGGCGTCCATCAGTTCCGGGCCTGGAGGTCCTGCAGGAGGATCGGGCGGAGCTCGATCAGCCGAAGGGCGGTCTTGCTCCGGGCGACGACGGGGTTCACGCAGGGGCAGTAGCCGTTGTGCGGGCAGACGCCGCAGTTTCC
>DASSPX010000116.1:0-3685 GCA_035699445.1 Candidatus Limnocylindrales bacterium | reverse complement strand
GCGGGCGTCGGCAGCATCCGCTTCCCGCTTCGGGCCCGTCAAGCAGCGACCGGCGGGCGGGACGCGGTGGCCGCGGCGCGGGTTGCGCGGCCGGCAGACTGCAGTCTGTGCCCCGTCGGGCGGCCGCGGAGCGGTACCATGCCCCTCCCGTCGGACGGGTTCCCGGCGGCGGACCAGAGGGGCCGCCGGGCGACTGGCTCACCCACCGGCGAAGCAGATCCTGGGAGGCCCCATGAGCTCGCTCCCGACGCGTGCCCGCGTCGTCATCATCGGTGCCGGAATCGTCGGCAACAGCCTCGCGTGGCACCTGGCGCGCCTGGGCTGGCGCGAGATCGTCCTGCTCGACAAGGGCCCCCTGCCGAACCCCGGCGGCTCGACCGGTCACGCGTCGAACTTCATCTTCCTCACCGACCACAGCAAGGAGATGACGGCGTTCACCCTCGACAGCCTCCGGCAGTACGAGGAACTCGGCGTCGCGACGATCTGCGGCGGGATCGAGGTCGCGCGCACGCAGGAGCGGATGCAGGAGCTCGGACGGCGGATGTCGTCCGCGGCGTCGTGGGGCATCGAGGCCGAGATCATCACCCCGCAGCGGGTGAAGGAGCTGGTCCCGTTCATCAACGAGGAGATCATCCTCGGCGGCTTCTACACCCCGGGCGTGGCTGTGGTGGATTCCCTTCGCGCGGGCACGCTGTTCCGCGAGAAGGCCCAGGAGCTCGGGGCGCTGACGGTCGCGGCGGGCGTCGAGGTCACGGACCTCGAGGTCCGCGACGGTCGCATCCGGGCGGTCGTGACGGATGCCGGCACGATCGAGGCCGACACGGTGGTCATCGCGTGCGGCGTGTGGAGCCCGCGGATCGCGCGGATGGCCGGCGCATCCATTCCGCTCACCCCGGCGGTCCACCAGATGATCGACATCGGGCCGGTGCCGATCTTCCAGCAGACGGCGGGCGAGATCGTGTTCCCGATCGTCCGGGACGTCGACACGAACATGTACGAGCGGCAGAACGGGAGCGGCTTCGAGATCGGCTCGTACGCCCACCGGCCGATCCTCATGGACGCGGACGACATCCCGTCGATCGAGGCCTCGGCGCTCTCGCCCACGCAGCTGCCGTTCACGAAGGAGGACTTCGACCCCCAGCTCGAGGACGCGCTCGAGCTGTTCCCCTCGATCGTGGGCGACGAGAAGGTCGGCGTGCAGCTCGCGATCAACGGCCTCCTGTCGCTCACGCCGGACGGCAACCCGATCCTGGGCGAGACGCCGGAGGTGAAGGGCCTCTGGTCGGCAGCTGCGATCTGGATCAAGGAAGGGCCGGGGATCGCGAAGGCGATCGCCGAGTGGATGACGCACGGCACCCCGGAGGTCGATCCCCACGCATCCGACATCGCGCGGTTCTACGACCACCAGAAGACGAACGCGCACATCACGGCGCGGGCGTCCGAGGGCTTCAACAAGACGTACGGGATCGTCCACCCGATGGAGCAGTGGGCGTCGAACCGGAACCTCCGGCTGAGCCCGGCCTACCCGCGCCAGGTGGAGCTCAAGGCGGAGTTCTTCGAGGCGGCCGGCTGGGAGCGGCCGTTCTGGTATGGCGCGAACGAGCGCCTGCTCGCCGAGTACGGCGACCGCGTGATGCCCCGCGAGGCGGAGTGGGAATCGCGCTGGTGGTCGCCGATCATCAACGCCGAGCACCTCGCGATGCGCGACCGGGTGGGCATGGTCGACCTGGTCGCGTTCGCGGTGTTCGACATCGAGGGCCCGGCTGCATGCGCATACCTCGAGGGCCTCGTCGTGAGCCCGGTGGACGTGCCGGTCGGGCGGGTGATCTATACGCCGCTGCTCAACGAGCGCGGCGGGATTGTCGCGGACCTCACGATCATCCGCCTCGCGCATGATCGCTACCGGGTGGTCACCGGCGGCGGCATGGGCATGCGCGACCGGAAGTGGTTCACGGACCATCTCCCCGCGGACGGGTCGGCGCAGCTCCACGATCGGACGTCGGGCGTGTACACGGTCGGGGTCTGGGGGCCGCGGGCGCGCGACCTCGTCCAGTCGGTCGCGGACGCCGACCTCTCGAACACGGCGTTCCCGTTCGGCACCGCGCGCACGGTCGACATCGGCAGCGTCCGCACGCTCATGTCGCGGATCTCGTACGTGGGCGAGCTCGGCTGGGAGATCTACTGCCCGATGGACCAGGGGCTCCGCCTGTGGGACACGCTGTGGGCGGCCGGCCAGCCGCACGGCGTGGTCCCCGTGGGAATCGGCGTGTACGCCACGACGGGACGGCTCGAGAAGGGCTACCGCGCCCACGGCAACGAGCTCGAGCTCGACTTCACGCTCGTCGAGGCGGGCATGGCGCGGCCGAAGGTCAAGGACGCCGACTTCATCGGCAAGGCCGCGTACCTCGAGCAGCGAGCGAACCCTCCGGCCGCGATCCTGTGCACGCTCACGCTCGACGACCCGACGTCGTCGAGCGGCGTGAAGCGGTACATGCTCGGGCGCGAGCCCGTCACGCTGCCCGACGGGACGCCGCTCGTGGACGCGAAGGGCCGGCGCTCGTACGTGACGAGCGCGGGCTCCGGGCCGTCGGTGGGCAAGCACCTGCTGATGAGCTACCTGCCGCCGGAGCAGGCGAAGGTGGGCACGAAGCTCGCGGTGACGTACCTGGGTGAGCGCTATCCGGTCACCGTCGCCGTCGCGGGCGCGACGCCGCTGTTCGACCCCGAGAACGCCCGGATCCGGTCGTGAACGTCCTCGTCTGCGTCAAGCGCGTCCCGGCGACCGGCGGCGCGATCACGCTCACCCCCGACGAGCAGGAGATCGACACCCGCCACCTCGGCTTCACCGTCAGCCCGCACGAGGAGTGCGCGGTCGAGGAGGCGGTCCGGATCGTCGAGGCGCACGGCGGCTCGTCCACGGTCATGACGCTCGGGCCCGCGGCGGCCGAGGAGCAGCTCCGCGACGCGATGGCGATCGGCATCGACCGGGCGATCCTCCTCGAGACCGACGGCGCCGACTGGGACCCGGTCGCGACCGCGGCCGCGCTCGTGGACGCGATCCGCGCCGCCGAGGCGGCTGGCGAGCCGTTCGACCTCCTCCTGTTCGGCAACGAATCGGCGGACAGTGGCGGCTACCAGGTCGGCATCCGCGTCGCGGAGGCGCTCGGGCTGCCGTCCCTGGCCGGCGTGAAGGGCATCGAGCTCGGCGACGGCCAGGTGACCGCCCGGCGGGCCGGAGCGCGGGGCAGCTCGGAGGCGTACGTGATCCCGCTGCCGGCGTTGCTCGCGGTCCAGGAGGGGATCAACCTGCCGCGCTACCCGTCCGTGCCCGGCCGGCTGCGGGCGCGCAAGAAGGAGATCGAACGCATCGCTCCCGAGCGGCGACCCGGCGGTCCGGAGAAGATCCGGCTGCGGGTGCCGCAGGAGCGCGAGACCCAGAGCGAGATCCTGGGCACGGGGCCGGCCGCCGCCCCGCGCGTCGTCGAGATCCTCCAGCAGCTCGGGATGGTGGGGCGATGATCCTCGTCCTCATCGAGCACGCGGCGGGTCGCCCGGACGGGCTGTCGCTCGAGGCCCTCGCGTTCGCCGCGCGGCTCGCCGCCGAGGGGCACGGACCCGTCGAGGCGGCGGTGTTCGGGCCGGAGGCCGACGGTGTCGCCGCGGGTCTGGGTGCATACGGCGTCGG
>DASSPX010000115.1:0-2844 GCA_035699445.1 Candidatus Limnocylindrales bacterium | reverse complement strand
TCGAAGGAGATCGTCACCCACTCCCTCGCCGACCTGGGTGTCGAGGCGCCCACCGGCTGGTCCACGAAGGTCCTCGCGGCGGAGCCGCCCCCGGCGCGCGGGGCGACGCAGATCGTCCGGGGCTCGGCCGCCGACGGCGCGCGTGCGATCGCCGACCTGCTCGCATCGCGGGGGCTGCTCTGATGCCGGGCACGATCCTCGTCGTCGGCGAGACGCTCGACGGCCAGACGACGAAACTCTCGAACGAGATCGCGACCCTGGGACGGGGGCTCGCGGAGGCATCCGGGCTGGAGGTCGTGGGCTTCCTCCCGGGAGATGCGGCCGCGGCCGGCGAGCTGGCTGCCCATACCGGCGGCCGGGTGGTGCATGCGGCCCTCGACGAGGGCGTGCCGGCGCCGCAGGCGACCGCCCGCGCCGTCGTGGACCTCGCGCGCGACGCCGCGTACGTGCTCCTCGGGGCGACGCCGAACGGGCGGGACCTCGCGGGCATCCTGTCCGCCGTGCTCGATCGGCCGGTGCTCTCGAACGCGACCGGGATGGCCTGGTCGGACGGCGGCCCGGTCGTCGAGATGAGCGTGTTCGGCGGCAAGCTCATCACCCGCAGCGCGTTCACCGACGGGGGCGGGATCGTCACGGTGCGTCCGAACGCGGTCACGGCGGAGCCGGCGCCGAGCGCGGGCACGGTCGAGGCCGTGGCCGGGGGCGGCGGTCTGGACCTCCCGATGGTGCGCGTGGTCGACCAAGTGGAGGAGGCGGGCGCGGAGGCGTCGCTGGAAGAGGCGAAGGTCGTCGTGGCCGGCGGTCGTGGCGTCGGCGGTCCGGACGGCTTCCGCATCGTCGACGAGCTCGCGCGGGAGCTGGGCGGTGTCAGCGGAGCGACGCGGGCGGCCGTCGATTCGGGCTGGATCCCGTACGCGCGGCAGATCGGCCAGACCGGCAAGATCGTCAAGCCGCAGCTGTACCTGGCACTCGGGGTCTCGGGGGCGATCCAGCACAAGGTCGGGATGCAGGGCGCGGCGACGATCGTGGCCGTGAATCGCGATCCCGACGCCCCGATCGCCGAGTTTGCGGACCTGCTCGTGGTGGGCGACCTGTTCGAGGTTGCGCCCGCGCTGCTCGAGGAGATTCGGACCCGCCGCGGGACCTGACGCACCTGGCGAGTCCGACGGGGGCCGGCCGCACCGGCTGGGGACAGCACGGAGGTTGGGATGGAGCCGCTCGCCGTCCTCTCGCTCGTGCTGTTCGCCGCGCTCGCGGTCGCGTTCGTCGCCTTCCTCCGCCGGGCGAACGCGTTGGTCACGCGGATCCGCGCCCACGAGCGGTTCCAGGCCGAGGTGGCGGCGCTCGACGGGCGGGCCGGCCAGGCGATCGACCCGCTCCTCGCACGGATCGAGGACGTCCGCCACCACCGCGCCCACGCCGCGCCGCTCGATGAGCACGTGGCCGTGACCCGGCAGCGGCTCGACGAGGTGATCCGCGAGGTCGGCGCGCTGCGGCCCGTGCCGTCGCTCCTCGATGCGCCCGCCGCGCTCATCGAGGCGTACACGCGTGCCGATCGGGCGCTCCGGCTCGTCGAGCACGGGGTTGCCGGCCTCGCGGCGACCCGCGGCGGACCGCGGGAGCTCGAGGCGCAGACGTCGCTGAAGCGGGGCACGCTCGCCCTGCGGAACGCACGGGCGGATGCGGCGGTCATCGCGCGTCGGGTCGCCGAGACCCGGCCCCCGGGAACGGCGACGAGCGGGCTGGGGGTGTTCGGTCGCACGGGAGGCGCCGGTTCGGCGCGCACGTCGGGAGCGGCGTCGCGGGTCGTCGTTCCGCCCCCGCCGTCGACGTTGATCTCCGGTTCCGATGAGCGCTCCGACCCCAGCATGTAGTGGTATCCTGCCGACACACCACAAGCCGTAGTGGTGCCGGCCGACAGGAGGATCGATGCGCTGTCCGCAGTGCGGGGGTCGGGACACGCGGGTGGTCGACTCGCGCGACCTCGACGACGGCACGACCATCCGGCGCCGGCGCGAGTGCCCGGCATGCACGATGCGCTTCACCACGTACGAGCGGGTGGAGGCGGCCCGGCTGATCGTCGCGAAGCGTGACGGCGTCCGCCAGGAGTTCGACCGCGACAAGCTCGCGTCGGGGCTGGCGAAGGCGCTCACGCGCCGGCCCGTCCCGGCGACCGCCGCCGAGCAGGCCGCCGACGAGATCGAGGCGGAGCTGCGGGCGACCGGCTCGTCCGAGGTGCCGTCGTCGCGGATCGGGGCGCTCGCGATGGAGAAGCTGCGCTCCCTGGACCAGATCGCCTACATCCGGTTCGCGTCGGTCTACCAGAGCTTCGACGACCTCGAGGACCTCAAGCGCGAGGTGGACTCGCTGTTCAACGAGCGCGGCACCCGGGGCGGGGGAGGGGCCAAGAAGTGAGCGTGCTGTCGGACCGGGACATCCGGTCCGAGCTCGAGGCGGGCCGGGTCGTCATCCGGCCGTACGACGCGGGCGACCTGCAGCCCAGCTCCGTCGACCTGCACCTGGATCGCTCGTTCCGGGTGTTCCGCAACAACCGCTACCCGTACATCGACGTGCGGAACCCGCAGCCGGACCTGACGGAGCTGCTCCACGTCGAGCCCGAGGAGCCGTTCATCCTCCACCCGGGCGAGTTCGTGCTCGGGCAGACCCTCGAGTGGGTGGAGCTGCCGGAGGACCTCGTGGCGCGCCTGGAGGGGAAGAGCTCCTTGGGGCGTCTAGGCCTACTTATTCACTCGACGGCGGGGTACGTGGATCCGGGCTGGAAGGGCAACCTGACGCTCGAGCTGTCGAACGTGGCGAACCTGCCGATCGCGCTGTACTTCGGGA
>DASSPX010000114.1:0-2000 GCA_035699445.1 Candidatus Limnocylindrales bacterium | reverse complement strand
GGTCGAGCGGTTCATCGCCCAGGCGGCCGACGACCCCGAGGTCCTGACGATCAAGCAGACGCTCTACCGGACCTCGGGCGACTCGCCGATCGTCCGCTCGCTCATCCGCGCGGCGGAGCGCGGCAAGCAGGTCGTCGTCCTCGTCGAGATCAAGGCCCGCTTCGACGAGGAGGCGAACATCATCTGGGCCCGACGCCTGGAGCAGGCCGGCGCGCACGTCGTGTACGGACTCGTGGGCCTGAAGACGCACTGCAAGGTCGCGCTCGTCGTCCGGCGCGAGGGCTCCGGCCTGCGCCGCTACGTCCACATCGGCACCGGCAACTACAACCCGAAGACCGCCCGCCTGTACACGGACGTCGGGCTGCTGTCGGCGCGCCCGGAGCTCGGCGCGGACGTGACGGACCTGTTCAACGTCCTCACCGGCCTGTCGCGTCAGACGTCGTTCCGCCGGCTGCTCGTCGCCCCGATCACGCTGCGCAGTCGCTTCCTCGAGCTCGTCGAGCGCGAGCGGGCACACGCGGTCGCAGGCCGCGATGCGCGGATCGTGCTCAAGGTGAACTCGCTCGTCGACGTCGGCTCCATCGACGCGCTCTACGCGGCGTCGCAGGCGGGCGTCCGGATCGACCTCATCGTCCGCGGCGGGTGCACGCTCGTGCCAGGCCTGCCGGGCATCTCCGACACGATTCGCGTGCGCTCGATCATCGGCGAGTTCCTCGAGCACTCCCGGATCTGGCACTTCGAGAACGGCGGCGCGCCCGAGTGGTACATCGGTTCCGCCGACCTCATGGAGCGCAACCTCGATCGCCGGGTGGAGGTCGTCACTCCGGTCGAGGACCACGAGGCGCAGGCGCGGCTCAAGCGGATCCTCGAGGTGATGCTCGCCGACGATCGCCGCTCCTGGCAGCTCGGCGCGGATGCCGCCTGGCGCCGGACGGAGGCGATCGAGGGGCGCGAGGGGACGATCGACACGTTCGCGGTGCTCAAGGAGGACGCCCTTGCGGCGGCCGCCCCGATGCACGTTCCGCACCGGCCCGGCGCGGGCACGGGCTCGCTCGACCCGCGGGCCTGACGGGCGAACGCGCGATGAGCGACCTGCGGCGCGCCGTCGAGACGGAGCTGAAGTTCCAGGTCGCGACACCGGGCGCCGCCGACCGGCTGCTGGCCGCCGACCAGCTGGGCGGGCTGGTCGCCGAGGCCCCGCCGCGGACCGAGCAGCAGGACGATCGCTACCTCGATACCGCCGACGCCGCGCTCGCGCGGGCCGGCTTCGCGCTCCGCATCCGGCAGCACGGCGGGCAGACGATCGTGGGCGTGAAGTCCCTGCGCCGCCGCGGCGGGCGAGCCGGGCTGCATCGGCGCGAGGAGCTCGAGGGACCGGCCGAACTCGGCGCGCTGCCCCGCGACTGGCCGCCGTCGCCCGCCCGGTCGCTCGTGCTCGAGCTGGCCGGGGATGCGCCGCTCGTCGAGGTCGTCACGATTCGCCAGCTCCGCCGGAAGCGCGAGCTCCGGCGCGACGATGCGGTCGTCGAGCTGTCGCTCGACGAGGTCGACGTCATCGTCCACGGCCGGGTGGTCGAGCGGTTCGAGGAGCTCGAGGCGGAGCTCGTGACCGGCCCGGAGGAGGCGCTCGACGGACTGCTCGACGCGTTCGAGGACACGCCCGGACTCGGCCCGGTCGACGGCTCGAAGCTCGAGCGGGCGCTCGCGGCCGCGCGCCGCGAGGGCGACGTGAGCGGCGTGCTGGAGCGGGTGATCCGGGCCGCGGCGCACGACCTCGACGTGCCCGAGTCGGCCCCGGTGAAACCCGTTCCGCCGGTCGCCGATGCGCCCGCTGCCCGTCCCGGCGACCTCCCCAAGCCCGGCAAGTCCCCGGGTGTCGCGGGCGACGACCACCTGTCCGAGGCGGGCCGCAAGGTGCTCCGCCACCACCTGGCTCTGATGCTCGCCCGGGAGGCCGGCACCCGCTCCGGGGCGGACCCCGAGGACCTCCACAAGATGCG
>DASSPX010000113.1:0-6991 GCA_035699445.1 Candidatus Limnocylindrales bacterium | reverse complement strand
ACGGCAGGAATCGGGCCGGCTTCCCCGCCGAGCGCCACCCGGGTTCGAATTGGGCAGCGAACCCGTGGAGGCGGGGCGGCGACCCGGCCTGGCGGCGCCCCAACAGCCGCTACAGGTTCCCGCGGCGCGCCTGCTCCAGCTCGATCGCCTCGAACAGCGCCTTGAAGTTGCCCACGCCGAAGCCCCGCGAGCCGTGGCGCTCGATGATCTCGAAGAAGAACGTCGGCCGGTCCTGGATCGGCCGCGTGAAGATCTGGAGCAGGTAGCCCTCCTCGTCGCGGTCCGCCTCGATCCCGAGCTCCTCGAGCGTCTCGATCGGGACCCCCACGTCGCCGACCCGGTCGGCGAGGCGCTCGTAGTAGGCGTGCGGCAGGCCGAGGAACTCGATCCCGTTCTCCCGCAGGCGGCGCACCGTGCCCACGATGTCCTCGGTCCGGAGGGCGATGTGCTGGACGCCCGGGGAGCGGTACCAGTCGAGGTACTCCTGGATCTGGCTCTTCTTCTTGCCCGTCGCCGGCTCGTTGATCGGGAACTTCACGCGCCCGTTGCCGTTCGTCATGACCTTCGACATGAGCGCGCTGTACTCGGTGTGGATGACCTTGTCGTCGTAGTGGATGAGCTGGGCGAAGCCGAACACGTCGCGGTAGAAGTCGACGAACCGGTTCATGTCGCCGAGCGCCACGTTCCCCACGCAGTGGTCGATCTCGAGCAGGCTGAGACCTTCGGCCGCCTTCGCCGGCTTCTTCACCCGGCGGTAGCCGGGCGCGAACACGCCGTGATAGTGGCGTCGGTCGATGAACGAATGCCGGGTCTCGCCGTACGTCCACACCGCGGATCGCCGGAGGACGCCGTCCTCACCGCCGTCGAGCTCGACCGGCTCCTGGGCGGATCGGGCGCCGCGGGCGGTCGTCTCACGCCACGCCGCCGCCGCGTCCGGTACCCGGAACGCGATGTCGCGCACACCGTCGCCGTGCTCGCGGACGTGATCGGCGATCTCCCCCTCGGGCGTGAGCGGGGCGGTGAGCACGAGCGTGACGTCGTGCTGTCGCATGACGTAGCTCGCGCGGTCGCGCACGCCGGTCTCCAGTCCGGCGTAGGCGACGGGCGTGAAGCCCCACAGCGCGCGGAAGTACGCGCTCGCCTGGCGCGCGTTGCCCACCCAGAACTCCACGTGGTCGATGCCGTCGAGCGGCAGGAAGTCCTCGGCCTGGGCGAACGCGTCACGGTTGATCACGGCGCCGGTCTGGTTTGCCGCGCCGCGCGCGGCATCGCCGCCGGATCGGGTCACGGTCTCGGTCATCGCAGGGCGCTCCCATGCTGCCGGTCCCGACGTCGCGTCGGCCGGTGAATTCGTGGACCCGAGGATGCGCGCCCGGCGGGAGCCGGTCAAGGCGGCCGGCTCGCATGTCACACTGCCGGCATGGATGACACCGTCGCCGCACGCCTTGACCGGGCGGCAGCCCGGCTCGCGGCCCTTCGGCCGCAGGTGCTCGCCGGAGCGCCGTGGCCGCTCGCGGAGCACTTCGGGACCGAGCCGGAGGCGGCGTGGGGCCCGCTGGAGGTCCTCGCCCACGTCGCCGAGATGCTCGGCTACTGGCGCGGCGAGCTCGAGCGGATCCTGGACGCCCCGGCGGACCCGGTGCCGTTCGGCCGCGTCGCGGACGACCCCCTCCGCATCGGCCTGATCGCCCGCGACCGGACGCTGCCGCCCGCGGTCCTGCTCGACCGGATCGAGAGCGGCGCGCGCGCGTGGCGCGACCGCCTGTCCACCCTCGGCGAGCGCGACGTCGCCCGGCGCGGCGCACACCCGACGCTCGGCGAGCTCGGCGTGGCCGCCTTCGTGGAGCGGTTCGTCGTGGGCCATCTCGAGGATCACGCCGCCCAGCTCGAGCGAGTGCTCGCGGGCCGCTCCGGCTGACGTGTTCGTCCTGTACGCGCTGCTCGTCGCGATCCCGCTCGGGCTGCTGCTCGGCGGCCGGCTCGAGCGGCTGGGCGAGACGCCGGTCCGCTGGGCGCCGCTCGCGATCGCCGGCCTCGCGATCCAGCTCGTGCTGTTCGCGGCGCCGGTCGCTGCCGTGGTCGGGGACGCGGGTCCGCCCGTGTACGTGGCATCGACCGCGCTCGTCCTCGCGGTCGTCCTCGCGAATCTGTCGCTGCCGGGCGTGCCGCTCATCGCCGTCGGCGCGGCGTCGAATCTCCTGGCGATCATCGCCAACGGCGGCTACATGCCGGCGGATCCGGGCGCGCTCGCCGCGGCGGGCGAGACGATGGGTGAGGGGTACTCGAACAGCGTCGTGGTCGCCGATCCCGCGCTGCGGCCGCTCACCGACATCTTCGCCACGCCGGCCTGGCTGCCGCTCTCGAACGTGTTCTCGATCGGTGACGTGCTGATCGCCGTGGGCCTCGCGTGGGCCGTCGTCGCCGCGATGCGTCGGCCGGTGACCGCGGGCACTGACCCCAGCGGGGCCCGTGGTACCGGTACCAACGGGTCATCGCGACCTGGACAGGGCCGGGGATAGGGTCTCGGAGCGCGAGGGGATCCGGCACTTCCCCGGGTTGCGCAGACGAGCGAAGGATCAGCCCACGATGAAGACGCTCAAGTTCCACGGGTGGCGCACGCTGCTCTTCCTGACCGCCCTCTCCAGCTCCGCGCTGGTGCTCGAGGCCGGCAAGCGCTGGTTCTAGCGCCGCAGCGTTCAGCCAGACGACAAGCCGTCGGGTCCGCCCGGCGGCTTTCGATTCCCGGGCTCAGCGCGCCGCGGGCGGCCAGGATGCGCGGACGGCGATCGGGGCCACGAGCGCGAGGTGCCGCCTGACGTGCCCGTGGAGGACCTCGTAGGTCCAGCCCAGCCCGTCGTACGACCACAGGACGTCCGGGGGCAGCGCGCGGGCCCGCTCCACGACCGCTCGATGGGCCGCCTGCAGCCGCTCCAGGACGAGCGGCGCCGGGACGGTCCGCCAGCGCGCCACCTCGCGGGCGTTCCAGTCGTCCTCGGTCTCCTCGTACGTGCGCCAGCGCTGCGTCTCGCGCCACTCGTCGAGCGCGTCGCGCGCCTCCTCGAGCCACGCCGCAACGTGACCGACGTGATCCTTCACGCTCCAGCCCTCGGTAACCTCGAGGTCCCAGGCGGCGTCGCCGAGCGAATCGACCTGGCCCACGAGGCGGTCGAGCGCGGCGTCGGCGGCCGCGAAGAAGCCCTCGCTGTCCCGGTCCGAATCGGCCTGCGCATAGGGATGGGCGCCGAACGGGTCGCCGTCGGCCTGTCGGGCGCGCAGCCGGTCGCCCCACGGCTCGAGCACCCAGAGGTGGTCCAGGTGATGGCCGTGGAGCACCATGAACACCCAGCTCCACGCCTCGTGCGAGCGAATCGTCCCCGGCGGCAGGCGGTCGATCAGCTCGAGCAGCGCCGCGTGCGAGCGCTCACCGCGTCGCAGGATCTCATCGGGTGGCAGGGCGGCCCAGGGCTCCCGTCGCCGCTCGTTGTAGCGGTCGAAGTCGCCGCCGTCGTAGTCCGCGTCGTCGGGCCAGCGCCCGCCCGCGAGGACGCGGGAGACGTAGCCGCAGGCGATCTCCTGCCAGTCCACCACGTGCGCCACGTGGTCGAGGAGCGACCACGGTGGACCGCCGGCATCGGAGGGAGCGGCACCGGGCAGGCGCCACGCGGCGTCGTCGAGGCCCGCCCAGGACGCACGGAACCGGTCCCAGAGCGCGGCCTCGTCAGCCCGGAAATCCCGGCCCTCGTCGCGGAACCGGATCGCGCGCACGTCCTCGAGCGGCGCGCGCCGGAGGTCGACCCCGCTCTCCGCGGGGGCGCCCTGCCCCGCCGGCGCGGTCATCAGCGCCGGCGTGCGGTCCGGGCCCCGCGACCGTTCGAGGCCCGCTGCGGCGCGTCGGCCCCGAGTCGGCTCGAAACCTGACCCTCCAGCTGGTCCCCGAGCTCGACCGTCCGCCGGAACGCCGCCCAGACCGCCTCGGAGAGCACCGTCCGGAGCCGACCCGACTCAAGTTCGTGGAGCGCCGCCGCGCTCGTGCCGCCGGGCGAGGTGACCATGTTCCGCAGCACCGCGGGATGGTCGCCCGACTGCTTCGCGAAGCGCGTGCTGCCCTCGAGCGTCTCGATGACGAGGTCGTGGGCGATGTGGCGGGGGAAGCCGAGGTGGACGGCTGCGTCGATGAGGGCCTCCATGACGAGAAACACGTACGTCGGCCCGGTGCCCGACACCGCGGTCGCCATCGCGACCATCTTCTCGTCGTCGACCTCGATCTCGGCGCCCAGCGCTCCGAGGAGCGCCTTCGCCTGCGCGCGCTGATCGGGCGTCACGGCCGGTGTGGCGTACCAAACGGTCATCCCGGCACCGATCCGGGCGGGCGTGTTCGGCATCGCCCGGATCACCTGGTCGTGGCCGAGCGTCGCGGTCAGCGCCGCCGTGGTGGCGCCCGCGAGCACGGACAGGACGACCTGCCCGCTGCGCAGGTGGGGACCGATCTCCCGACCCACCCGGGCGAGCATCTGGGGCTTGACCGCGAGGAGGACGACGTCGGCGTCGCGGATGGCCTCCACGTTCGACTCGACCACCCGAATCGCGTACTCGTCCCGCAGGTGCTCGCGCCGCTCCCCGCGCGGATGCGAGGCGACGACCTGCAACGGCTCGACGAGCTGGCCACGGAGGAGGCCGCCGATCATCGCCTCGGCCATCATCCCCGTGCCGACGGTCGCGATCGTGCGCTGGGCCAGGGGAGACATGGCGGCCGAGCATAGCATCGGCCTCCGGCGCCTCCGTTCAGGACGCGGCCGGCGGACGGGGACCCGGATCAGGCCGTGACGGCGGTGGCGAGCAGGAAGAACCGGCCGGTCGCGGTGACCTCGACCTCGGTGAACCCGGCCGCCGACAGCGCCGGCGCGACCTCCTCCGGTCGCCAGTGGACCTTGACGATGGTGAACGTCCGGCCGTCGGCGAGCCTGCGGACGCTCCGGTCGCCCTCGGGAGGCGGCTGGTCGGCGGCGCCCGACATCGGGTCGGGCAGCGAGTCGATCAGCGCCAGCCGGCCGCCCGGCCGCAGCCAGCGCCGGGCGAGCGTGAGGAATGCGGGCAGCCGGTCCCGCTCGATGTGACTCATCCAGAACCCGGCGAACAGCGCGTCGGCGGGGTCGCCCTCGGGCTCGGCCCACGCGTCGCGCACGTGGAGGTGCGCGCGGAGCCCGTGCGCGAGCAGTCGATCGCGCGCGCGGTCGAGCGTCGCGGGGGCGGCGTCGTAGGCGGTCAGCTCCCCCTTGGCGGCCAGCAGCGGGGACCACCAGCCGGTGCCGGCGGCGAGCTCCACGATCCGCCCGCGAATCGGCAGCGCGTCGAGCCAGCGGCCGGCGACATCGAGCTCTGCCTGCCACGCCGTGTCGTGCACGGGTCCGTGGGCGTACCGCCCGCGGCGCAGGTACCAGTCGTCGTACTCGGGGGCTCGCGCCTCGTAGTAGGCGACCATCTCGGCGGGCGCGGGCGCCGGAGCGGCGCCGGCGGAAGCGGCGGCGGCGGACTGGGTGCCGCCGCCGGAGGCCGCCGACCGCTCGATGATCGCCGCCCGCAGGCGGGCTCGCAGGAACGGGTTGTCCCCTGCCCTGCCGAGGCAGTCCGGGCACAGCTGCGCCCAGCCCTCGAGGTCGCCTGGTGAGCGAGTCGTCCACGAACGACCGCACCAGAGGCAGCTGAACGCGGCTCGGAAGGGCATGCTGGCCAGGCTCGCCGCGCGTCGCCCGTCCGGGGCGGCTAGCGCCCGGCCAGCGCCGGGGCCCAGGCCCCTGCCGGCCCCGCGTCGCCGAAGGCGGCAGGATCGAAGACGCCGGCGAGCAGCTCGATGCCGTCGACGACTCGCGGGCCGGGCCGGGAGAAATACGCCGATCCGTCGAGCGCCACGACCCGCCCCTCGCGTACCGCCGTGAGCTCATCCCAGAACGGCGGGCGCGGCACGCGTCGCCACTCGTCGAGCGTGCTCTCCAGGTGGTAGCCGCAGGGCATCAGCAGGAGCAGATCGGGGTCGACGTCGCGGACGGCCTCCCAGGTCGTCTCCGCCGACCGGCCACCCTCCTGGCCGAGCAGCTCCCAGCCGCCCGCGCTCCGAACCTGCTCGGGGACCCAATGGCCGACGGCGAACGGCGGATCGAGCCACTCGAGACCCACGACCCGCGGGCCTTCGATCCCCTCGTCCCGCCGCTGCAGGACACGCTCTTCCACGGCCACGATCCGCTCGCGCAGGCTCTCGACGAGCTCGATCGCGGCGTCCTCCGCCTCGGTCATCGCCCCGACCGTGGTGATCGTATGGAGGATGCCCTCAATCGTCGTCGGCTCCAGCGAGATGACACGGATGTCGGCGTCGATCGCACGGGCGACCTCGTTCACCTCGCGGTAGCTGACCGCGCACACGGCGCACAGCTCCTGGGTCAGGATCAGGTCCGGCGCGGCCGCCTCCAGCGCGTCCTCGTCGAGCTGGTAGAGGCTCGCACCGCCGTGCACGGATGCGCTGACGAGCTCATGGATCCCGCGCGACGACGCGCCGCCCATCGCGTGCGTGCTGCGGGTGAGCACCGGACGGGTCAGTGCCTCCGGCGGCCAGTCACACTCGTGCGTGACGCCCACGAGCTCGTCGCCGAGCCCGAGCGCGAAGACGATCTCGGTGGCCGAGGGGAGGAGCGATGCGATCCGCAGCGGACGTCAGCCCGGTGGCTTGAGTGCGTCGACCTCGGTGCGCGCGGCAGCCCGGTCCGTGTACCAGACGGCGTCGATCTGGGTGTACGCAGCCCACTCCGTCGGCAGGCTTTCCTCGGGGAAGATCGCGTTCACGGGGCACTCGGGCTCGCATGCGCCGCAGTCGATGCACTCGTTGGGGTCGATGAACAGCTTCCGGTCGACCCCCTCCTCGTAGTGGATGCAGTCCACGGGGCAGACCGAGACGCACGAGAGGTCCATCACGTCGATGCACGGCTCGGCGATCACGTAGGTC
>DASSPX010000112.1:0-15360 GCA_035699445.1 Candidatus Limnocylindrales bacterium | reverse complement strand
TCCGCAGCCCGTACGGAGGACCGGCCATTGCTCGAGGAAGGCGCGCCGTTCGTCCCGTGAGGCGGACCCGCACCTTCGACCAGCCGCTTCGCCGCCCCGGCGGCGGGCACCGGCGGGAGACGTGTATCCAGAACCCCGGCCTCCGGGCCCGGGGTTTCTTCATGTCCGGCCGGGCGCGCAGGGCCGCAAGTCCCGAGGGAACGCGCTGATGCCGGCCACGGTCATCGTCGGTCTCCAGTGGGGCGACGAGGGCAAGGGCAAGACGACGGACTTCCTCGCCGAGCAGACGGCGATGGTCGTTCGATACCAGGGCGGGGACAACGCCGGCCACACCGTGATGCTCGGCGACGAGGTGTTCAAGCTCCACCTCGTGCCGTCCGGCGTGCTGTACCGGCACATCGTATCGGTCATCGGGCCGGGGGTGGTCGTGAACCCGGCGACGCTCATCGACGAGCTCGACGGTCTCGCCGCCCGCGGGATCGACAGCTCGCGCGTGCGGGTGAGCACGTCCGCGCACGTGATCCTGCCGTACCACCGCGCGCTCGATGGGGCGCGCGAGGCGGCGCTCGCGGGGTCGAAGGTGGGCACGACGGGGCGGGGGATCGGCCCGGCGTACGAGGACCGTGCCGCCCGCTCCGGACTCCGGATGGGCGACCTCCTCGACGGGGCGGTGGTCCGCGCGAAGCTGGAGCGCGTGCTGCCCGAGAAGCGCGCGCTGCTCGAGGCGCTCGGCGCGGAGGCGCCGCTCGACGCTGACGCGATCGTGGCCCAGGCGCTGCGCTGGGGGGAGCGGCTGCGCCCGCACCTCGCCGACACGGTGTGGCTCGTGCAGGAGGCCCTCGCCCGCGGCGACCACGTCCTGCTCGAGGGCGCCCAGGGCACGCTGCTCGACATCGACCATGGCAGCTACCCGTTCGTGACCTCGTCCTCGCCGGTGGCCGGCGGCGCGTGCACGGGCGGCGGCATCGGGCCGCTCCAGGTGGACGAGGTCATCGGCGTGATGAAGGCGTACGCCACGCGCGTCGGCTCGGGCCCCTTCCCCACCGAGCTCGACGACGAGGTGGGCGAATCGATCGCGACCCGCGGCCACGAGGTCGGCACGACAACCGGGCGGCGTCGCCGGGTGGGCTGGTTCGATGCCGTGCCGCTGCGCTACGCCGTCGCGGTGAACTCGGTGTCGTCGATCATGCTCAACAAGCTGGACATCCTGTCGGGCGTCGATCCCATCCGGCTGTGCGTCGCGTACGAGGTCGACGGGCGGCGGGTCGACGCCTGGCCCAGCTCGGCGGAGGTCCTCGCGCGCGCGATGCCCGTGTACGAGTCGTTCCGCGGCTGGGACGAGCCGATCCATGGCGTCCGATCGCTCGCCGACCTGCCCGAGAACGCCCGCCGGTACGTGGCAGCGCTCGAGGAGCATGCGGGCGTCCCGATCGTGCTCGTATCGGTGGGGCCGGAGCGGACGCAGACGATCGAGCGCGCCTGGCGGCCGATGCGCCACCGGGTGGCGGTCCTCCCGCACCTGGGCGGACCGTCGTGACGCTTGTCATGCCCACCCGGGTGCTCGTGCTGGGGCCGGGCGGCCGCGAGCACGCCCTCGCCTGGAAGCTCGCGCTCGAGCCGGGCGTGAACGAGGTGCTCGTGGCGCCCGGGAGCGACGGGATCGCGGAGCTTCCCCGCGTGCGCCGGCTGGCCGACGTCGATGCGATCGACCCGGCGGCGGTCGTCGCGGCCGCGCGCGCCAACGCGATCGAGCTCGTCGTTGTGGGCCCGGAGGCGCCGCTCGCGGCGGGCGTCGCGGACGCGCTCGAATCGGCTGGCGTCGCGGTGTTCGGGCCGAGCCGGGCGGCGGCGCGGCTCGAGACGTCGAAGGCGTTCTGCCACGAGGTCGCCGGGGCGGCCGGGGTGCCGATGGCCCGAGCCCGCTCGTTCCTGGGCGGGGAGGTGGCCGCGGCCCTGGCGTGGGTCCGCGAGCTCGGGGATGCCGGTGCCGGGATCGTGCTCAAGGCCGACGGGCTGGCGGCCGGCAAGGGCGTGATCGTCACCGAATCGACCGAACAGGCGCTCGAGCTGGCGCCGTCCTTCCTCGATCGCCGGCCGGAGACGGAGCCCGCGCTCGTCGTCGAGGAGCGGCTCGAGGGGCGCGAGGCGAGCGTCATCGCGATCTGCGACGGCCGCTCGGCCGTGGCACTCCCGGTGGCCCGCGACCACAAGCGGCTGTGCGACGGCGACCGCGGCCCGAACACCGGGGGGATGGGCGCGTACTCGCCGCTGCCGGACCTGCCCGACGAGGCGGTGGACGACATCGTGGCCGCGGTCCACGTGCCGCTCCTCGCGGAGCTCGCCCGCCGCGGGACGCCGTTCCGCGGCTTCCTCTACGCGGGTCTCATGCTCACCGCGGGCGGGCCGGTCCTCCTCGAGTGCAACGTCCGACTGGGCGACCCCGAGGCGCAGGTGATCCTGCCGCGGCTCGCGGTGGCGCTCGGGCCGTGGCTGCGGGCGGCCGCGCGGGGATCCCTGCCGGCTAACACCCACGCGCGCCTGCCCGTCCTGCCCGGCGCGACCGTCGGCATCGTGCTCGCGGCCGAGGGGTACCCGGGGACCCCGAAGCGCGGCCGCCCGATCGAGGGGCTCGAAGCGGCGGAGGCCACGGGCGCGCTCGTGTTCCATGCCGGCACGATCCGCCGGCCGGGCGGCGGCTACGGGACGAGCGGCGGCCGGCTGCTGACCGTCGTGGGGCAGGGACCGGACCTGGCCGCGGCGCGGGCCCAGGCGGAGCGGGCCGCCGACGCGATCGATTCCGAGGGCATCCAGCGCCGGCGCGACATCGCCGCCGTCGTCCCGGCCGGCCGCATGGCGGTGACGGCGTGATCCGGCGGTACACGCTTCCGGAGATGGGCGCGATCTGGTCCGACCAGGCCCGCTTCGAGCGGATGCTCGAGGTGGAGCTCGCGGTCTGTCGTGCCCAGGCGGCGCGGGGCCTGGTCCCCGCCGACGCGCTCGCCGCCATCGAGGCGCGCGCCTCGGTGGATGTCGACCGGATCGCCGAGATCGAGCGGACCACCGACCACGACGTAGTCGCGTTCGTGAGCCAGGTCGCCGAGACGGTCGGCGAGCCAGGCCGGTACCTCCACCTCGGCCTGACGAGCTCGGACGTCGTCGACACCGCGCTCGCGCTCCAGCTCCGTGCCGCGGGCCGGCGCCTGCTCGCGGACGCCGACGAGCTGATCGTGGCGCTCGCCGCCCGGGCCCGGCGCGAGGCGGGCACGGTGATGATGGGTCGCACGCACTCCGTGCATGCCGAACCGACGACGCTCGGGCTCAAGCTCGCCGGCTGGGCGTTCGAGGTTGCCCGCGGCCGGGAGCGGCTGGCCGCGGCCACCGACGAGATCGCGACCGGGAAGATCTCCGGGCCGGTCGGGACGTACAGCCACGTGGGGCCGGATCTCGAGGCGGAGGTGCTCGCCGCCTTGGACCTGCGCGTGGACCCGATCTCCACCCAGGTCGTCCAGCGCGACCGGCACGCCGCCTTTCTCGCCGCGATCGCGATCCTGGGCGGGTCGCTCGAGCGGTTCGCGACCGAGATCCGAAACCTCCAGCACACCGAGATCGGAGAGCTGATGGAGCCGTTCCGGCGCGGCCAGAAGGGCAGCTCGGCGATGCCGCACAAGCGCAACCCGATCCTCTCGGAGCGGATCGCGGGGCTGGCGCGGCTCCTCCGCGGCTACGCTCAGACGGCGCTCGAGAACCAGCCGCTGTGGCATGAGCGCGACATCAGCCACAGCTCCGCGGAGCGGGTGATCCTGCCCGACGCGACGATCCTGCTCGACTACATGCTCGTCCGGATGACCGGGCTCGTCGACGGGCTGGTGGTGCGCCCGGAGCGGATGCGCGAAAACATCGAGCGCGGCCTGGGGCTCCATGCCTCGTCGCGGGTGCTCCTGGCGCTTGTCGAGGACGGCGGGCTGTCCCGCGAGGACGCGTACGCGATCGTGCAGCGGGCCGCGCTCCGCGCGTCCGAGGAGCGGATCCAGCTCCACACGGTGCTCGCCACCGATCCGGCGGTCGCGCAGCGCCTGTCGCTCACCCGGCTCGACGCGTGCTTCGACGAGGCGGCGTTCCTGCGCCACGTCGACACGATCATCCGGCGGCTGGACCGCCTCGACGGCGGCGCCGCGGCCTCCGGGGGTACCGGCGCCGCCGGCGATCGCGCGCGCCCGGAGGTCGTCGATGCCCGCGCCTAGCGCAGCGACGGCCGGCTACGTCCGCTCGGGCAAGGTCCGCGACCTGTACGCGCTCGACGCCGAGCGGTTGCTGCTCGTGGCGTCCGACCGGATCTCCGCGTTCGACGTCGTGCTGCCGACCGGGATCCCGGACAAGGGTCGGGTGCTCACGGGCCTGTCGCGCTTCTGGTTCGACGTCACCGCGCCGCTCGTGCCGAACCACCTCCTGTCGACCGATCCGGCCGCCCTGCCGGCGGAGATCACCGGGGGTGACCCGGCCGGGGTCGCGGCGCTGCGGGGGCGGATCATGGTCGGCCGGCGCGCGGACGTCCTGCCCGTGGAGTGCGTCGCCCGTGGCTACCTGGCGGGCAGCGGCTGGAAGGCGTACGCGGCGACGGGGACGGTGTGCGGGGTCCGGCTGCCGCCGGGCCTCCGCGACGGCGACCGCCTCCCGGAGCCGATCTTCACCCCTGCGACGAAGGCCGACGAGGGCGAGCACGACGAGAACATCGACTTCGACCGGCTGGTGGCGATCGTCGGCGGCGAGCTCGCGGAGCGCCTGCGCGCGCTCACGCTCCGCCTCTACGCCGCCGGCGCGGCGCGCTGCGAGCGGGCCGGGATCCTGCTCGCCGACACGAAGGTGGAGTTCGGCCACGACCCGGCCACCAGCGAGCTGCTCCTCATCGACGAGCTGCTGACGCCCGATTCGTCGCGCTTCTGGGACGCCGCGGCCCATGCCCCGGGTGGCCCGCAGCCCAGCTTCGACAAGCAGTTCGTGCGCGACTGGCTCGAGCGCCAGCCGTGGGACAAGCGGGCCCCCGGCCCGGCCCTGCCCGACGACGTCGTCGACGGGACCCGCGCACGCTACGTCGCCGCATTCGAGCGGATCACCGGCGCGAGCTTCGAGCGCTACCTGCAGGAGGACGTCATCGCCGTATGACCGACGGGACTCGCGCCTTCCGCTTCGCGGTCAACGTCACGCCGAAGCCCGGGATCCTCGATCCCCAGGGTCGGGCCGTCGAGCGCAGCCTGCCGCACCTCGGCATCGAGGGCGTGACGGACGTGCGGGTCGGCCGGCGGGTCGAGCTCACCGTGTCCGCGCCCGACGAGGGGTCCGCGCGGGCGATCGTCGAGCGGCTCGCATCCGAGCTGCTCGCGAACCCACTGATCGAGGCGCACGGGATCGAGCTGCTGGGCGCGCTCGAGCCGGCGGCGGTCCGGGGGCCGGCGGGATGACGGCACGGATCGGGGTCGTGCTGTTCCCGGGCTCGAACCGGGACATCGATGCGCTCCACGCGCTCCGGCTCGCGGGCGCCGAGCCCGTGGTCCTGTGGCACGAGCGGGCCGACCTCGACGGGGTCGACGGGGTGCTCATCCCGGGTGGCTTCGCGTACGGCGACTACCTGCGGGCGGGTGTGATCGCCCGGTTCTCACCGGTGATGCGCGCGGTCGCCGACTTCGCGGCTCGCGGCGGTCACGTGCTCGGGATCTGCAACGGCTTTCAGGTGCTCGCCGAGGCGGGGCTCGTGCCCGGCGCCCTGCTCCGCAACCGCGGCCTCCGGTTCGTATGCCGCGAGGTCACGCTCGTCCCGGAGCGGCTGGATTCGCCGTTCACGCGCGAGATCGGGCAGCGGCGTCCGCTGCGGATGCCGGTCGCCCACGGCGAGGGCTGCTACTACGCCGACGACGCGACGCTCGATGCGCTCGAGCGCGACGGCCACGTGCTGTGGCGGTACGCGCGCGAGGACGGCTCCCCGGCGGGCGACGATCCGCGCGCCAACCCGAACGGCTCGCTGCGCGCGATCGCCGGCGTCTCGAACGCCGCGGGCAACGTGGCCGGGCTCATGCCGCACCCCGAGACCGCGTCCGATCCGATCCTGGGCTCCGACGACGGGCTGGGGATCATCCGGTCGCTCGTCGTGAGCGCGGCCGAGGCGCGGGCGAGCGGCGCCGTCGAGCGGCCGAGGATCGAGGCCGGCGCGCGATGACGCTCACGGCGCCCGATCCCGCCGCCACGCCCGCGGAGCCGGCGGCGGTGCCGCTCCACCGCGCGCTCGGGTTGACGGACGTCGAGCTCGAGGCGATCCGGGGCAAGCTCGGCCGGGAGCCGAACCCGCTCGAGCTCGCGATGTTCAGCGTCATGTGGAGCGAGCACTGCTCGTACAAGAGCTCCCGGCCGCTGCTGCGCACGCTGCCCACGGGCGGCGAGCACGTCGTGGCCGGGCCCGGCGAGCAGGCGGGCGTCGTGCGGATCGGGGACGGGCTCGCGGTCGCGTTCAAGATCGAGAGCCACAACCACCCGAGCGCCGTCGAGCCGTACCAGGGCGCCGCGACCGGGGTGGGCGGGATCCTGCGCGACATCTTCGCGATGGGGGCGCGGCCGATCGCGGTCCTCGATGCCCTCCGGTTCGGTGATCCGGCGGATGCGCGGACACGGCACCTCGTCGACGGCGTCGTGCGAGGCGTGGGCGGCTACGGGAACTGCGTCGGCGTGCCGACGGTCGGCGGCGAGCTCGTGTTCGACCCGTCGTACCAGGGCAACCCGCTGGTCAACGTCATGGCGATCGGGCTCGTGGAGGAGCAGCGGATCATGCGCGCCTCGGCGGACCGGCCGGGCGATCTCGTCGTCCTCTACGGCAGCACGACCGGGCGCGACGGGATCGGCGGCGCGTCGGTGCTCGCGTCCGCGACGTTCTCCGATGACGACCCGTCGAAGCGGCCCTCCGTCCAGGTCGGCGATCCGTTCGCGGAGAAGCTGCTCATCGAGGCGACCCTCGAGCTGATCGAGCGGGGGCTGGTCGAGAGCGTCCAGGACCTGGGTGCGGCGGGGATCACGTGCGCCACGTCGGAGACCGCCGACCGGGGCGGCACCGGGATGCGGATCGACCTCGACGCGATCCCGCGCCGTGAGCCGGGGATGGAGCCGTTCGAGGTGATGATCTCGGAGTCGCAGGAGCGGATGCTCGCGATGGTCGCGCCGGACCGGTTCGACGCCGTGCGCGAGGTCTGCGAACGCTGGGAGCTTCCGGTTGCGGTGATCGGGATGGTCACCGGCGACGGCGATCTCGTGGTCGTGCAGGCGGACCGCGAGCTTGCCCGCATCCCCGCCCGGGCGCTCGCGTCCGAGGCGATCGTGTTCGAGCGCGAGGCACGCGCACCCGCCCGGCGACGTGCCGCACCCGCCCCGGGTGCCCCGGCGGAGCCGGTGGACGCGCTGCCGGAGCGGGGGATGGACCCCGGTGCCGTGCTGCTCGGCCTCCTCGGCTCGCCGAACCTGTCCTCGCGACGGGCCGTCTTCGAGCAGTACGACCACAACGTCCAGGCGAACACCGTCGCCGGCCCGGGTCGAGGCGCGGCGGTGCTCCGGATCAAGGGCACGACGAAGGCGCTCGTCGCCACGACCGACTGCCAGGCGACGGTCGGGCAGCACGACCCGTGGCTGGGCGCGGCGCTCTCGGTGTGCGAGGCCGCGCGGAACGTCGCGATCACCGGGGCACGGCCGCTGGGCGTCACGAACTGCCTGAACTTCGGCGATCCCACCCGGCCGGAGGCGTTCTGGCAGCTCGCCGAGGCGGTCCGCGGCCTGGGGGACGCGTGCCGAGCGCTCGGGCTGCCGGTCACCGGCGGCAACGTCTCGCTGTACAACGAATCGCCCGGTTCCGCGATCGCGCCCACGCCGGAGATCGGCATCGTCGGCCTGCTGGACGACGTCGGGCGTCGGGTCGGGCCGGCGTTCCCGCGGGCCGGCGACAGCGTCGTGCTCGTGGGCGAGAGCCAGCCGGGGCTCGTGGGATCGGCGTACGAGGCGCTCGCCGGGACCGCGCCGGAGGACGGACCCCCGGGCCTGGATCTGCGGGTCGAGGCCGCCCTCCTGCGGTTCATCCGGGAGGCGATCGCCCGCGGGCTCGTGGACGCCGCCCAGGACGTCTCGGGCGGCGGGCTCGCGGTGGCGCTCGCGGAGATGGCGATCTGGGGCGGCGTCGGCGCCCGGCTGCGGGTGCCCGTCGGAGACACCCCGGCCGCGGAGCTGTTCGGCGAGGGCCCGTCGCGCGTGGTCGTCGCGGTCGTGCCGCGCCACGTGCCGGCCTTCGAGCTGCTCGCGCGCCAGTACGGGCTGCCGGTGACCGTGCTCGGCACGACCGGTGGCGACCGGCTGGAGATCGAGCTCGCCGGATCGGGCGCCACGGGCGCGTCCGAGGGGCGGGGGAGCCGTGTCGCGGATGCGCTGGACGTGCCGGTCGCCGACCTGCGCCACGCGTGGGAGCAGGGACTGCCGCGGGCGCTCGGCTGGCAGGACGCCTGACGTGTGCGGCGTGGCGGGTGTCGTCCTGCCCTCGGGTGCCGGTCACGAGGCCGCGGCGATCGCCGCGCTCGCCCTGTTCGCGCTCCAGCATCGCGGCCAGGAATCCGCCGGCGTGGCCGTCTCCGACGGCGAGCAGCTCATGGTCTACAAGGACCTGGGCATGGTCTCGACCGTCCTCGACGAGCGCCGGCTGCCGTCGCTCCGGGGCGACCTCGCGATCGCGCACTGCCGCTACTCGACAACCGGATCGACCGTGTGGGAGAACGCCCAGCCCACGTTCCGGCTCGGTCCCAGGCGGGCGATCGCGATCGGGCACAACGGGAACCTCGTGAACACCCGGGAGCTGCTCACCCAGCTCCGGGGCGGCCGCGGCCGGCTGCCCGCCACGACCGACACGGAACTGCTGACCGCCCTCCTCGCCGACGAGCCGGCGGCCGACACCGTGGACGCGCTGTGCCGGGTCCTGCCGCGCGTCCGGGGGGCATACAGCCTGGTCGTCCTCGACGAGCGGCGGGTGATCGGGGTGCGGGATCCGCACGGGTTCCGGCCGCTCGTGCTGGGTCGCATCCCGGTGGAGGAGCCCGGGTCGGGCGGCCCCGGGCTGTGGGGCAGCCCGGGTGGCTGGGTGCTCGCATCGGAGACCGCGGGCCTCGAGGTCGTCGGCGCGGAGGTCGTGCGCGACGTCGAGCCGGGGGAGATCGTCGTCCTTGAGCCGGGCGCAGAGCCGCGCTCGATCCGGTTCGCCGAGGCCAGCCCCGCCCTGTGCGTGTTCGAGCTCATCTACTTCGCCCGCCCGGACTCGTACATGGAAGGGCGCAGCCTGTACGAGGCGCGACGACGGATGGGGATCGAGCTCGCCGGCGAGCACAGGGTCGATGCCGACCTCGTCATGCCCGTGCCCGACACCGGAGCCCCCGCGGCCGCCGGCTACGCCGAGGCGAGCGGGATTCCGTATCGCGAGGGGATGGTCCGCAACCGGTACAGCGGGCGGACGTTCATCCAGCCGTCCCAGGCGCTGCGCCAGCGCGGGGTGAGCGTGAAGCTCAACCCCCTGCGCGAGGTCGTGCGAGGCAAGCGCCTGGTCGTCGTCGACGACTCGATCGTGCGCGGCACGACGACGCAGCGGATCGTCGCCTCGCTCCGGCGGGCCGGTGCCGCGGAGGTCCATGTGCGCATCTCCGCGCCGCCGATCTACCACCCGTGCTTCTACGGGATCGACACGCAGATCGAGACGGAGCTGATCGCCGCGACCCACTCGCTCGACGAGATCCGGGCGTTCCTGGGCGCCGATTCGCTCGGCTACCTCTCGATCCGGGGCGTGCTCGCGGCGCTCGACCTGCCGTACGAGCGGTTCTGCTTCGCGTGCTTCGACGGCCGCTACCCGGAGCCCGTGCCGTACGACGCCGAGCATCGCAAGTTCGTGCTCGAGGAGGAGCCGGTGCTCGCCGGCGGCGGCGTCGGCCCGAACGGCGAGGGTCTGAACGGATGACCGGCCGGGCGGAGGCGGAACGCGCGGCATACGCCGCGGCGGGCGTGAACGTCGCTGCCGGCGAGCGCGCCGTCCAGCTGCTGCGCGACGCGGTCGAGAGCACGCGCCGGCCGGAGGTCGTGGGCCGGCTGGGCGGGTTCGGGGCGGGGTTCGCCGTGCCCGCCGGCTACCGGGATCCGGTCCTCGTCGCCGCGACCGACGGGGTGGGCACGAAGACCGTGATCGCAAGCGCGCTCGAGCGGTTCGACACGATCGGGATCGACCTCGTGGCGATGTGCGCGGACGACGTCGTGTGCTCCGGCGCCGCGCCGCTGTTCTTCCTCGACTATGTCGCGGTCGGCCGGCTCGATCCCGTCGGCGTCGCGGAGCTGGTGGGCGGGATCGCGGCCGGCTGCCGCGACGCCGGCTGCGCCCTGATCGGTGGCGAGACGGCGGAGCACCCCGGCGTGATGGAGCCCGACACGTTCGACCTCGCGGGGTTCTGCGTGGGAATCGTCGAGCGGGACGAGCTTCTCGATGCCCGCCACGTTCGACCCGGCGACGCGATCGTGGGCATCGCCGCCTCCGGGCTCCACGCGAACGGGTACTCGCTCGTGCGCTCGCTGCTCAGCGCGTACGACATCCCGCTCGACCGCCCGTACCAGGAGCAGCTCGGACGCTCACTGGGCGAGGCCGCGGCGGTCGACGCGCTCGCCGGCGAGCCGGAGCACGCGCTCGCGACCCTGGGCGAGGTCCTGCTCACCCCGACGAGGATCTATGCCATGGCGATCCTCGACGCCCGGAGGCGGCTCCGCGCGGCGGGCCACGACCTCCACGGCATCGCGCACATCACCGGCGGCGGCCTGCCCGGCAACCTGCCGCGCGCCGTGCCGGATGGTCTTGCCGTCCGGGTCGATCCCACCCGGTGGCCGATGCCGTCGGTGATGCGGCTGATCGGCGCGCTCGGCGGCGTGGAGGATGACGAGCTCCGGGCGACGTTCAACGGCGGCCTGGGGATGTGCCTCGTGCTCCCGCCGGCCGCGATCCCGGTCGCCCGCGCCGCGCTCACCGAGCGGGGACTTGCGACCTGGGTCGTGGGCGACGTCGTCGAGGCGGTCGACCCCGCGGTTCGGTATCTCGAGGCGCCGGGCGCCGTGATCGCGGGGGGCTGACTGGATGGCCGTCCGGATCGCGGTCCTCGTGTCGGGCGCGGGCACGAACCTGCGCGCGCTTCATGCCGCGGACGGGCGGGGCGAGCTCGGCGGGCGGATCGAGCTCGTGCTCGCGGACCGGCCGTGCCCGGCGCTCGACTGGGCGGCCGCGCAGGGCCTGTCGACCGCACGCGTCGAGCGGGGCGACGACGAGGGGGTCCGGGCCGCGCTCGCCGATGCCGCGATCGACGTCGTCGTGCTCGCGGGCTACCTGCGGATCGTCGGCCCGCGGGTGCTCGGGGGCTGGGCGGGGCGGATCCTGAACGTCCACCCGTCGCTCCTGCCCGCGTTTCCCGGCGCCCATGCCGTCCGCGCCGCCCTCGCCGCCGGTGTCGCGGTGACCGGGGTGACCGTCCACCTCGTGGACGAGACGCTCGACGGCGGCCCGGTCCTGCTCCAGGAGCCGGTGGCCGTGCAGCCGGGCGACGACGAGACGTCGCTGGTCACCCGCCTCCACGCCGCGGAGCACCGGCTGCTGCCACGGGCGGTCGCGCTCGTCGCCGCGGGTGCGGTGCGCGTCGAGCCCGGCCGGGGCCGCGCGGTCATCGATCTCGCGCGCGCGGACGCGACGGTGCCCGTCCCGCGCCGGGCGCTCCTGTCGGTGAGCGACAAGACCGGGCTGACGGAGCTGGGTGCCGGGCTCGTCGAGCTCGGGTTCGAGCTGCTCTCGACGGGCGGCACGGCGCGCACCCTGCGCGAGGCCGGCCTGCCGGTCACGGACGTCAGCGCCGTCACGGGCACGCCGGAGATGCTCGACGGCCGCGTGAAGACGCTCCACCCGCGGATCCACGGCGGGATACTCGCGGACCGGCGACAGCCAGCGCACCGCGAGACGCAGCTCCTCCACGGGATCGAGCCGATCGAGCTTGTCGTCGTCAACCTCTATCCGTTCCGGGAGGCGGCGGCGCGCCCCGGGATCGCGTTCGACGAGCTGGTCGAGGAGATCGACATCGGCGGTCCGACGCTCGTGCGTGCCGCCGCGAAGAACCACGCCAGCGTCGCGATCGTGACCTCGCCCGCGCGGTACGAGGACGTCCTCGGCGCGCTCCGCGAGCACGGGCGCGTGCCCGACGGGATACGCGCCGGGCTTGCCGTCGAGGCGTTCCGCCACACCGCCGCGTACGACGCGCGGATCGCCGCGGAGCTCCCGGTCCGGATGTGCGCGGCAGGCGTGGAGCTGCCGCCGTGGCCGGGCCTGTGGGGCGGCGGCGGGGACGTGTACCCGGTCACGCTCACGATCAGCCTCGAGAAGGTCGACGAGCTGCGCTACGGCGAGAACCCGCACCAGCCGGCGGCACGGTACCGGAGGACGGATCGCGAGCCGCGCCCCGGCGAGGGCCCGTTCGCGGTCGATCGACCGCCCCTCCAGGGCAAGGCCCTGAGCTACAACAACGTCCTCGACGCGGCCGCGGCCGCCTCGATCGCCCGGCAGCTCCGCGGTCCGGCCGCCGTGGTCGTCAAGCACACGAACCCGTGCGGCGCCGCCGAGCGCGGGACGCTGCTCGAGGCCTGGGCTGCCGCACGAGCCGGCGACCCCGTCTCGGCGTTCGGGGGGGTGGTCGCGCTCACCGGCAGCGTGGACGTGGAGCTCGCCCGCGCGCTCACCGACCTGTTCCTCGAGGTCGTCGTGGCGCCGGCCGTGGACCCCGCCGCGCTCGACGTGCTCGCCACGAAGCCGAACCTCCGCGTGCTCCTCGACCCGGACCTCGATGCCGCCGCCGACCGCTCCGGCCTGACGGCGCGCGGCCTGCTCTCGGTGGACTACCTCGGGTCGATCCGCTCGGCGGGCGGCGCCGTGCTCGTCTCGGCACCCGACACGCTCCCGGACGACCCGGCCGGCTGGGTGACCCTGAGCCGCCGGGAGCCGACGGCCGCGGAGGCGCGCGATCTCGACCTCGCGTGGCGGCTCGTGCGCGGCGTGACGAGCAACGCGATCGTGCTCGTCCGCGACGGCATGCAGATCGGGCTCGGCTCGGGGCAGACGAGCCGCGTCGATGCCTGCCGGCAGGCCGTCGCCAAGGCGGTCGAGCACCACGGCGCGGAGGCGCTCGCCGGTGCGTCGGCAGCCTCGGACGCGTTCTTCCCGTTCGCGGACGGCCCGGCGGTGCTGCTCGCAGCGGGCGTGACGGCGATCGTCCAGCCTGGCGGCTCCGTGCGGGACGCCGAGGTGCTGGCGGCCGTCGACGCCGCGGGCGCGACGATGCGCATCACCGCGGTCCGCCACTTCCGCCACTGATCTGTCGCCGCGTTCGCGCGGCCGTGGGCGGATACTGCCCGGGCAATGGATGCGGGCGAGCGGTTCGAGACCCGCCCCGTCGCGACCGCACGGCGCGGCCGCGGCCCGGTCCTCGTCGTGGTCGGCGTCGCGGCGGCGCTCGTGGCGATCGGCCTGGCCGGCCCGAAGGCGAGCGCGCCGCGAGGGACGCTGCCAAGCGCCACGATGGCGATAGCGATCGCCGACGCGGCACGGCCGACGAGGGCGCCGCGAGCCTCGGCCGGGCCTTCCGGGACCGCAGCCATCGACGCGGAGGCGGCCGATCCCGGACGGTCGTTCGACCTCGGCCACCTCGGGCTCGCCCGAACGCCCGCCGGGCTCCTGCCGCCGGGACCGGCGGACCTCGCCGTCGGCTTCGGGTCCGTGTGGATCGCGACGGACGCCGACGGGATCCTTCGCCGTCTCGACGCGGCCACGCTCGAGGTCCTGGCGACCGTCGCCCTTCCCCGCGCGGACACCACGGCGCGCCGGCTGGACGTCATCATCGGCGGCGAGGCGGTCTGGGTGGCGGGCCCGGATCCGGGGACCATCCACCGGATCGACGGGACGCGCCCGGCGGCCGGGAGCCGGATCGACCTCGGCGGCGCCGGCACGCTCGTCGTGTCCGGCTTCCGGGGACTGTGGGCCGGCCGGGAGGACGGGGCGCTCGTCCGCATCGACCTCCGGCGCTCGGGCCAGACGAGCGTGCTCGATCTCGGGAGCCCGGCCGTGGCGCTCGCCGTCGGGGGCGACGCAGTGTGGGCGAGCACGGTCGCCGGGGAGCTGCTGCGGATCGACCCGTCGGGCCGCCGGATCACGGCGCGATTCGACGCCGGCGGCGGACGGATCGCGGTCGGCCCGGGTCGGCTGTGGGTCGCGAATGCCGGGGTGATGTCCGCGGTCGACGAGGCAACAGGCCGCCTCGAGGCCGTCGACCGCGGCTGGCGGGTGGCGTTCGATGCCGAGCTGTTCACGCAGCCGCCGGATCGCCGCGAATCGCGGATCTCGCCGAACCGTCCCGGGTTGGCGCTCGCGCTCGGTGCCTGGTGGCGCTGGGACCCCGTGACCGGCCAGCTCGCGCGGGTCCCTCGACGCGGCGGCTGAGGCGCGGGGTCGAGCCGCGGTCACCGGCGCGCCACCGCGACACGCTAGCCTTGCGCCCCCATGCCTGATCGCTTCTACCTCACGACCGCCATCGCGTATCCGAACAACCGCCCGGGCCTCCACACGCTGTACGAGGTCATCGGTGCGGACGTCATCGCGCGCTGGTATCGCATGCAGGGCGTCCCGACCCGCTTCCTCACCGGCACCGACGAACACTCGGTGAACATCGCCCAGCGGGCCGCGGAGCTCGGCCGCGACACGCGCGAGTTCGTGGACGAGATGGTCGGGCTGTTCACGACCGCGGAGGGCGCGCTTCTCATCGCGCCCGACCGGTTCATCCGCACCACCGACCCCGACCACCGGCGGGCGAGCCAGGAGATGGTCCGGCGGGCGTTCCGAAACGGCGACATCTACCTCGGCCGGTACGAGGGCTGGTACTGCCCGAACGAGGGCTTCAAGGCGACCTCCGACCTGCACGAGACGGCGCAGGGCGTGCGCTGCCCGAACCACCCCGACGTCGAGCTGCAGTGGCTGACCGAGCGGAACTGGTTCTTCCGCCTGTCGGCGTACGGCGAGCGGCTGCTCGCGTACTACGAGGAGCACCCCGACTGGGTCCAGCCCGAGTACCGGCGGAACGAGATGCTCGCGTTCCTGCGCCAGGGGCTCGAGGACATCTCGATCAGCCGCGAGACCTTCAGCTGGGGGATCCCGTTCCCCATCCGGGAGGATGGCTCTGACGCAGTGCTGCCCGACGGCTCGCCGGACCCGGCCGCAGGCGTGATCTACGTCTGGTTCGACGC
>DASSPX010000111.1:0-18574 GCA_035699445.1 Candidatus Limnocylindrales bacterium | reverse complement strand
CGGCTACGCGTACAGCGAGCTGGGGCCGTTCGGCTACCTCCCGACGGACCCCGGGATCGTCCGCGAGGCGTACGCGGAGCGCGGCCTCACCCTCACCGGCGGCACGGTGTTCGTGGCGCTCCACAAGGGGCCGCAGGCGCTCGAGCAGGCGAAGGCCGACTGCGATGCGGAGATGGCGGTCATCGGCCCGAGCGGCGCGCGCCACGTGGTCATCCTGCCCGAGGGGTACACGGACTTCGAGGGCCGTCTCGTGGCCAGCCCGACGCTGACCGACGACGAATGGCGGGCGCTCACGAGCGGGATGTCCGCGCTGGGGCGCTACCTCGCGGACCGGCACGATGCGGTCCTCGTGTTCCACACCCACGCGGACAGCCACGTCGGGACCCAGGAGGAGATCGAGCGGTTCCTCGACAACACCGATCCCGAGACGGTCAAGCTGTGCCTCGACACCGGTCACGTCGCGTACTGCGGGGCGGACAACCTGCGGATCATCCGCGACTACCCGGACCGGATCGGCTACGTCCATCTCAAGCAGGTCGATCCCGCCATTCGCCAGCGCGTTCGCGACGAGCAGCTCGGGTTCGCGCCCGCGGTCCGGCTCGGCGTGATGGTGGAGCCGCCGGCCGGCGACCCGGACATGCCCGCGGTGATCGCGACCCTTGCCGCCCTCGATCGGGACCTGTACTGCATCGTCGAGCAGGACATGTACCCGTGCGACTTCGACGTGCCGCTCCCGATCGCAAAGCGGACGTTCGAGTACTTCGCCCGGTGCGGGCTGAACACGGGACGGGTGGAGGCGGTGGCATGAGCGCGACGGATGCAGCCCTGCGGGGCACGGAGACGGGCGCCCGGACGATCCGCGTCGGGGTGATCGGGACAGGCGGGATCGGCACCGACCACGCGACCAGGCTGGCGCGATCGATCTCGGGCTCGACCGTGTCCGCGGTCGCCGACATCGACCGCGCCCGCGCCCAGGACGTCGCCGCGCAGGTGGGCGGGGCACGCGTGTTCGCGGACGGGTTCGAGCTCATCCGCGCGGACGAGGTCGATGCCGTGCTCATCGCGTCGATCGGCGAGACGCACGCGGCGTTCACGCTGGCCGCGATCGAGGCGGGCAAGCCCGTGCTGTGCGAGAAGCCCCTCGCGCCGACGACCGCGGAGTGCGAGCAGGTGCTCGCGGCCGAGGTCGCGCACGGCAGCCGCCTCGTCGTGGTCGGCTACATGCGTCGCTACGACCCGGGCTACCAGCAGGTGAAGGCGTCACTCGAGGCCGGCGCGATCGGCGAGCCGCTGATGCTCCACAACGTGCACCGGAACCCGGCCGTCCCGGAGTCCTACACGAGCTTCATGACGATGACCGACTCGATGATCCACGAGGTCGATACGACCCGGTGGCTGCTCGGCGAGGAGATCGTCGCGGTCCAGGTCATCCCCCCGAAGCGCACGCCGAAGGCGTTCGCCCACCTCCAGGACCCGCAGTTCGCCGTGTTCACGACCGAGTCGGGGATCCTCTCGACGGTCGAGTTCTTCGCCAACTGCCAGTACGGCTACGACGTCCGCTGCGAGCTCGTCGGGTCGGAGGGGACGTCGTCGCTCGTGAACCCGGTGGTGGCGAGCCAGGCCGTGGCCGGTGCCGACGCGGCGCCGATCCCCCAGAGCTGGCGCGTCCGGTTCGGGGCGGCGTACGCGGCCGAGCTCCAGGCGTGGATCAGTGGGCTCCAGCGGGGCGAGACCGTTGGTCCGAGCGCCTGGGAGGGCTACGCGGCGACGCGCGTCGTCGAGCTCGGGGTCGAGGCCGTGCGCTCGGGCGAGCGGCTCGCGATCGACTACATCCAGAAGCCCGCGCTGTACGCCTGAGAGCGTGCGTCCCGGGCGCCCGCTCCGCCATCCCCGGCCTGCCGAGGAGCGACCGTGAAGATCGCGCTTGACCCGTACATGTTTCGGCGCACCCCGCTGACGGAGCTGCCCGGGCTCGTCGCCGACCTGGGCTACGAGTTCATCGAGCTGTCGCCCCGCGACGACTTCATTCCGTTCTTCAGCCACCCGCGCGTCGACACGGCCGGTGTCCGCGCGTTCCGCGACGCGCTCCGCGGGGCGGGCGTGGCGGTGTCCTCGCTGCTCCCGCTGTTCCGCTGGTCCGGCCCCGACGAGGACGAGCGGCAGGCTGCCGTCCGCTACTGGAAGCGATCGATCGAGATCGCGGTAGAGCTCGGCGTGACCGTGATGAACTCCGAGTTCAACGGGCGCCCCGAGCGGGCGTCGCTCTCCGAGGCGCAGTTCTGGCGCTCGATGGAGGAGCTGCTGCCGATCCTCGAGCGGGAGGGGATCCACCTCGCGCTCGAGCCGCACCCGGACGACTTCATCGAGGACGGGATCGCGGCGGTCCGGCTGATCCGCGGGATCGACTCACCGAACGTCTCGTTCCTCTATTGCGCGCCGCACACGTTCCACCAGGGCGGTGACGTGGCCGGGATCATGCGCGAGGCCGGCCCGCTGCTCACCCATGTCCACGTTGCCGACGGGTTCGACCACCGCGCCTCGTCCGGGCTGCGCTACATCACGAACCCGCCGGGGAACGCCGTTCGGGTCCACCAGCACCTCGACATCGGGCAGGGCGAGGTGCCGTGGGACACGTGCTTCGGGACGCTCGAGGCGCTGCGCTTCGACGGGATCATGACGGTGTGCGTGTTCGCCTGGGAGGACCGCGCGCGGGACTCGTCGCTCCACAACCTCGAGGAGATCCGCCGCCGGACGGCGGGCTGGGCGCACCTGCGCGGAGGCTGAGCCCGGGCGCACCTGCGCGGAGGCAGGAGCCCGGGCACACGCGGCGCGGGCCGCCCGCTGCGCTCAGCCGCCGCCCTGTCCGACCCGCCGGCCGTTCACCGGCGTGAGGAAGCGCGGCGCGACCCAGCCGGCGACCTTCTCGCCCAGCCACGCCCCCTGCTCGTCGGCCGCCCGGAAGTGGATGCCGAGCAGGATCCGGCCCTCGATCGTGTCCACGGACACGTCGCTGAACCGCTCGTACGAGCGGCGGACGCCGGCCGCATTCACGACGTCGAACGACGTCGCGTCGCCGCCGAACGCCTCGCGAGCCGCCCGCATGAACGCGCCGGTGACGCAGTTGTACCCGGACGGGTGGTCGGGATACGGCGGCGATGCCACCAGCGAGGTCCAGGCGGGATCGGCGGCGGTCGCCCGGTTGCCGTCGGTGGCCGCCTCGCGGATGGCGGTGATCGGGCGCCAGAACGACCAGCGCGCCTTGTCGACCCAGCACGCGATGATCGCGTCGGCCCCGGAGGCGTTGAGGAGGGCGAACAGCCGCGCCGCGTCGATCGCCGAGAGCGCCTCGCGCTCGGCGAGCAGGCGGAACGTGCGGTTGTAGAGCGTGAACGGGTTCTCGGTGTAGTAGAGGGCGAGCGCCGTCTGATCCGCGCTCCGGGTCGTGCTCGCGGCCGCGCCGATCGATCTGACCTCGGCGAACTCGGCGGCGTAGCGCGCGCTGTTGAGCGTCGCTGGGCCCGCCGTCCGGAACTGGTCGGTGCTGCGCATCGTGAACGGCCGGACCTCGGCCACCCAGGCGAACGGATCGTTGACGCCGGACGTGGGAACCCAGGCACCGGGTCCGGACCCGAGCGGGAACCGGTACGGGCCCCATCGCCCGTCGTTCGCCCGGTCGGCGAGGATCGCCGCGGCCGCCCCGGCTCCGGCCGCGATTCCGGCCGCCTTGCCGGCGCCGGCGGGGATGCCGGCGAGCGTCGTGGCGAGCAGGCCGTCGAGCCGCGTGCTCACCGCCGACGGGAGCTGGGGCTGGAGGCCCACGAGAACGTCGTGGGCCGCCGTTGCGACCGCCGCCTCGACCGATGCCGACGCGGGTGCCGATGCCAGTCCGGTGATGTACGGCTCGTACCCGCCCTCGATCGCGTTCACGGCGTCGAACACCGCGAGCTGCACCATGGCCATCAGGATCGAGCCGGGCGGCGGCGTGTACCCCGCACCGGGGATGGCGGCGGAGGTCGAGTTGAACAGCGCCGCCGCAGCGTGGCCGTTCCATGCGATGACCGGATCGAGCGAGGCAGCGCGCGCGGGTCGGCCGGCGGTCGGGGCGACCGCGACGACCAGGGCGAGCGTGGAGGCGAGCGCGAGGAGCGCGGCGGCGGGACGCATGGGCTGAACCCCCCTGGGCAAGCGCCGCCGTGGTCGCAGGCACATCGACGGCCCGTGACGCCAGTGCAGCGCGTTCATCTCTATAGCGTGTTGCCGTCACGAAATCGTTCGCAGCCTCTTCTTCGCACTGCGGAAGGCGAGTATGCGGTGATCAATTCGGGCATCCTGACGCGATAGCGTGGTCGATGACGAGGAGTCCATGCGCGAGGACCGCGTGACGATCAGGGTGTCCGAGTCGATCGAGATCGCCCGCCCGCGCGAGGCGGTCTGGGACTACACCCAGGACTACAGCCGGCGCGCGGACTGGGACGTCGGGGTGCGGAACGCCCAGCTGATCGGCGAGGAGCCGCGGCGGGCGCACCTCGAGCTGGCGGGCCTGGGTCCCGTCACCGCCGAGTACCGCCTCTACCGACGTCCGGAGCGCACCAGCCTCGCGTTCACCGAGGTCCGATCGCGATGGGTGGTCGGCGGGGGCGGGTCGTGGGACTACCAGACCGTCCCCGCGGGGACCCGCTGGACGCAGACGAACACGCTCGTGCTCCGGCCCGGCGTCCGGTCCCGGCTCCTCGCCCCGCTCGTCCGCGCGCGCCTGGCAGCGAGCACCCGCCGCTCCCTCCGGCGCGCGAAGCGACTGCTCGAGTCGCTCGAGTCCGGATGACGGTGCGCGCCGGGGATCGCTCGGGCGAAGGCGCCCGGGAGCGCGGCCGTCGCGTCGCCGACCACGCGGCGGCGCGCCCCGGCGGGACCCGCACCCCCTTCCCCCCGATCGCGGACTACGGCTTCCTGTCGGACGGGGAGGTGGCGGCGCTCGTCGCGCCGTCGGGGAACGTCGAGTGGCTGTGCCTGCCGCGGTTCGACGGCCCCTCGGTGTTCGGCGCCATGCTCGACCGGGACGCGGGCGGCTTCCGGTTCGCACCGGCGGACGTCGCCCACCCGGCCGACCGGCGCTACCTGCCGGGCACGATCGTCCTCGAGACCAGCTGGGGGACGCCGACCGGCTGGGCGATCATCCGCGACGTCCTCGTGATGGGGCCGTGGCGGGACCGCCGGCACCGGGCGGGCGGGCACCGACGGGCGCCGACCGACTACGACGCGGAGGGCATGCTCATCCGCACCGTCCGGTGCGTGAACGGCGAGCTGCAGCTCGAGCTCGACTGCGACCCGGCGTTCGACTACGGGCGGATCCGGGGCGAGTGGTCGTACGTCGACGACACCCTGAACGCCGGGACCTGCCGGGTCGAGGGGCAGCCGGAGCTGCGCCTGACGACCGACCTGCACATCGGGTTCGAGGGACCGAAGGCCATCGCACGCTCGCTGCTCAAGGAGGGTGACCTGCGGTTCTGCGCCCTCGCGTGGGGTGACGTCGATCCGCCGCGGACGTATGAGGAGGCGTACCGCCGGGTCGTCTGGACGGCGCATCACTGGCAGCACTGGCTTGCCCGCGGGCGCTTCCCGGACCATCCGTGGCGCAGCCATCTCGAGCGCAGCGCGCTCACGCTCAAGGGGCTCCAGTACGCACCCACCGGGGCAATCGTCGCGGCGCCGACGACCTCGCTGCCCGAGACGCCGGGCGGCCAGCGCAACTGGGACTACCGCTACACCTGGATCCGCGACTCGACGTTCGCCCTGTGGGCCCTCGACACGCTCGGCTTTGACTGGGAGGCGAACGACTTCTTTTACTTCCTCGCCGACGTCGCGGGCTCGTCCGAGGACCTCCAGATCATGTACGGCATCGGCGGCGAGCGCGAGCTGACCGAGCGGACGCTCGACCACCTGCACGGCTACGAGGGGGCACGACCCGTCCGCGTCGGGAACGGCGCGCACGACCAGAAGCAGCATGACGTGTGGGGCGCCGTCCTCGACTCGTACCACCTCCACACGCGCTCCCGCGACCGCCTCGACGACCGCGCGTGGACGATGCTCGAGCGCCAGGTGCGCAGCGCGATCGACCACTGGCGCGAGCCCGACCGGGGCATCTGGGAGGTGCGCGGCGACCCGCAGCACTTCACGAGCTCCAAGGTCATGTGCTGGGTCGCCCTGGACCGGGGATCGCGGCTGGCGCGCCTGCGCGAGCTCGACGATCTGGCCGACGAATGGGCCGCGATCGCGGACGAGATCCGCGACGACGTGCTCGCGAACGCCGTGGACGAGCGCGGCGTCCTGACGCAGCACTACGGCAGCGATGCGCTCGACGCCTCGTTGCTGCTCGTGCCGCTGGTCGGCTTCCTGCCGCCCGAGGACCCGCGCGTCCGGGCGACGGTGCTCGCCATCGCGGACGAGCTGACCGAGGACGGCCTCGTGCTCCGGTACCGCGTCGAGGAGACCGACGACGGCGTGGGCGGTCGCGAGGGCTCGTTCACGATCTGCTCGTTCTGGCTCGTCTCGGCGCTTGTCGAGATCGGCGAGGTCGTTCGGGCACGGCGGCTGTGCGAGCGGCTGCTCGCCGCTGCCTCGCCGCTGAACCTCTACGCGGAGGAGCTCGATCCGGCGAGCGGGCGGCACCTCGGCAACTTTCCGCAGGCCTTCACGCACCTCGCGCTCATCAATGCCGTGATGCGGCTGATCGAGGTCGAGTCCGAGGCGGCGACCGGCTGACCGACCGCGCCGCGACGTCGGGGTCGTGCCGCTGACGAGCGTCGCGGGCGGTCCGGTGCGGTCTGCTGCAGGAACCGGTACTCCGGGTCGGCGGCCGGGGGACCTTCGCGCCGGGGTCGCCACGCGCTGTGCGGCATAGGTTCGGATGGTCAGGCCGGTGCCCCGCCGGTGCCCTGTCCGAGCTGTGAGATCGATGTCCCGACCCGACCCGGTCAGAGTCGCGAGCCGCCCCGAGCTGCCCCGTCGTCGGCGGTTCGTCACGCTGCTCGTCGCGGCGTTCGCGCTCACGTCGGCCGGCCTGCTCGTCGCACCCGCGACCGCGCTCGCCTGGGACCCCGACGCGTACGGACCGGAGTCCGAGGCGGAGCTCGTAGCGCTCACGAACCAGTCGCGTGCCGCCGCCGGCCTGCCAACGCTGCGGCTGGACGGCGAGCTGCGCGCGATTGCCCGGTCGCGCAGCAAGGACATGATCACCCGCGACTACTTCAGCCACGACATCCCGGGCGGCGGGTCGGTGTTCGATGTGATGCAGCGCGAGGGCTACTGCTTCAAGCTCGCGGGCGAAAACATCGGCTGGAACACGTATCCGGTGGCCGAGGCGACCGCCGCGATCCACGGCATGTTCATGGACTCGTCCGGGCACCGGGCGAACATCCTCGGCGAGCGCTGGGACGCGATCGGCATCGGCGCCTACCAGGGCGCGGACGGGAAGAAGATGTGGACCGTCCTGTTCGCCGACTCGTGCGCCGGCGGTGCGACCCCCACCCCGAAGCCCACCCCGAAGCCGACCCCCAAGCCCACCCCGAAACCGACGCCGAAGCCGACGCCGGAGGCCACGCCCGAGGCGACGGCCGAGCCGACGCCTCGCCGCACGCCGACGCCCGACCCGACACCGCGGCCGACGCCGCGCGCGACGCCCGCGCCCACGCCCGAGCCGACGCCGACACCTGAGCCGACGCAGCTTGTCACGCCGGCACCCACGCCCATCCCGACCCCCACCCCGACGCCGCGTGCCGGGCTGGACGAGCCGGACGACACGCCCGGCCGGGGGATCGGGTTCGGACCCGGCGGCTCGGGCAACGGCAACGGCGGGTCCGGCAACGGCAGCGGCGGGTCGGACACCGGCAGCGGCGCCGCGAACGGGGACGGCGGCGCGAGCGGCAACGGGACGCCCGGTGGGTTCCGCGTGGGCACCCCGCCGCCCAGCGAGGGCCTGATCGACTCGATCGTCGCGGACATCGCGGGCTCGTTCTTCGGCTCCTGATCCCTTCGGGTGCGTGGCGCCGGACGCTACGACCGCGACGACCGGAGCCCACCGGACCGGTAGGCTTGCGCCGTTCCGTCCGCACGGGGGAGTCGATGGCATCCACGCAGCCCATGCCCGCCGACGGGCCGTCGCCGTCCGGCGCCGTCGGGCCAGCGACGCATCCGGCGCCGACCGTCCTCGAGGCCCGCGACCTCATGAAGCGATACCCGCTCGCGAGCGGTCCCGTCGAGGCCGTCCGGGGCGTGTCGCTCCAGGTCCGTGCCGGCGAGTTCGTCGCGCTCATGGGCCCCTCGGGCTCGGGCAAGACGACCCTCCTCCAGCTCCTCGGCGGCCTCGACCGCCCGAGCTCCGGCGAGGTGGTGCTCGAGGGCGAGCGGATCAGCCACCTCGACGATGACGCGGCGACACGCCTGCGTCGGGACCGCACCGGCTTCGTGTTCCAGTCGTTCAACCTCATCCCGCTGCTCGACGTCATCGAGAACGTCGGCCTGCCGTTCACGATCGCGGGCCAGGACGTCCGGAGCGGCGAGCCCGCGGAGCGAATCCGGGACGCGATCGCGCTCGTGGACCTGACCGGCAAGGAGGACCACAAGCCGCACGAGCTGTCGGCCGGCGAGCAGCAGCGCGTGGCCATCGCGCGGGCGCTCGTGACCCGGCCGGCGATCCTCCTCGCGGACGAGCCCACGGGCAACCTCGACTACACCACCGGCACGGAGATCCTCGAGGCGCTCTGGCGCTCGTGCGTCGACCGCGGCCAGACCGTCGTCCTCGTCACCCACGACGCGAAGGCCGCCGCGTATGCCGACCGCGTGCTCGTCATCTCGGACGGCCGGATCCTCGAGGACATCGACCTGGGACGGCGGGAGGACCACGCGGCCGCGCCGCTGATCACCCGGCTCGCGCAGCTCGGTCTGTAGGCCGTGCGCGGTCTCGCGCCGTACGCCGTCCGGAGCCTGCGCGCCCGCCCGGCGCGCACGGGCCTCACGCTCGCCGGCATCGCGCTCGGTGTGGCGGTCCTCCTCGCGGGCCTGGCGACGAATGGCGGCATCGAGGCATCGATCGACCGGACGGTGGCCCTGCTCGTCGGGCGGGCGGACCTGCGCATCGAGGCGTTCACCGAGCAGGGGCTGTCGGCCCGGACGGTCGCCGCGATCGAGCAGACGCCGGGTGTCGCGGTCGTCGCCCCGGCGATCACCCGGCGAACGTACCTCACGCCCACCGCCGGGCGACCGGACCTGGCACCGCCGGTGGATGTCGTGGGCATCGACCCCGACGTCGAATCGCGCGTCCGGGACCTCGTGCTCGCGCGCGGCTCGCCGCTGCTCGAGGCGGACGAGGCCGTCGCGCTGATCACCGACCGCCTCGCGCGCGAGGACGGGATCGACCTCGGCTCGGACCTCACGCTGCTCGGGGTCGGTGAGCCGGTCCGGGTGCGGGTGGTCGGGATCCTGGAGGGCGACGGGCCGATCATCGGGTCCGCCGGGCGCACCGTGATCGTGCCGATCCTCACCGCCGACCGCCTCCAGTCCCGGACCGGCGGCGGCGACGGCGTCGACGACGGCGGGCTGCCGCCGCTCGAGGGCACGCCCGAAGGCGCCTCGCCGAGCGCGGAGTCCGCCTCCCCGACCGCGCCCGGGCCCGCGACGCCGGATGCGGTCGCCGGCGTCCCCGCCACGGGGATCAGCCGGGTGGACGTCGTCCTGGCGAGCGGCGCCGACCCCGTCGCGGTGACCGACGCGATCGAGAGCGCGCTCGTGTTCGAGCCGTACATCCTCGAGCGACCGGCGGACGTCGCCGCCGGCCTGCGCGCATCGACGAGCGACTTCCGGGCGACGACCGGACTGCTTGCCGCGGTGGCCCTGTTCGCCGGTGCCTTCCTCATCGCCAACACCCTCGCGATGACCGTCGTCGAGCGGATCCGCGAGCTCGGGCTGCTGCGGGCCGCCGGCGCGACGCGGGCGCAGATCCTGCGCCTCGTCACGGTCCAGGCGGTCGCGCTGGGCATCGTCGGGTCGCTCATCGGTGTCGTGGGCGGATCGCTCCTGTCCCTCGCGATCGTGTCCTCGCTGCGCTCGATCGGCAGCGTGCCCGTCGACCGTCCGGACCTGTCGGCGGCGGTCCTCGCGGTCGCCTTTGCCGCGGGCCTCGCGGTTACGGTGCTCGCGGCGATCGATCCGGCGCGCCGGGCGGCCGCGGTCAGTCCGGTCGAGGCCCTCCGGGTGCGGGGTGCCGGACGGGGCCGGGTCGCGACGCGGATCCTGTGGCTGGTCGCCGTGCTCGGGCTCGTCGCGGTCGTCGGGTCGCTCGCGCTCCCGGCCGGCAAGCCGCCGGAGGGCTCGGGCCGCTCGCTCGCCGTGTACGCGCTGCTGCTCGCCGCGGTGCTTGCCGCGCCGGTCGTCCTCGTGCCGCTCGGGGGCGTCGCCGGGTCGCTGTTCCGACCCCTGCTGCGGCTCGAGGAGCGTCTCGCGCGCGCCGCGATCGCACGCGACCGCGGGCGCAGCTCGATCACCGTGGGCGCGCTCATCGTGGGCCTCGCGATGATCGTCGCGCTGGGTGCCGTGGCGACGAACGCCCGCGGCGCCGCGACGGCGTGGCTCGACGACGTCGTGCCGGGTGACGAGGTGCTCACGGCGATCGCACCCGTCCCGCTCGACGAGGCGAGCCCGGAGGTCGACCTCGAGGCGATCGACGGCGTGGTCCGCGCCTCGCCGATCGCGACGTTCAACCTCGCGCACAGCGGCCAGCGACTGACCGGCGCGGCGCTCGTGGGCGCCGACCTGGCCGACGACGGCCGCCTGCGGTTCGTGGCCGGGGACCGGAACGACGCACTGGCGGCGCTCGACGCCGGTGGTGTCGCGATCGTCCCGCGCGGCGTGGCCGACCGGCTCGGTCTCGTGCTCGACGACGTGCTCGCACTGCCGGCGAGCGACGGCTCGCTCACCGAGCTGCGCGTGGTCGGGATCGTGGAGCGCTCGCTGCCCGCGGCGGGTGGCGACGCGGTGATCGTCGGCTGGCCCGCCGCGCTGGGGTGGTTCGGTGTGCGCGGTGCCGACGCGTTCGCGATCCGGTACGCACCCGGCGCGCCGGCCGGGGCGAGGACCGCCGTCGAGGCGATCGCCACGGAGCGCGCGCTGACGGTCAATCCGATCGCGCGTGTCGAGGGCGCGCTCACGACCGCGCTCGACCGCGTGTTCGGCCTGTTCGACCTGCTCGCGTTCGCGGCGGTGATCGTGGCCGCGCTCGGGATCGTGAACACGCTGTCGATGGATGTCTGGGAGCGGGTCCGCGAGATCGGCGTCCTCCGGGCAACCGGCATGACCCGGCGCCAGGTGTGGCGGGTGGTCGTGGTCGAGGCCGGGATCCTGGGCATCGTCGCCGTCGTGGTCGGGGTGATCGCCGGCCTGGGCGTTGCTGCCCTGCTGATCGTCACGGCCGGCGGCAGTGTGCGTGGCGTGCCGTTCGAGCTGCCGTGGCCGACGCTCGCCCTCGCGGTCGTGCTCGGCGTGGGCCTCGCGATGCTGGCGGCCGCCTGGCCGGCCCGGATCGCGAGCCGGATCGAGATCGCGCAGGCGGTCCGGAGCGAGTAGGGAATCCGCGCGACGCGCACGGCGCTTCCGCCCCGGGCGAGAGCATGCCCAGCCCACCCTGGCACGGCCGGCGCCGCACCCGACGACCGAAGCCGCCCCGGCGCCTTCCGGGACGCGCGACCCGGCCGTTTCCGTCGCTGTCTGGCACGCCACGCGCGCGGCCTGTCGGCCCGGTCCATCAGGTGAACGCCCGGCGGGTCATCCGCGACGCGCGCTCCTCGAGAACGGCAGCCCGGTCCCGGGTACCATCTCGCTGCAGGATCGGCAGACCGCAACCTGCCGTCCGGAGGGTGCCCAATGACGATCGCGATTCCATCGCTCACCCGCGTTCCCGCCAACGAGCGCGGCATCACGATCGGCGACTTCCTCGTCCCGATCCGCATCGGCGAGCGGCTGTCGCCGCGGCTCCGCCACCTCGTGCTCATCGTGGCCGGGGCGCTGCTGATCTACCTGACCGCGCGCATCTCGATCCCGCTGCCCGGCAACCCGGTGCCGATCACCGGCCAGACGTTCGGCGTGCTCGTCGTGGGCGGGGCGCTCGGGCTGCGCCGCGGGTTCGCCGCGAGCGTCCTGTACGTGCTCCTGGGCGTCGTCGGGCTGCCGTTCTTCGCCGAGGGCAAGGGCGGCCTGAGCGTGATCTGGGGCGCCACCGGCGGCTACCTCGTCGGGTTCGCGCTCGCCTCGGCGCTCGTGGGCCGGCTGGCGGAGCTGGGCTGGGATCGCCGGTTCGTCGGCTCGGTCGGCGCGTGCGCGCTCGGCAATCTTGCGATCTATCTCGTTGCGGTCCCCTGGCTGGCCGTGGTCACGGGCATGGATCTGGCGTCCGCGATCGGGACCGGCGTCGTCCCGTTCCTCGCCGGTGACGTCCTGAAGCTCCTCCTGGCGGCCGCGGTGTTCCCCGTCGCCTGGTGGGTCGTGGGGCGACGCCCCGACGAGCGCTGACCCGGGGGCCGCGCCGGATCCCGGGCTGTACGGCCCGACGTCCGAGGCCTGGCGGCTCAACCGCGAAGCGACGCTCCTGCTGGGCGCCGGCCCACGTGCGCTCCTGCTCCAGATTGCCCATCCGCTCGTCGCCGAGGGCGTCTCTCAGCACTCGGACTTCCGCGCCGATCCCTGGTCGCGCCTGGCCGGCACGGTCGCGAGCTACCTGCGGATCGTCTACGGCACGACCGTTGCGGCCCGGGCCGAGATCCGGCGCCTGAACGCCCTCCACCGGCCGATCGGCGGGGCGGTGCAGAATCCCGACGCCCGGGCCCGGTTCGGGCGCGCCTACGCCGCGCGCGATCCCGAGCTCTCGCTGTGGGTGCACGCGACGCTCGTGGACGCGACGATCACCGCCGTCGATGCATGGCAGGAGCCGCTCGGTCGTGACCGGCGAGCTGCGTACTACGCGGAGACCCGCCCGATCGGTCGGGCGTTCGGGATCCCGGACGCGCTGCTGCCCGCGGACCTCGAGGCGTTCGAGCGGTACCTCGGGGCGATGCTCGGCGACGACGGGCCGGTCCATCCCACGCCGACCGCGCGCGAGCTCGCCGAGGTGATCCTCCATCCGCCGCTCCGTCCGCTCGTGGAGCGGGGTCCGCTCGCCGGGCGTCTCGGGTCGTGGCGGGCGCCGATGGCGGCGCTGGCCGAGCGCGTCCCGACCCCGGCGTACGACTGGGCCCTGCTGCCGGCGCTGGCCCTCCTGCCCGATCGGCAGCGCGCCGAGTACGGCGTCCGCTGGGGGCCGGCCGAGCGCGCCGTCGCGGCCTGGGTGACGGCCGTCTGGCGCGCCGCCCGCCCGATGCTCCCCGCAGGCCTGCGCACGTTCCCGCAGGCGCGACGGGCCGACCGCCGGATGGCGCTCGCTCAGTCCAGGCTGGGGAAGCGGGCCGCGTAGCGCGCCGCGAGATCGAGCGGGGTCGCGTCGTCGAGCGTCTCGAGCAGCGTCCGCGTCCCGGCCAGCCCGAACCGGTTCGCATCGAGGTATGCGCGCAACGCGGCGAAGAAGCGCGCGTTGCCCATCCGCCGCCGGATGTCGTCGAGGACGTTGCCGCCCTGGATGTACACGATCTCGTAGTAGCAGGCCGAGCCGTAGCGGTAGATCGAGCGGTCGAGCGGCTGGGTTGAGCAGCGTGACGCCCGCCGCGCGCCGAGGACGTACCTGGCCAGGAAGTCCGCGGCGGCCTCGTCCGCGAACGGCTCGCGGGCCTGGTCGTTGCCCACGAGCCCGTAGAACCACTGGTGGGCGACCTCGTGGGCGACGAGATACGGGACCGACGCGGGGTCCACGCCGGTCGGGATCCAGACCATCCCGGGCGCCTCCATCCCGTACCGTCCCGAGGACTGCACGACGTCGAGCTCCGGCGACGGGTACGGGCCGACGAGCGCCTCCATCCGGCGCAGCGCCGTGCGCGCGGCGCTGAGCATTGCCGGGCCGTTGCCGGTCGACCGGGACCACGCGCGGACGAGCGTGCCGTCCAGGCGATCGCGCCGCTCCCGATAGTCGACCGCCGCCGTGAGCGCGAGGTCCCGGACGTTCTCCGCGTGGAACTCGTGGGTCCGACCGTCCGCGCTGCCGCCCACGCGCTCGCCCGTCGCGGCCACGTCGAGGGCGCGATCCGTCGTCAGTCGCAGGGTCACGAACGGGCTCGACGGCGTCACGAACGGGTCGCCGTGGTTCGGCCGGTCGAACGGCGTGCGGCGGCTGATCCACGGGATCCAGCGGTGCAGGCTCGCGATCCCGTTGACGCGCGTGAACAGCCAGTTCGATCCGCGCAGATCGCTCCGCAGGCGGGCCGAGAACGCGATCCGCAGGGTCGCCTCGGCGCCGGCGGCGAGCGTTCCGCCCAGAGGCACGACGATCGTCTGGTCGTCGACCACGGGTTGGACGGCCGTGCCGTCGACCGTGACCGAGCCCAGCCGCAGGGCGCCGATCCGGGCCGTCACCGTGTTCAGCTCGACGCGATCGATCGGGCCGCCGGACCGGTTGACGAGGTCGATGTCCACGGTGGCGCGCAGCGTGCGGTCGTCGAACGACAGCCGGGCAGCGACGTCGTACCGGGCATCGATCTCGAGGCTCGTCCGGTCGACCGCCCCGGGCTCGATCGCCGTCGCGTCCGCGATCGTCGCCGTCCCGTCGAGCGCAGCCGCGATCGTCCGCGCGCCGGCAGGATCGGCGGGGCTGGCCGCAGGGAGGAGCAGCGCGGCCGCGACGGCCGACGCCAGCAGGCGCGGACGTCCGGGCAGGCGGCGCGGTCGGCGGGCGGCCGCGGTGCGCATCCGGGCATGGTACGGGCGTGACCGCGGATGGCAGACTCCGTGCGATGCCATCCGTCACGTCGTCCCCGCTCCGCGATGCCGATCGAGAGGCGGCGCTCCTGCGTGCCGTCGAGCGCGCGCTGCCGTCGATGCGGCTGCTCACCGACGAGCTCGACCGCGAGAGCCACCGTCGCGACGAGACGGCCTACCTTCCGACGGGGCTGCCGCTCGCCGTCGCGCTGCCGACCACGACCGAGGAGGTCGTCACGCTCGTGCGGCTGTGCGCCGAGCACCAGGTCCCGATCGTCCCGCGCGGCGCCGGCACCGGCCTGTCGGGCGGCGCCGCGGGGATCGAGGGCGCGCTCACGATCGCCTTTACGCGGATGAACCGGATCCTCGAGATCGACCGCGGGAACCTCACCGTCACGACGCAGCCCGGGGTGATCAACGCCGCGCTCAAGGCCGCCGTCGCGGCCGAGGGGCTGTTCTACCCGCCCGATCCCGCGTCGTACGAGCAGTGCACGATCGGCGGCAACCTGGGCACGAACGCCGGCGGCCTGTGCTGCGTGAAGTACGGCGTGACGCGCGACAGCGTGCTCGGGCTCGAGGTCGTGCTCGCCGATGCGACCGTGCTGCGGCTGGGTGGCAAGAACGTGAAGGACGTCGCCGGCTACGGGCTCATCCCGCTCCTCGTGGGCTCGCAGGGGACGCTCGGGCTGATCACCGAGGCGACGCTCCGGCTGCGACCCGCGCCGCCGCCGCGGTCGACGCTCCTCGCGTTCTTCCCCACGCTCGAATCCGCGGGTGAGGCGGTGGCGGCGATCCCGGTCGCGGGGGCCTCGCCCGTGACGCTGGAGCTCATGGACGCGGTGACGATCGCCTTCGTGGACGACATCCACCGGCTGGGGCTCGACCGCGAGGCGGCGGCGATGCTGCTCATCGAGTCGGACCTGCCGGGGGTCGCCGCGTCGCTCGAGCTCGACGTCGTCGAGCAGGCGTGCACCGCGGCCGGCGCGACGGCGGTCGTCCGGGCGGCGGACCCGCAGGAGGCGGACTGGCTGCGGGCCGGCCGGCGGCTCGCGTTCAACGCGTTCGAGCAGCGCGGCGCCGCCCGGATGGAGGACGTGGGCGTGCCGCGCAGCCGCGTCCCGGAGATGCTGCGGGCGATCGAGGCGATCGGAGCCCGCCACGGCGTCCCGGTGGGCACGTTCGGGCATGCCGGCGACGGCAACCTCCACCCCACGTTCCTGTTCCCGCGCGACGTCGACGATGCCGCCCGGCGGCTCGAGGCGGCCCAGGCGGACCTGTACGAGGCCGCGCTCGCGCTGGGCGGCACGGTGACCGGGGAGCACGGGATCGGTGCTGCCCGACGGTCGTGGCTCGTCCGCCAGCGGGGCGAGGAGGCGGTCGGCGTGATGCGCGCGATCAAGCACGCGCTCGATCCGCAGGGCCTGCTCAACCCCGGCAAGGTGCTCTGAGACGCGGTGGCCGACGCCGCGTTCCTCGCGCTCGACCTCGGCACGTCCGAGCTGAAGGCGGGTCTCGTCAGCGCGACCGGTGACGTGCTCGCGGAGCGCGCCGCGGCGTACGCCACCGACTTCGACGCGACCACGGGCCGGGCGGAGCAGGACCCCGAGGCGTGGTGGGTGGCGATCACCGACGCCGTCCGCGGGATCGTGGCCGGGGTGGCATCCGCGGGCAGCGGCGCGGTCGACGCGATCTGCGTCGTCGGCCAGGGTCCGACCCTCGTGGCGGCGGCCGGCGACGGCTCGCCCACCCGGCCGGCGATCACCTGGCTCGACACCCGCCCGACGCCGGATCGGGCGGCGCTCGAGGCGGCCACGGGCATCGGGGGCTGGGGCCTGGGCGTGGCGCCCGCGGCGCGGCTCGTGGAGCGGACCGAGGCGGCCGTCGCTGCGCGCACGCGCTGGTACCTCGACAGCTGGGACTGGGTGGCGCTGCGGCTCACCGGACGCGCCGGGGCGTCGCGGGCCCGCGGCCAGGCATGGCCGGACACCCCGGCGGTGGGCGCGGCCGGGGTGCCGGCCGGGAAGCTGCCCGACCGGGTCGCCGCGGGCTCGGTCCTCGGCACGCTCCAGCCGCGCGCCGCCGCGGCGCTCGGCCTGCGGCCCGGCATCCCCGTCGTGGCCGGCTGCGTGGACGCGTACGCGGCGTTCTTCGGGTCGGGCCTCGAGGCGCCCGGCGACGCGATCGACACCGGCGGAACCTCGGGCGGGCTGGGCGTGTACTGGGGCGCCCGGGTGGAGGTTGCCGACACGTTCGCGATCGAGGCGCCGCTCCCCGACCGCTGGCTGTACGGCGGTGCGATGAGCGCGACCGGGCGAGCCTTCGAGTGGCTCGCCGGCAACGTGCTCGGCGCTGAGGCGCCCGACCTGGAGGTCGAGGCGGCCCGCGTCGTCCCGGGTGCCGACGGGCTCGTGTTCCTGCCGTACCTCGCCGGCGAGCGCTCGCCGATCTGGGACCCGCTCGCGCGCGGGACGTTCGCCGGCCTCACGCTCGGCCACGGTCGCGGCCACCTCGCACGGGCCGTGCTGGAGGCCGCGGCGTTCGCCCTTCGACACGTCGCCACGCCGATCCGGCACGCCGGGATCGAGCTGCGCGAGGTCCGCGTGTCCGGCGGCACGGCCCGCAGCGCGCTCTGGAACCGGATCAAGGCGGACGTGCTCCAGGTTCCCGTCGCCGTGCCCCGGCACGTCGACACGGCCATGGTCGGGGCCGCGGTGATCGCCGCCGCCGGCGTGCGCGCGTCCGGCTCGCCCAGGTCGGGCGCGTCCACGTCCGCGGAACTCGTGGACGCGATGCACGCGATCGTCCACGTGCGCGAGCGGATCGTCCCCGATCCAGCGGCGGCCGCCGCGTACGACGCGGCGTTCGAGCGCTACCGGGCGCTCTACCCGGCACTCCGTCCGGTGATGCACGCGCTGCACGACCGGGCGGGGGCCTGACCCGTGCTACCGTCGAGCGGGATGGGATCCCCGTCGCTGCCCGACCGCGGGCCGTTCCGCATCCGGGCGCGCGTCCTGACCCCCCTCGACGACGGCGGCTGGCTCGACTCGCCGGATGCCGTGGTGGATGTCGATGCCGACGGGCGGATCCGCGCCGTTCGCGAAGCGCGTGGCGGCGCCGGTGTGAACGCGGCCGATGCGGACGGCGCCGACGCCCCGGGCCGGCTGTTCGACGTCCGTCCGAGGGCGCTCCTCCCCGGGCTCATCGACCTCCACGCCCACCTGCCGCAGCTGCCGAACGCCGGGCTCGGGCACGGGCTGGACCTCCTGACATGGCTCGAGCGCTACATCTTCCCGCTCGAGCACGACTGGGCCGACCCGGCCGTCGCCGCGCGCCTCGCCCCGGCGGCGTTCGGGGCGTTCGCGGCCGCCGGCACCACGACCGTGCTCGCGTACGGCGCGGTGTACGAGGAGAGCATGGACGCCGCGTTCGCCGCGGCCGAGGCACACGGGATCCGGGCGATCCTGGGCAAGGTGATGATGGACCGGGTCACGTACGACGAGCGACGGGCCCCCGGCGCCGACCTGCTCGAGCTGTCGCTCCGCCAGTCCGCGGACCTCTGCGCGCGGTGGCACGGCCGCGACGGCGGACGGCTGCGCTACGCATTCACGCCGCGGTTCGCGGTGTCGTGCTCGGCGGAGCTGCTGCGCGCATCGGCCGCGCTCGCGGCGGAGACGGGCGCCCACTGGCAGAC
>DASSPX010000110.1:0-7840 GCA_035699445.1 Candidatus Limnocylindrales bacterium | reverse complement strand
CGCCCGCCAGAAGCTGCTGTGGCAGACCGTGTTCGCGGTGTTCTTCGCGTGGCAGATCCAGCAGACGTACGGCCTGTCGGGCTTCCGCGTGCCGTTCGTCGGGGACGTCACGTTCCTGCCCGAGTTCGCGTTCCTGTGGGTGGTGCTCGCGGCGTTCGCGATCGTGGCGGCATCGAACGGCGTGAACATCACCGACGGCCTCGACGGGCTCGCCGGCGGGACGCTGATCTTCGCGTTCGTCGCCTTCCTGATCATCGCGCTGCTGAACGTCGTGCCGCTCGGGGGCGGCCAGACCGGCAACCAGCCGGAGGTCGCGATCCTGTGCGCGCTCCTCGTCGGCGGCCTGCTCGGGTTCCTGTGGTTCAACGTCCACCCGGCGCAGATCTTCATGGGCGATTCGGGCTCGCTCGCGTTCGGGGCGACGCTGGCGGTGATCGCGATCGTCACGGGTCAGCTGTTCGTGCTGCCGCTCATCGGGCTGATCTTCGTCCTCGAGACCGCCTCGGTGATCCTCCAGGTGGGGTACTTCAAGCTCACGGGCGGCAAACGGCTGTTCCGGATGAGCCCGATCCACCATCACTTCGAGCTTGCCGGCTGGGACGAGGAGAAGATCACGCTCCGCTTCTGGATCGTGGGCATCCTTGCCGGCCTGCTGGGGATCACGCTGTTCCTGGCGTCGATCAACGCGCTCCGGTGACGATCATGACGAGCCACCCGATCGACCTCGACGCCCTCTCGCTCGACGACATCCGTGGCGGCGCGCTCCGCGGGCGGCGGGTGGCCGTGCTCGGGCTCGCGCGCAGCGGCGTCGCGCTCGCGCGCTTCCTCGCCGATGCCGGCGCCGCGGTCACGGTGTACGACGGGCGGCCGGCGGACGAGCTCGAGCAGGCGATCGGGCAGCTCGAGGGTCGGCCGGTCACGCTCGCGCTCGGTCCCGATCTCGATCCGGCGATCACCTGGGCGGGAGCCGCGCTCGTCGCGACCTCACCGTCGATCAACCCGGACTTCCCGACCACCGAGCCGCGCCTCCGGGCCGCGCTCCGCGCGCTCGTCGACCGGCGGGCCGGCGGCGACCCGACCGCGCCGCCGCTGGTCGCCGAGGCGGACCTGTTCCTGCGTCTCTGCCCGGCACCCACCGTCGGCGTCACGGGCACGAAGGGCAAGACGACGACGTCCTCGCTCGCGCACGCGATCCTCGCCGCCGACCCGATCCACCCGGCCGTGCTCGGCGGCAACATCGGCAGCCCGCTCGTCGAGCGGCTGCCGGAGCTGACCCCCGACCACCGCGTCGTCATCGAGCTCTCGGAGCTCCAGCTGCCGACCCTGTCCCGCGGGACGACCGTCGCCGTGTACACGAACGTCACCTCGGACCACCTCGATCGCCACGGATCGCTCGAGGCCTACCGGCGGGTGAAGCGCAGGCTCGCGGAGCTCGTGGACCCGGAGGGCGCCCTCATCCTGAACGCGCAGGATCCGGTGGTCGCGGCGCTCGCCGGCCTGGGCACGGCACCGGCGGTCCTGTACCGGACGGAGCCGCCGATGCCCGGCGGCGTGGGCATCGTCGACGGCTGGATCGTCGCGGCGGGCGTGGGGCGGCTGCCGCTCGCCGGCGGGGGGGCCGCGGCGACCGGCCCGGGCGGCCGGATCCTGCCGGTGGGGGAGCTGGCGATCCCGGGTGCGCACAACCACGCGAATGCCCTTGCCGCGGTCGCCGTCGGGCTGCTGTTCGGGGTCGCCCCGGACTCGATCCGCCGGGCTGCCGCGGCGTTCACCGGCGTCGAGCACCGCCTCCAGGCGGTCGCGCTCGTGGACGGGGTGCGGTTCGTCAACGACTCCCAGGGCACGCAGCCCGACGCGGTGATCGCCGCCCTCCGGGCGTTCGAGCCGCCGGTCGTGCTCATCGCGGGTGGCCGCGACAAGGGCGTGGACCTGACCGAGCTCGCGGGCGTCGTCGGGGAGCGCGCGGAGGCCGCGGTGCTCATCGGCGAGAGCGGTCCGGACCTCGAGGCGCTGTTCCGCGCACGCGGGCTCGCGACGACCGCCCGGGCGGCGTCGATGGACGAGGCAGTCCGCGTCGCCGACGGGCTCGCGCGGGCGGCCCTGGCGCGCGCCGGCTCCGGCGCTGCGGGCACTGCCGGGCCGGCCACCGTGCTGCTCAGCCCCGCCGCCGCCAGCTTCGACATGTTCGAGGACTACGCCGCCCGCGGCCGTGCGTTCATCGCCGCGGTCGCCGCCCTGCAGGAGGACCGCTCGTGAGCTCGGTCGCCCCCACGATCCGCCCCCGCGGCGCCGTCCCCGCCGGCTCGGCCCACGGCGCGACCGGCGGCTCGCGAACGCCGCGTGCGCGGGCCGAGCAGCCGCGGACCGGCACGCTCCGGCGCGAGCGGCACGAGCCCGAGTACGGCCTGCTCGTGGCGGTCGTCGCCCTCGCCGCGATGGGCATCCTCATGGTCTATTCGTCGTCCGCGATGAAGAGCCTGCTCCAGCGCGACGACACGTTTGCGACCGTGGGGCCCCAGATCCAGTGGGCGGCGCTGGGTGTCGTCGCGATGGTCCTGATGATGCGCGTCGACTACCGCTACCTCCGGATCGCATCGGTGCCGCTCCTGCTCATCGCGCTCGTGGGGCTCGTGCTCGTGTTCGTCCCCGCGCTCAACGTCGTCGTGGGCGGTTCCGCCCGCTGGCTGAAGATCGGCCCGCTGCCGGCGGTCCATCCCGCGGAGTTCGCGAAGCTCGCGCTCGTCGTCTATCTCGCCCACTGGTTCGCGAAGCGTGGCGGCGCGGTCAAGGGCCTGCTCAGCGGCACCGTGCCGTTCCTCGTCATCGCCGGGCCGATCGTCGTGCTCGTGCTGCTCGAGCCGGACCTCGGGACGAGCTCCGTCCTCGCGTTCACCGCATTCACGATGTTCTTCGTCGCCGGCGCCCGCCTCCTCCACCTCGCCGCCCTCGCCGCGGCAGCCGTGCCGGCCGTCGCCCTGATGTTCCTGCGCGGCTACCAGATGGACCGGATCACCGCGTGGCTCAACCCATGGGCCGACCCTGACGGGCTTGGATTCCACAGCGTCCAGGGGTTCCTCGCGCTCGCCCTCGGGGGGCTGTTCGGAGCGGGCCTCGGCGAGAGCCGCCTGGCAGGCGGCCTGTTCCTGCCCAATGCGTCCAACGACTTCATCTTCGCGATCATCGGCGAGGAGTTCGGGCTGGTGGGGGCGACCCTCGTCGTCGGGCTCTTCCTCGCATTCGGCTACCTTGGCGTCCGGACCGCGCTCGCCGCGCCGGACACGTTCGGGGCGATGCTCGCTGTCGGCATCACCGCCTGGATCTGCCTCCAGGCGTTCATCAACATCGGCGTCGTCGTCGGCCTCATCCCGGTGACCGGCATCCCGCTGCCGTTCATCAGCGCCGGCGGCTCGTCGCTGATCATCAGCTTCGCCGCCGTGGGGATCCTCCTCTCGGTGTCGCGCGAGACCGTCGAAAGAGGGACATGGAACGATGCGCCTGCTGATCGCGGGCGGCGGAACGGGCGGACACATCTACCCGGCGCTGGCCGTCGCCCGCTCCCTCCGCGCGCATCCGGACGCGCCTGAGATCGAGTGGCTGGGGGGTCATCGCGGCCTCGAGCGCTCGATCGTCCCGGCCGCCGGCATCCCGCTCACCCGGCTCGCGCTTCGCTCGCTCCGCTCGGCCGGCCGCGACGTCCACCTCGTCCTCGATCCCGCCCGGCTCGCGCTTGCGGTCCCCCAGGCCGCGGTCATCCTCGCGCGGCGCCGCCCGGCGGCGATCCTCACCACGGGCGGTTACGTCGCGATCCCGGTGCTGCTCGCCGCGGCCGCGATGCGCATCCCGACCGTCCTCTGGGAGGGCAACGTCGTCCCCGGCCGGAGCGTGCGCGCCACGGCGCGCCTCGCGACCGTCGTCACCGTGTCGCACGCGGCGACGGGAGAGGCCCTCGGCCGGCCCGACGCGTACGTGACGGGGACCCCGATCCGCAGCGTCGCCGACGTGGATCGGGAGGCTGCGCGTGCCCGCTTCGGCGTCGGCCCGGGGGACCGGCTTTTGCTCGTGTTCGGCGGCTCCCAGGCCGTGCGGCGGTTCAACGCCGCGGTCACCGACGCACTGCCGCGGCTCGTCAAGCGAGTGCGCGTCGTCCACGTCACGGGCGAGGCGGGGTACGCGCCGGCCCTCGCCGCCCGGGAGCAGCTCCCCGAGGAACTCCGCGACCGCTACCAGCCGTACCCGTTCCTGCGCGACGAGATGACGCTCGCGCTCGCGGCCGCGGACCTTGCCGTCGGCCGGGCCGGCGCGTCCACCCTGGCGGAGGCCGCCGCGTTCCGGCTCCCGCTCGCGATCGTGCCGTATCCCCACGCCGCCGGGCACCAGCGGGCGAACGCCGAGGCCCACGCCGCGGCAGGCGCCGGCCTGCTCATCGAGGACGCCGACTTCGACGCCGACGAGCTCCTCCGGGTCGCCGAGCTGCTGGCGGACCCTCGTCGCCACGCGGAGATGGCCGCGGCCGCGCACGGGCTCGCCCGGCCCGGTGCGGCGGATGCGGTCGCGACCCTCGTCCGTGCCGCCGCCGCCGGCGGGTCGCTGCCCGACCACGAGACGATCGCGGCCATCGCGCGCGGGTCGCGGGCATGAGCGCGACCGCCGCGTTCGATGCGCTCGCGCTGGGCACCGAGATCCAGCGCCGGCTGGGCGTGAAGACGTCGCGCAACGAGCCGCTCGCGCGGTTCACGACGCTGCGCGTCGGCGGGCCCGCCGACCTGTTCGCGGTCGCGCACAACGCGTTCGAGCTGCGTGGCCTCGTCCGCTTCGCGCGCGCGCGCGCGATCCCCGTGTTCCTGCTCGGGCGCGGCAGCGACCTCGTGATCAGCGATGCCGGCATCCGCGGCCTCGTGATCCAGGTGCGCGCGGAGGCCGCGCGCGTGGACGGCGAGCGGTTCACCGCCGAGGCGGGCACGCCGATGGCCCGCGCCGCCACCGAGACCCAGAAGGCCGGGCTGACGGGGCTCGAGTTCGGGTTGGCGATCCCGGGCACCGTGGGCGGCGCCCTGTGGGCGAACGCCGGCGCCCACGATGGCGACGTGGCGGGCATGCTCGAGGAGGCGCTCGTCGTGCTCGAGGACGGCTCCGAGGCCCGCCTCGACGCAGCTGCCTGCCGCTTCGCGTACCGCCACAGCCGGTTCAAGGACGCGCCCGGGGAGATCGTCGTCGCGGCCACGTTCCGCCTCGCCTCGGCCGAGCCGGAGCGGATCCGGGAGCGGCTCGACGAGATCCGGCGCTGGCGCCAGGCGCACCAGCCGCTGGGCATCCCATCGGCCGGCTCGGTGTTCCGGAACCCGCCGGGGGATTCGGCCGGCCGGCTGATCGACGAGGCCGGGCTGAAGGGCTATCGCATCGGTGGCGCGTCGGTGTCCGAGAAGCACGCGAACTTCATCGTCAACGACCGGAAGGGCACGGCCGCCGACGTCCGCGCGGTCGCAGAGCATGTGCGGCGCACCGTCGCCGAGCGGTTCGGGATCGCGCTCGAGTACGAGGTGGAGTTCGTGGGCGACTGGGCAGCTGCCGGGGCGGGTTCGACGGGCTCGGGGGGAGGCGCGTGAGGCTCCCGCGGGCGCTCGGCCACGACCCGTCCGGCACCCCCGTCGCGGTCGTGTTCGGCGGGCCGTCGGCAGAGCACGACGTGTCGGTCGTGTCCGGGAACGCGATCGCCGACGCGCTCGCCGGCGCCGGCTATCCCGTGAGCCGCAACCTCATCGATCTCGCCGGGGGCTGGTGGTCGCTGCCGGCGGATCATCGTCGCGACGACCGACCGCCCGCGGCGTACGACGACCCCGCCGCGCTCGGTGCCCAGGGTCCGGTCCCCGGCGGCCGGGCCCTGGCCGGGCTCGCGGGCGGCGATCCGCGGACCGTCGTGTTCCTCGCGCTCCACGGCCCGTTCGGGGAGGACGGCACGGTCCAGGCGCTCGTCGAGACGGCGGGTCTCGCATACACCGGGTCCGGGGTGACCGCGAGCGCGGTCGGGATGGACAAGGCGATCTTCAAGCGCCTCGTCCGCGGTCTCGGCCTGCCGGTCGTCGACTGGCGCGAGATCCCCGAGGGCCGCTGGCGCCGCGAGCCGGACGCCGTGCTCGCCGAGCTGTCGGCGTTCGCCGGTGCCACCGGCGACGAGCGGCTGATGATCAAGCCCGCGCGCCTCGGCAGCTCCGTGGGGATGACCCTGGCGCACGGCCCGGACGAGCGCGCGGATGCGCTCGCGCTCGCGTTCCGCTATGACGACCTCGCCCTCGCCGAGCGGTACCTGGCCGGTGCCCGCGACCTCGAGGTGTCCGTGATCGGCAACGCCGGAGACCCGCTCGAGCTGTACGGGCCGGGCGAGATCCTCGCCGGTCACGAGTTCTACGACTTTGCCGCGAAGTACGTGCCCGGCCTGTCCGAGACGACCGTGGGCGCCGAGGTGAGCGAGCGCGAGCGGGTGACGTTGCTCAAGCTCGCCCGGGACGCGTACCGGGCGATCGGCGCGGACGGCTTCGCGCGGGTCGACTTCCTGCTCGCGGGCGAGACGCTCGTCGTGTCGGAGATCAACACGATCCCCGGGTTCACGCCGATCAGCCTGTTTCCGGCCATGGCCGCGGCGGGCGGCTACGACTTCACCGGGGTGTGCGCCCGGATCGTCGATCTCGCGCTCGCCCGGCATGAGGCGCGGCGCCGGCCGGCCCTGACGACGGCCGACCTGTACCGCGACGCCTCGTGACCTTCCGTCGGAGCCGGACGACTCGCCCGACGGCGCTCAAGGCGCCCCGGCCGGCCGTGTTCCGGCCCGGGACGGGCGCCGTGGGTGCCGGCCGGCGCACCCGCCCGATCCGGCGGGCCTCGGCGGGGATCACCGCCCCGCGCGCGTCGGCCCTCCTCGTGATGCTCCTCGCCGCGGCCGCGTTCTACGGCGCCACCGCGTCGTCGGCGTTCGCCACCCGCGCGATCGACGTCGAGGGCGCGACCTGGACCAGCGACGAGGAGGTGATCCGCGCGCTTGCGGTCGATCGCGACGCGAACCTGTTCGCCCTCCGGACCTCCGAGCTCGCGACACGCGTGACCGGTCTGCCCGCCGTCGCCTCCGCGAGCGTCGAGGTCGCGCTGCCCGACCGGCTCCGGGTGGTGGTCGTGGAGCGGACGCCGATCCTCATCTGGCGGGTCGGGGAGCGCGACCTGCTGCTCGACCGGGATGGCCTGCTGTTCGCCCGGCTCGACGAGGCGTCCCGCGATTCGATCGGCCGGCTGCGCGTCATCCACGACGATCGGACCGCCTCCGCGAGCCTGGGGCCGGGAGACCGGATCGACCCGGTGGACCTCGATGCGGCGACGCGGCTCGGCTCGCTCGTGCCCGCCGACGCCGGCAGCTCTGCGCGCGCCCTCAACGTCGTGATCACCGACGAGCAGGGCTATCTCGTGCGCGCGTGGCCCGACGGCTGGACCGCGGTGTTCGGGTTCTACACGCCCACCCTCCGCACGCCCGAGCTCATCCCGGGTCAGGTCCGGCTGCTGCGCAGCCTGATCATCGGCCGCGAGCCCACGGTCCAGCGCGTCGTCCTCGCCGACGACCGCAACGGGACGTTCATCCCGCGCCCCACCCCGGAGCCCTCGCCATCCGCAAGCCCGAGCGGCGGATGACCGGCGCCGCCGCGTCCGAGCGCGCCGCGAGCGCTTCGGTAGACTCTCCGGGACGCGCTGGAGGGAGGTTGTCGGCCGTTGCTCGTGCCCCTCGCGGGTCTCGTCCTGGGCGTCCTCGCGGGGCTCGTGCTCAACGTCAACGTCTCGTTCGAGGCGTCGCGGTATTCCGCCG
>DASSPX010000109.1:0-17808 GCA_035699445.1 Candidatus Limnocylindrales bacterium | reverse complement strand
ACCGCTGAGCATGAGCCAGTTCGGGACCAGCACCCTGGTGCTGATGGTCGTGGCAATCGCGATCAACATCGCGGTCGGCTACCTGATCCAGAACATCCTGAAGCTGCCGATCTACCTGGATTCCATCGGCACCGTCATCGTGGGCGTGCTGGCCGGACCGCTCGCCGGGGCCCTGACGGGCATCCTCGCGAATCTCATCTGGGGGTTCACGATCGGCCCGAACACGATCGCGCCGTTCGCGATCACGGCGGGCGTCATCGGCTTCCTGGCCGGCTGGTTCGGCGGACAGGGCTGGTTCCGCGCGTCGGGCGGCACGACCACGTGGGTGAAGGTCGCGGTGGCCGGGATCATCACGGGCGTGGTCGCTGCGATCGTCTCGGCGCCGATCGCGTACTTCGTGTTCGGCGGCACGACCGGCGGCGGCACGGACGCACTGGTGGCGATCTTCCGGAGCATGACCGACAACATCTTCCTTGCGACGCAGCTCCAGGGCTTCGCGTCGGATCCGGTCGACAAGCTGGTCACGTTCCTCGTCGCGATGGTGATCCTGATCGCCGTCCCGATCACCGTGAAGACGACCTTCCCGCAGGGCGAGAAGACGATCTGAGCCGCCGCACCAAGCCCGTCGCGGCCACCCGGCCGTGACGGGCTTCTTCGTTCCGGGAAGCGGGTGGCTCCATCGGCTCCACCCGTGGCCCAAGGTCCTCCTCGTCCTGGCCGGCGTCCTCGCGCCGTTCGTCGTCCCGATCGTGGCGCTGCCCGTCCTGATCGTCGCTGCCGTCGTTGGCGCGCTGGCGGCGGGGCTCGGACGCGGCTACCTGCGCAACCTCGCGATCGGCACGCTGCCCGCGGTGGCATCGATCCTGATCGTGAACGGCTTCTTCTTCCCGGGCGCCCGGGACGTGCTGCTCGCGCTCGGACCGTTCAACCTGACCCGCGAGGGGCTCGCCTTCGGGGTACCGATCGCGCTGCGGATCGTGGCCGCGGTCGCGGTCACGATCGCGTTCGTGATGAGCACCCGTCCCGACGACCTGATGGAGGCGCTCATCGATCGCGGGGCGAGCCCGAAGCTCGCGTTCGTCGTCCTCGGCGCGATCCAGACCATCCCGAGGATGCAGGACAAGGCGAACCGGATCCTCGACGCGCAGCAGGCGCGCGGGCTGCGCACGTCGGGGTCGTTCCGGGCGCGCGCGCGGGCCGTCGTGCCGCTGCTCGGGCCGCTCGTGATCGGCTCGCTCATCGACGTGCGGGAGCGCTCGCTCGCGCTCGAGGCGCGCGGGTTCGGCACGGGCGGGCCGCGCACCGCATACCGCGTGCTCGAGACGACCAGCGCCGACCGGCTGGTGAGCGGCCTGGGCATCCTCGCGCTCGTGCTGCTTGCCCTGTACACGGTCGGCCGGCTCGCCGGCCTGCTGCCGTGACCGAGGTCGTTGCCACCGGGCCGGTCGAGCGCGCGCCCGAAGTCCGCACCCTCGCGCTCACCGTCCGCTACTACGGGCGGGAGGCAGACGCCCTCCACGAGATCGACCTGCGCGTCGCACGCGGCGAGCTGCTCGGCGTCGCGGGCGAGAACGGCGCGGGCAAGTCGACGCTTGCCCTCGCGCTCGCCGGGTTGATCCCGCGCGTGATCCGGGCCCAGGTGAGCGGCTCGATCGAGCTGTCGTCGCCCGATGCCCATGTGGGCATCGTGTTCTCCAGCCCGCACAACCAGATCTCGGCGACGAAGGCAACGGTTCGGGAGGAGCTCGCCTTCGGCCTCGAGAACCTGGGCGTTCCCCGGGCGGACATGGATGCACGGATCGACGCAGCCCTCGCGGCGCTCCGGGTCGATCACCTCGCCGAGCGGTTCCCGTTCGAGCTGTCGGGCGGCGAGCAGCAGCGCGTGGCGATCGCGAGCATCCTCGTCATGGGGACGCAGGTGCTCGTGCTCGACGAGCCGACGGCGCAGCTTGATCCCGCCTCGACCCGGCTGGTGGGCGAGCTGCTGCGCGACGTGGCGACATCCGGGACGGCGGTGGTCGTCGCCGAGCACGCTCCGGTCATCCTCGGCGAGGCTGACCGGGTCGCCGTGCTTCACGAGGGCCGGCTCGTCGCAGTCGGTGGTCCGCTGACAGCGCTCGGGTCGGCCACCCTGGGCCCCGTCGGGCTCGAACCGCCCACGATCGTCCGGCTCGCCGAGCTTGCGGGGCTGACCGGACCCCGCGTGCCCGCGGACGAGGAGCTCGCGAGCGGGCTGCGATCGGGGCTGGGCCGGGGGGTCGAGGCGATGCCGGGGTCGGTGTCGGGCGCGTCGATTCCATGGATCCCGGTGCGGTCGCATCCGCCGACACCGGTCGAGGTCGATGACCTGACGCATCGCTACGCGAATGGCGTGGAGGCGCTCCGGGGCGTCTCCCTCCGGATCGCTCCCGGCGAGACGGTCGCGATCGTGGGCCAGAACGGCTCGGGCAAGACGACGCTCGTGAAGCACCTCAACGGCCTCCTGCGACCCGCGACGGGCGAGGTGCGCATCGACGGCAGGTCGCTGCTCGGCCGGCGGGTGGACGAGATCGCCGGCACCGTGGGCTTCGTGTTCCAGGACCCGGACGATCAGCTGTTCGGCCGGTCCGTGGAGCGAGAGGTGGCCTTCGGACCCCGCAACCTGCAGCTTGATGCGGCCACGGTGGAGCGCCTCGTGGAGGCTGCGCTTGGGGCCACCGGCCTGGCCGACGAGCGACGGACGAACCCGTACGACCTCGATCGATCGCGGCGCAAGCTGGTCGCGCTCGCGAGCATCCTCGCCATGGATCCGGCGGTCCTCGTCCTCGACGAGCCGACCACGGGACAGGACGCGCCGGGTGTCCGGCGGATCGGGGAGATCGTGGAGGCGTTCCGTGACGCCGGCCGGACGGTGATCGCGATCACGCACGACATGGAGCTCGCCGCCCGGCACTTCGGGCGCCTCGTGGTGATGACCGCCGGCCGCATCGTCGCCGACGGGCCGCCCGAGGAGGTGTTCGACGTGCGGAACCAGGCGCTCCTTGCCTCGGCGGGCCTGGTCCCGCCGGTTGCGGCACGGGTCGGCGCCGCGCTGGGCCTCGGCTCCACGCCCACGCCGGAGGCGCTCGCCCGCCGGCTCGCCGGGCCGCCGGCGGGGTAGCCCGCGCCTGCGCTTCGGCCCGCAGGTCCCGCGGCAATCGGGCGATTCGGCCCGTCCCGCCCTGTCGATGCCCGGGGACGATCTCCCCGGAGGTACACGCATGCGCATCCTGCTCGCGGTCGACGGCTCGATCTCGTCCGACCGTGCCCGCGATCTCGTCTCGAAGCTGCCGTTGCCCGAGGGCTCCCAGCTCCGGCTCGTCGCGGTCGACCACCACCCCGCCGACCTGCTCGGGCTGTCGTGGGTCTCCGTCGGCGCGACCGGAACCGGTGCTCCCGACCGCGAGACCGACGCGCAGGCCGCGAGCCGCCACCTTCGCGAGGCCCTGTCCCGGGCGGAGAGCCTCCTCGAACGGTCCGGGATCACCGTCGAGTCGTTGCTCCTGCGTGGCCGTGCGGCGACCGCGATCGTCGACGAGGCGGTTGCGTTCGGCGCCGATCTCGTCGTGCTCGGCAGCCGCGGCCATGGTGCGATCGCCTCGATGCTGCTCGGATCGACCGCCGCGGAGGTCGTGGACCATGCGCCGTGCCCGGTGCTCGTCGCCCGGTCCGGGGAGGTGGGCACGATTGCGTTCGCGGACGACGGCTCCCCCGCCGCACGCCTCGCCGAGCGGTTCCTCTCCACGTGGCCGCTCTTCGCCGGCCGACGGGTCGAGATCGTGACGGTCGCCGAGGTCCACCTGCCGGCAGCCATGGGCCTGGTCCCGGGTGTTGACGGCGCGGTGCTGGAGTCCTACGAGGACTCGGCCGAGGCCGCACGCGAGCATCGTCGGGTGCTCGCGCACGAGGCAGCGCTGCGTCTGAACGCCGCCGGGCACGAGGCGAGTGCGACGGTTGTCGAGGGGCAGGCCGCCACGGAGCTCCTGCGGTTCGCCGCCGATCGGAACGTGGGGCTGTTCGTCCTCGGGACGCGCGGACACACCGGTCTCACCCGGATGATGCTCGGCAGCGTGGCTCGGAACGTGCTGCTCCACAGTCGCTGCTCGGTGCTCATCGTGCGCCAGGCGGCGCGGCTGGGCGGCGGCTCGCCGCGCGAGCTGGTGGAGGCTGCGCGGCGCTGAGCTCGGCCGCTCCCACTGCGATGCCCGGGGAACCGCCGGCGCGTAGGCTTCGGCCCGGACCACCAGCGAGCGGGAGCCTCCCATGCAGACCACCGCGGCCGTCGACGTCGGGGCCGAGACCCTCCAGCCGGACGAGCTTCGGCGCCTGGACGCGTACTGGCGAGCGGCCAACTACCTGTCCGTCGGTCAGATCTACCTCCTCGACAACCCGCTCCTCCGCGAGCCGCTCCGGCCCGAGCACGTCAAGCCGCGGCTGCTCGGCCACTGGGGGACGACCCCCGGCCTGAACCTCCTCTACGTCCACCTCAACCGGGTCATCCGTGCCCGGGACCTCGACGCGATCTTCATCACGGGGCCCGGCCACGGTGGTCCAGCGCTCGTCGCGAACGCCTACCTCGAGGGCACGTACAGCGAGGTCTACCCGAGCATCACCCGCAACGAGGACGGCATGCGCCAGCTGTTCCGCCAGTTCTCGTTCCCGGGCGGGATCCCGAGTCACGTCGCCCCCGAGACGCCCGGCTCCATCCACGAGGGCGGCGAGCTGGGCTACGCGCTCTCGCACGCCTACGGCGCCGCGTTCGACAACCCGGACCTGCTCGTCGCGTGCGTCATCGGCGACGGCGAGGCGGAGACCGGGCCGCTGGCGACGAGCTGGCACTCGAACAAGTTCCTCAACCCCGCGCGTGACGGCGCGGTCCTGCCGATCCTCCACCTGAACGGCTACAAGATCGCGAACCCGACGGTGCTCGCCCGGATCCCGCGTGACGAGCTGATCGCGCTCATGGAGGGCTACGGGCACCGGCCGTACGTCGTCGAGGGGGACGATCCCGACATCGTCCACCGCCAGCTGGCCGCGACGCTGGACACGGTCACGGACGAGATCGCGGCGATCCAGCGCCGGGCGCGCGAGGACGGGGTGGTCGAGCGGCCGCGCTGGCCGATGATCGTGCTCGTCACGCCGAAGGGCTGGACCGGCCCGAAGACGATCGACGGCAAGCCGGTCGAGGGCAACTGGCGCTCGCATCAGGTGCCGATGAGCGAGGTCCGCACGAACGAGGCCAACCGGCGGCTGCTCGAGGACTGGATGCGGAGCTACCGCCCCGAGGAGCTGTTCGACGACCGCGGGGCGCTCGTGCCGGAGCTCGCCGAGCTGCCGCCGAAAGGCGTCCGCCGGATGAGCGCGAACCCGGTGGCGAACGGGGGCACGCTGCTGCACGACCTCGCGCTGCCCGACTTCCGCGACTACGCGGTGGACGTCCCGGCGCCCGGCGGCAGCCGGGCCGAGGCGACGCGCATCCTGGGCACGTTCCTGCGCGACGTCATGGCGCGGAACATGCAGACGTTCCGCGTGTTCGGCCCGGACGAGACGGCCTCGAACCGGCTGGGCAACGTGCTCGAGGCGACGCCGAAGACGTGGGTCGCGGAGCTGCTGCCGACCGACGAGCACCTGTCGCCTGACGGCCGCGTGATGGAGGCGCTCTCCGAGCACCAGTGCCAGGGCTGGCTGGAGGGATACCTGTTGACCGGGCGCCACGGCCTGTTCAACTGCTATGAGGCGTTCATCCACATCGTCGACTCGATGTTCAACCAGCACGCGAAGTGGCTGAAGGTCACCCGGGACCTCCCATGGCGCCGGCCGATCGCGTCGCTGAACTACGTCCTCTCGTCCCACGTCTGGCGGCAGGACCACAACGGCTTCTCGCACCAGGACCCGGGCTTCATCGACCACGTCGTGAACAAGAAGGCGGACGTGATCCGGGTGTACCTGCCACCCGACGCGAACTGCCTGCTGTCCGTCGCCGACCACTGCCTCCGGAGCCGGCACTACGTCAACGTGATCGTGGCCGGGAAGCAGCCCGCGCCGCAGTGGCTGTCGATGGACGAGGCGGTCGTCCACTGCACGCGCGGGATCGGGATCTGGGACTGGGCGAGCAACGACGAGGGCGGCGAGCCGGACGTCGTGATCGCGTCCGCCGGCGACGTGCCCACGATGGAGGCGCTCGCCGCAGTCGACCTCATTCGCGAGCACCTCCCGGAGCTCCGGGTCCGGTTCGTCAACGTCGTCGACCTGATGCGCCTCCAGGACGAGAAGGAGCACCCGCACGGGATGTCGAACGCCGAGTTCGACTCGCTGTTCACCCGCGACCGGCCGATCGTGTTCGCCTACCACGGCTACCCGTGGCTCATCCACCGCCTGACGTATCGGCGAACGAACCACGCCAACCTGCACGTCCGCGGCTACAAGGAGGAGGGCACGACCACGACGCCGTTCGACATGGTCATGCTCAACGACCTCGACCGGTACCACCTCGTGATCGACGTCATCGACCGGGTGCCCGGGCTCGGGCCCCGGGCGGCGCACGTGCGGCAGTTCATGGTCGATCGCCGGCTCGAGGCGCGGGCGTACACGCGCGAGACGGGGGAGGACGAGGCGGAGATCGCGGACTGGACGTGGTCGCGCGGGCGGTGACCCGCGTCCTCGTCCTCAATGCCGGCTCGAGCACGCTCAAGGCAAGCGTCCTCGAGGTCTCACCGTCTGCCCAGCTCGGGCCCATCGTGCCGATCGGGTCGGTCGGCGAGGCGTGGGGGTCGGACGCAACGCGGGTTGCCGATCGCCGCCGGGGGCTGGCCGCGGCCCTCGAGCGGCTCGGCGCACCCGAGGTGGAGGTCGTCGGGCACCGGGTCGTCCACGGTGGGGAACGGTTCGTCGAGCCGGTCGTGGCCGATGACGCCGTCGTTCACGCGCTCGATGCGCTGTCGCCGCTCGCGCCCCTGCACAACCCCGTGGCGGTCGAGACGCTGCGGACGGCGCGGGACCTGCTGCGTGGCCTGCCCCACGTGGCCGTGTTCGACACGGCGTTCCACGCGGCGTTGCCGGAGATGCGGGTCCGCTACCCGGTCCCCGCTTCGTGGCGGCACGAGCACGGCGTCCGCCGGTACGGCTTCCACGGCCTCTCGGTGGAGTGGGCCGCTTCCCGGGCGGCGTCGATGCTCGGTCGGCCGCTGGAGGAGCTGGCGCTCGTCGTCGCGCACCTCGGCAGCGGGTGCTCGGTGACGGCCGTGTCCGGCGGGCGATCGGTCGCGACCTCGATGGGGCTGACGCCGCTCGAGGGGCCGATGATGGGCACCCGCGCCGGGTCGATCGATCCCGGCGTCCTGCTGCACCTGCTCCGCCGCGGCGTCGTGGTCGACGACCTCGCGGAGGCCCTCGACCACGGGTCGGGGCTGCTGGGCGTGTCGGGCGTCAGCGGCGACGTGCGGGAGGTGCGAGCCGCGGCCGCTGGCGGCTCGGCCGATGCGGCGCTCGCGCTCAAGATGTTCGCCGACCGCGTCGCCGGGTGGATCGCGCTCATCGCGACCGCGCTGGATCGGCTGGACGCGCTCGTGTTCACCGCGGGAATCGGCGAGCACGACGGGGAGATGCGGGCGTCGATCGTGCGGCGCCTGGCGGTCCTCGGGTTCGACGAGGTCGCCGCACGCGACGTGGCGGCCGCCGTCGCGGATGACACGGTGCTCGTCGGCGGCCCGCCCGCCGTGCTCCGCGTGGGCGCGCGCGAGGACGTGGTCATCGCCCGTGCGGCTGCCAGGGCCCTCGTCGCCGGCTGAGTGCCGGCCCGCCGCCCGCGACCCGTCCCGCCTCGTCTGAGTCGTGTCTGTGGCTGCCGGCGTGCGACCTCCCGAATGCGATGACAGTCGGCGCATCACCACGCTGGCTGGAATGGCGCGGAGAGTCGCCGGTGAGTCCCGGATGAGCGCTGCCGGCTGAAATGGGCGGCATGCCGTATCCCTTCCGCGGTCCGTGGAGTGACGAGGTCGTCCTGTGGTTCGGCGAGTGGCTGCGCCGGCAGCGGGGGGCGGCCTCGCTGTCGCAGCGCAAGCTCGAGCGTCTGTCCGGGGTCGATCAGACGACGATCAGCAGGATCGAGACCGGGCAGCGTCCCGGCGTTCGCCTCGTCGTCGTCGCGCGACTCCTGGCCGGCATCGAGTCGACGTCCGGACGCTGGCCTCCGGCTGTCTCGCTCCGACCGCGCGAGGACGACAAGCCCGATCTCAGCCATCTCTGAGGCCTCCGGCCGACGCCTGTCTCCTCGCCCCGTCCCCTCACCGCCGTGATGCTCGCACTGTCATCGCATCGGGCAGGCCACACCCGCGCGCGCGAATTCGAACGTGCCGCGGCCAGGCCGCCGCGCCCCAGTGATGCGCGCACTGTCATCGCATCCGGGAGGTGCTTCTCCGCTGCCCACACCCCGAAGGGCCCGCCGCCGCGGTGAAACCCGCCGCAGCCCGGCTGCCGCAAGCCTCCTACCGCTCCCCGCGAGCCGTCACCACGAGCAGCAGGAACGACGTCTCGACGATGTCGACTCCCGCGATGATCAGTGCGATCACGAACGGGAGCGGATGGCCGAGGAGCCAGCCGGCGCCGGCGGCCAGCGCCGCGAGCGCGAGGAACACGAGCCGGACGCCGCGGATCATCGTCCGCAGGTCCCGGCCACCCGCATGGCGCCCGTCGACGCCGCGCCGGAGCCGAGCGGTCGCCTGCCCGAGGAGCCAGAGCGCAAGCACTGCCGAGCCGCCCACCAGGGCAGCGCGGACGAGCGCAGGGGGCGTCGCGATCGCGTCCAGCACCCGTGCGTCCCACCCGAACAGCGTCCCGCCCACGAGCGCGGCGACACCCACCAGGAGCCATGCCAGCCGTGCGCCGCCCAGGCGGCGCTCCCCCACCGCCGCCGTCACGCGACCAGCAGCTCCACCTCGTGCACCTCGCCATCCACGATCCGCCACGCCCGCACCGACGGCGTCGAGGACCCCGCCGGCGCCTCCTCGGGCGCGAGCGACACGAGGAGGTACAGCGCGTCGGGGTAGAACGCGAGCCCGATGTCGGTGGGTGACGGCCGGGCCGGCGACGCGACGTGCGAGTGGACGATGGCCCAGAACGCCTCGTCGGCCTCTTCGGTGGCGAGCGTCAGCCGCAGCAGATCATCGGGGTGGATCTCGTAGCGGTACGGCGACGCCGCCGCGTTCCGCACCGGCTCCCACCGCACCGGCTCGCCGCCTTCCGCCGCGGGACCGGAACCCACGATCACCCCGCAGGCCTCGTTCGGATACTCCGCGCGGGCGTGCTCGACGATCGCCTGCACGAGCGCCGCGGGGATGCGCACCGACTGCGGACCCGGGCTCACCACCAGTTGACGCCGCCCTCGAGATCCGCCTCCATCTCGTCGAGGTCGCGGCTGAACGTGCCCGCGGAGAGGTACTTCCAGCCGCCGTCGGGCAGGAGCGCGACGATCGTCCCGGACGCCATCCTGCGCGCCTCGCGCGCGGCCGCGACGAGCACCGCGCCGCACGAGGGCCCGGCGAAGATCCCCTCGCGGAACACGAGGTCGCGCAGCGCGGCAATCGAGTCGCGGTTCGACACGAGGTACTTCGCGTCCAGCAGCGCCGGATCGAGGATCTCCGGCACGAACCCCTCGTCCAGCGACCGCAGGCCCTGGACGTTCTCACCTGGCAGCGGTTCGGCCGCCACGATCCGCACGCCCGACTTGTGCTCCTTCAGGTACCGCCCGGTCCCCATGAGCGTCCCCGACGTCCCGAGCCCGGCCACGAACACGTCGATCTCCGGGCAGTCCGCGAGGATCTCCGGACCGGTCGTCTCGTAGTGGGCGAGCGGGTTCGCGGGGTTCCCGTACTGGTACGGCATCACGAACCGCGCGTCCTTCTCCACCAGGTGCTTCGCGAGCGCGATCGCGCCGTTCGATCCGAGGTGCCCCGGGGAATCGATGACCTCCGCCCCGAACAGCGCCGCCATCTGCCGCCGCTCGTTCGTCACGTTGTCGGGCATGACGAGCGCGACCCGGTAGCCCTTCCGCCGCCCGATCATCGCGAGCGCGATCCCGGTGTTCCCGGACGTGGGCTCGAGGATGATGGAATCCGGCTTCAGGGCGCCGCGCCGTTCGAGGTCCTCGATCAGGTACTTCGCCGCGCGATCCTTCACCGACCCGGTCGGGTTCAGCATCTCGAGCTTCGCCCAGATCGTCACCCGCGGGTTCGGGCTCATCCGCGGGATCGCGACCAGCGGCGTGTGCCCGATCGCGTCGAGGATCGAGTCGTGCCGGCCGCCGTGCCGCGCGAGCGCCTCGTGCGCGTGCAGGTGGAGGTGGTCGTCGTCGTCGATGGGCTCGGCGGCGGGCGCGGGCACCGGCCGGGGCCGCGGCAGCGCCATGCCTACCGCGCCCCTCCCGCCATCGCCGGCAGGAGGCGCACCTCGTCGCGCTCCGCGACCGGCGTCGCCTTGCCCGACAGGTAGCGGACGTCCTGCCCGTTCACGTACACGTTCACGAAGCGGTTGAGCTCGCCGTCGTCGGTGAGCAGCTGCTCGCGGAGGACCGGGAACTGGGCGACCAGCCCGTCGATGACCTCGCCGACGGTCCCGCCGCCCACCTCGAGCTCCTTCGCCCCGCCGACGTTCGCACGGAGCACGGCCGGGATCTTCACCTGGCTCATCGGGCCACCCCCGCGGCCGGCAGCGTGAACACGCCACCTGCGGTCGGCAGCGGCGCCTCGACCGCGATGCCCGCGGCGCGCTTCGCCCGGGCCTCGTCGGAGCAGACCGGGCAGTTCGGGTCGCGGCGGAGCTTCAGCTCGGTGAACTCGGCCTCGAGCGCGTCGAACAGCAGCAGCCGGCCGGCCAGCGGCTCCCCGATCCCGAGCAGGAGCTTGAGCACCTCGTTCGTCTGGAGCAGGCCGAGGATCCCCGGCACCACGCCGAGCACGCCCGCCACCGAGCACCCTGGCGCGAGCTCCGGCGGGGGCGGCGTGGGGTACAGGCAGCGATAGCACGGCCCCTCGTAGGGGATGAACGTCGTCAGCTGCCCCTCGAACCGGAACACCGAGGCGTGGACGACCGGGATGCCGGCCGCGACCGCCGCGTCGTTGAGCACGTAGCGCGTCTCGAACGTGTCCGTCCCGTCGAGGATGACGTCGTAGCCCTCGATCAGCCGCTCGACGTTCGATGCGGTGAGCATCTCCTCGTGCGCGACGACCTTCACGTCCGGGTTGAGCGCGTTGAGCGTCGCCTTCGCCGAGTCGACCTTCTTGTGCCCGATCCGCTCGCTGTTGTGGAGCACCTGGCGCTGGAGGTTCGAGAGGTCGACGACGTCGAAGTCGACGAGGCCGATCGTCCCCACCCCGGCCGCGGCGAGGTAGAGCGCCGCCGGCGAGCCGAGGCCCCCGGCGCCGATGAGCAGCACGGACGAGCCGAGCAGCTTCGCCTGGCCGGTCGAGCCCACCTCGGGGATGAGCAGGTGGCGCGAGTAGCGGGTCTTCTGCTCCTGGTTCAGGACGACCGGCTTCGTCCACTCGTAGCCCTGGCCCTTCCAGGCCTGGAAGCCGCCGGACATGGACGCGACGTTCGTGTAGCCCATGCCGCGCAGCGTCTGGGCGGCGAACAACGAGCGGACGCCACCGGCGCAGTACAGGACGACCGGCGCGTCGCGGTCCGGCACCGCGGCCTCGATCTCCTGCTCGATGTAGCTCTTGCTGATGTGGCGGGCGCCCGGGATGTGGCCCTGCTCCCACTCGGAGGTCTCGCGGACGTCGACGATTGCGGTGTGACCGTCGCTGAGGACGAGGTCGACCTGCGAGGGACTGACTTCGGGGATCTCCGAGCGGGCCTCACGGAGGAGCTCGGGATAGGACTTCGGCATGGGGTGGAACAGGCTCCGGTGGTCGACAGGCCGTCGGGCGAGCCGACGGGGCGGGGAAGGCGGAGGAGGGTCAGCCGGCGATCAGGCCGGCCGGCGACACGCGCAGCGGCCCATCAGGACGCTGCCTCGGCGCGCGTGGCGGCGGGCTCCTCGCGCAGCTCGAGCTCCTCCAGCACCTTCTGGAGCGTGTCGAAGCTGAGCATCGCGCACTTCAGGCGCGCCGGGCTGATCTCGATCCCGAGCAGCTCGAGCAGGTCGTCCGCGCGGAAGGCGGAGACGTCGGACAGTGGCTTGCCCTTGATCTCGTCCGTGAGCAGGGAGGCGCTGGCCTGGCTGATCGCGCATCCACGCCCCGTGAAGCCGACCGCCTCGAGGCGACCGTCCGCGACCTTGACCTGCATCGTGATCCGGTCGCCGCACAGCGGGTTCGACCCCTCGAACGACGCGCTCGCATCCTCGATGACCCCGAAGTTGTGGGGCCGCCGGTAGTGCTCGAGGATGTAGTCGCGGTAGAGATCGTCCATCGCCGCGGCGCAGTGTATCGCGGGGCAGCGAATTCCGACCAGCGGGGTCGGGTTTGCCGCGATGCGGTTGACGCACCAGGGCCTCCGGCTAGCGCTCGCAGCAATACGGCCGCCCGCGCACCCGCGACCGGTACTTCGATCCCACCTGCCGCAGTCGAACGGTCCGTGGCCGGTGGCACGAACCCGCCCCACGATCGCCGAGGCTGCCGTGGTCGATCCGGTGACGCCTCGACCGGCAGCCGCCACGCCGCCTCGAGGTCCAGCACATGTCGGACCAGCCTGCCAGATTGCCTCTCGCGCGAATCGGAGTGGTCGCGCTCGTCGCCGTTCTCGCCGGAACCGGCCTGTATGCCCTCGAGGCTTCGAGCGCCGGCCCGTCGCCATCGGTCTCACCGGCGCCCGGGGACTCGGTGGCCTCCCCGGCGGCTGCGGCGGACGCCACCGAAAGACCGGCCGAGACCGCGTCGGCGCTCGTCGAGCCACCGGCCGCCGTCGTGCCTGAGCGAACCGTGGCTGATGGCGGTGCCTTCCGGCTCGTGCCAGCCGCCCGCAACGCGTGCACCGCCGACGCCCCCGATGGCTGGACGATGCTCGCCTCCGACCGCTCGAACACGGCCGACCTGTTCGACCCGGCGGGCACGTTGTACGCCGGGTACGGGATCCAGGCCGTGAATACGTCGCTCGCCGGGTTCGCCGACTACTACGACCCGCCGCTGAACGATCCCGACCTCTACAGCGCCGATCCCGGCACGGTCGCACTCGCCTACAGCCGGATCATCCTGGCCAATCTCGGCGGCTCGCCCGATCCGGTCCCGACCGAGGAGGGCCTGGTCGGCGACTATCGGCTCCTGCTCGTCGAGAGCTCGACCCATCGCGGGGCGATCTTCCATCGTGCGGAAGGATTCCCGGGCGACGGCGTGAACTACGCCTACGCGCTCCCGATGTACTTCGCGTTCACGACCAGCGACCGCTGGAACGACGACGGGGCGCTCGTCGCCCGAATCGCGGCGTCCATCCGCTGCCAGACGCAGTTCCAGCCACCGGACGACTACTTCGTCGTGGAGGCGGGGGGCGACGCAGGCGGGACGACCGACGCGAACGGCGACGACGCGGGCTACAACCCGCAGCTCGGGACGGAGTACGTCACCGATCCGGTCACCGGCGAGAACTACCTCGTCAGCCCGTCGGAGAGCTGGAGCGAGACCGGTCCCGACGGTCCCGGCTACTACGCGCCCAGGGGCGGTGGCGACTACCAGAAGCTCGAGCCCGGCCGGACCGACTGACCCGGGCCGCCCTCAGCCCTCGACGCCGAACAGCCGGTACACCTCGCGGAGGCCGACGACCAGCGCGTCCACGTCCTCCTTGGTCGAGTAGACCTGGAAGCTGGCGCGCGCCGTGGCGGCGAGGTCGAGCCGCTCGTGGAGCGGCATCGTGCAGTGGTGACCGGCGCGGACCGCGATGCCGAAGCGGTCGAGCACCTGCGCCACGTCGTGCGGGTGGACGCCCGGGACGTTGAACGGGACGACGCCGCCGCGCCGGTCCGCGGCCGGCCCGTACAGCTCGAGCGTCGGCAGCTCGCGCCGGAGCGTCTCGAGCGCGTAGGCGACGAGCTCGCGCTCGTGCTCGCGCACGTTGTCCATGCCGATCGCGCCCAGGTACTCGGCCGCGACCCCCAGCCCGATCGCGCCGCCGACGTCCGGCGTGCCCGCCTCGAACTTCCACGGGATCTCGTTGAACTCCGAGCGGCGGAGGTGGACCTCGCGGATCATCTCGCCGCCGGCGAGGAACGGCGGCATCGCCTCGAGCAGCTCGCGCCGCGCCCACAGCGCCCCGGAGCCCATCGGGGCGAGCATCTTGTGGCCCGAGAACGCGTAGAAGTCACAGCCGATCGCCTGGACGTCCACCGGCACGTGCGGCACGGCCTGGGCCCCGTCGATGAGCACGAGCGCGCCGGCCTCGTGAGCCATCCGCGTCATCTCCTCGACCGGGTTGATCGTGCCCAGCGTGTTCGAGACGTGGGTGAACGCGACCAGCTTCGGCTTCAGGCGCAGGAGCACCTCGAACACGTCGAGCCGGAGCTCCCCGTCGTCGGTGATCGGGATGAACTCGAGATCGCCGTCCTTCTCCTGTGCCAGCAGCTGCCACGGCACGAGGTTCGCGTGGTGCTCCATCTCGGTGAGCACGATCGCGTCGCCGCGGCCGATGTTCCGCCGGCCCCACGCGTACGCGACGAGGTTGATCGCCTCGGTCGCGTTCCGGGTGAAGACGATCTCATGCGCGTCGGGCGCGTTGACGAACCGGGCCACCTGGGCCCGAGCGCGCTCGTAGGCCTGCGTGGATCGCTCGCCGATCTCGTAGATCCCGCGGTGGACGTTCGCGTTGTATTCCCGGTAATACGTCGCGACGGCGTCGATCACCGCGCGCGGCTTCTGCGACGTCGCCGCGGAATCGAGATAGACGAGCGGCTTGCCCGTCGAGAGCGGCTGGTCGAAGATCGGGAAGTCGGCCCGGAGGGCGTGCGGGTCGAGGGGCGCTCGCCCGCCACCCGCGGCGACGGGCGAAGCTCCGCCCGCTACGTCGGACCGGACCTCGATGGTCACCGCGCGGCCCCGACCTCGACCGGACCGCGCGCCGCCACACCGGCGTCGCCCGGCTCCGCCTCGCCCGGAGCGAGCGGAACGTGGAGCGCCTCGTCGGGCACCGTCGTCTCGAAGCCGTTCTCGCGGAGGATCGGACCGTAGCCCTCCTCCTCCAGGCGGAGCGCGAGCTCCTTGCCACCGCTGGTGACGATCTTCCCTGCCGCGAGGACGTGCACGTAATCCGGGGTGATGTGGTTGAGCAGCCGCTGGTAGTGCGTGATCAGGAGCACGCCGAGGTTCTCGTTGAGCATCGCGTTGACGCCATCGGCGACGACCCGCAGCGCATCGATGTCGAGGCCGGAGTCCGTCTCGTCGAGGATCGCCATCTCGGGCTCGAGGACCGCCATCTGGAGCATCTCGAGGCGCTTCTTCTCGCCACCCGAGAAGCCCTCGTTCACGTAGCGCGATGCGAACGACTCCTCCATCCGGAGCAGCGCCATCTTCTCGCGCATCTTCCGGCGGAACTCGAGCATCGTGACCCCGCCGCGGGTCGGGTCCGTGGGATCGATGTCCGGGTCCTTGTCGATCCCCTGGAGCTTCGCGTTCAGCGCGGAGCGGATGAAGCTCGCGACGCTGAGGCCCGGGATCGCCGTCGGGTACTGGAACGCGAGGAACAGGCCGAGCCGGGCGCGCTTGTCGGCCGACAGGGCGAGGAGGTTGCGTCCCTTCCAGAGCACCTCACCCGCGTTCACCACGTACGCGGGATGGCCCATGAGCGCATAGGCGAGCGTCGTCTTGCCGGACCCGTTCGGGCCCATGATCGCGTGGACCTCGCCCTTGCGGACCGTGAGGTCGATCCCCTGGAGGATCTCGCGGTCCGGCGCTGCCACCGGGGCGACGCGCAGGTTGCGGATGACGAGCTCGCGGTCGTTCGCGGCGGTATCGGTCACGAAGTGGCTCCCTGAAGCGTGGTGCCGCCGACGAGCTCGGCGGGGGCAGCCGGGCTGTCGGGGGTCGGATCGAGCTGGTAGAGGTGCGTGGGGACGAGGTCGGCGAGCGTCATCGACTCGAGCGTGCCGGCGATCGCGTCCCGGATGGCCACCCAGAGGACGTTGACCGTGCACCGGGCGCTTCGGTCGCAGACGAGGGCGTGCTCCGGGTCGTCCGTCGCGCAGATCATCGGGGCGATCGGCCCCTCGAGCGCCCGCAGGACGTCCGACATCCGGATCTCCGACGGCGGCATCGCGAGGGTGTAGCCGCCCCGGGCGCCGCGGGTGGAGACTACGAGCCCGGCATCGCGCAGGTGCATGACGAGCTGCTCGAGGTACGCGCGCGGGAGGTCCTCGTCGGCCGCGACCTCGGCCAGGCTCGCCGGCCCGCGCCCATACCGGCGGGCCAGCTGGGCCATGAGCCGCACGCCGTACTCGCCCTTCGTGCTGAAGGCGACGGCGCCCGAGCCGTGAAAGACCTGGCGGGTGGTCAGGGGAAGCTCCTCAATCCCGAGTGATTTCGTCGGGATTGTACGGGGCTCCGCGCCGACCGGTCAACGGAGTCCGGGGGTAGTAGATGAGTGGGTGTGAAGTTGCCGCTGCGTCAGCCGGACTCGCAACCCTAGAGGTCGGCGGCACCCACAATGGGAACGCGCAGGTTGGCCAGCCGGTAGCTCAGGGCCTGCACACTCACGCCGAAGTGCCGCGCGGCCTTCCGCATCGCGGCGTCGTCATTGATGTCTAGGCCGTAGGCCTCCGCAGCCTCCCAGACCTCATCCTCGGGCATGAGAAGAGCCGCCGCGAAGGCATTGGCGTCCATCTCGTCCGGGTCGACGGCGAGGGCGCTGCGGCTGTCCCGAAACTTGAAGGCCTGATCTAGGTGTAGCCCCTGCGCATCATGGAGAAGGGCGTGTCCGAGCTCATGCGCAATCGTGAAGCGCTGACGGACCGGTGCGTGTGCTGAGTTGACGCCAATCACGCGCCGGTCTCCGTCCCGGAAGTAGAAGCCAGACACGTCTTCGGTGCTTTCGAGCGGGTCGAAGACGACCTCGATGCCGCGGGAGCGCGCGACTTCCTCGACCGGCAGCGGGCGCTCCGCCGGTCCCCACTGCTCCAAGACTTGAGCGGCCAGCCGTTCGATCCGCTTCGGCACGATGCTCCTCCTGTTATCCCGCGTCCTGCCGGGCACCGAGCGCGCCTTGCACCCAGGCATTGACTTCTGGAGACGAGACCTCAGGCGCACGGGACGGAGGCGCCACCGAACGCTCCTCGACGGCGAGCAGCTCCGTCACCGGAATCTGGAGGATCTCCGCGAGGTTGACGATCACGTGGGCAGGTACACGCTGTTCACCTCGCTCAATCATCACGACCGAGGTCCGACCCAGCTGGAGGCGTCGGGCGAGCTTCTCTTGCGTCAAGCCGCGAGCCTTTCGGGCCTGCCGCAACCGGACGCCGAGCGCTCGGTTGTACGCGGCCTCGTCAGAGATCACGCGTGGATGGTACAGCCGACCTCGTACGGGTGTTCGCGATTCCGACAATGTCGGTATTTCGGACATCAGAACCGCGTCGCATCAGCCGACATTATGAGAGCATGACGGCACAACCGGCCTTGGAGTTGGCCGGTCGAAGTGGAGACAGGCGTGACCGAGCAGCGTGGGGCCGGCGGGCCCGAGGTCGAGATCATCGTCAACACCCGGCGCCGGGTCGTGCACCCCGGGGAGATCAGCTACGAGGAGGTCGTCGCGCTCGCGTTCGATCAGGTGCCGGTCGGCGAAAACGTCCTCATCACGGTGACCTACTACCGGAGCCAGGGC
>DASSPX010000108.1:0-22580 GCA_035699445.1 Candidatus Limnocylindrales bacterium | reverse complement strand
AGTGGTCCGCGGGCGAGGAGGGGTACCTGGAGTGGGTCAACGACCCCGGGCAGGACCCGAGCCTGTGGGTCGCCGCAACCGACGGGACCGGCATTGCCTCGATCGTCCTCAACATCCTGAACCGGCAGCCGGACGGGTCGGTGCGCGGCGAGCTGTCCACCGTGGGAACGCACCCGGACCATCGCCGCCGGGGCCTGGCCCGGGCATGCATCGGGCGTAGCCTTCAGGTGCTGCGTGGCCGCGGCGCCACGAGCGCCTGGCTCGGCGTGGACATGCTGAACGAGGATCAGGCCCTGTCGCTCTACGAGTCGTGCGGCTTCGAGGTCGTGACACGCGGCTTCTCGCTCCGCAAGCCGCTCGACCGGGAGGCTGCGTGATGACGACTGAGGCATCGGTGCAGGTGCCGCACGAGCCGCACGTGCCGGACGCACCCCGGATCGAGGGCCTGCGCTTCCGCCATCCCCGCCTGCCCGAGGACTGGGCGACCATCGCGGCGCTGCGGACCGCCGCGTGGGCCGCGGACGGCATCGAGGAGGTGTCGACCGCGGAGGACCTCGCCGCGGACTGGGGCCATCTCGACGACGTCGATCTTCACCGGGACCTCATCCTCGCCGAGCTGGACGAGCGCGTCGTCGGCTTCGCCATCGGGCGGCTGATGCCGCGCGACGACCAGCTCGCGCTGGAGGTCTGGGGCAACGTCCACCCCGACGCGCGACGACGCGGCATCGGCACCGCGCTCCATCGCTGGGCCCGGGCACGCGCCGCGGAGCTCGCCGCCGCCGATCCCCGGCCGGAGTTGCGCGTGTTCCGCTCCTGGGGCATGGAGGCCGAGACCGGCAACACCGCGCTCCTCGAGGCCGAGGGGTTCCGCCGGATCCGCTACGGCTTCGAGATGCGCCGGTCGCTCACGGGCGCCCTGCCGGTCCATCCGCTGCCGGAAGGGCTCGAGCTCCGACCGCTCCTGCCCGAGCACCACCGGTCGGCGTTCGCCGCCGAGGACGAGGCCTTCCGGGATCACTGGGGCCACCACCCGTTCACGGAGGGCGATTTCAAGGCGACCTTCGAGCACCCGGACTTCGACCCGGCCTTGTGGCAGGTCGCCTGGGACGGCGATCAGGTCGCGGGCGTCGTGAACGTCACCGTGTTCCGGGCGGAGAACGAGCAGCTCGGGCTTGCGCGCGGCTGGCTCGACCGCGTCTCGGTGCGCCGGCCCTGGCGCGGTCGCGGGCTCGCGAAGGCGCTGTGCTCGTCCGCGTGCGCTGCGCTGCGCGCGCGGGGGCTCGACGAGGCCTGGCTGGGCGTGGACGCCGCGAACCCGACCGGTGCGCTGCGGCTGTACGAGGAGCTGGGCTTCACCGTCGCGCACCGCTGGTTCGCCTTCGGGCGGCCGCTCGACGACGCGGGCTGAGCCACGGACCCAGAACGACGATTCGGGCCCGGTCGGGCATCCTGTGCACCATGAGACTGACCACGACCGCATTCGAGCCCGGGGGCGCCATCCCCGCGCGCTTCACCTGTGATGGCGACGACGTCTCGCCCGACCTCGCCTGGGAGGACGTCCCGGGCGAGGCCGCCGCGCTCGTCCTCGTCGTCGACGATCCCGACGCCCGCGACTTCGTGCACTGGACCGTGCTCGACATGACGAGCTCCGAGACCGGCGCGCTGCCTGCCGGGGTGTCCGCGTCGCCCGACGGCCCGCGCCAGGGGATGAACGACTTCGGCCGGCCCGGCTGGGGTGGTCCATGCCCGCCGTCGGGACGGCACCGCTACCGGTTCACGCTCTACGCGCTGGCGAGTCCGCTGAACCTGCCCGGCGAGCCGCGCGGCTCCGAGGTCCGCCGGGCGCTGGCGCTCGCGGCGAGCCAGGTGCTGGCGCAGGCGACGCTCGAGGGCACGTACCAGCGACGCTGACCGCCGGGCTGGCCCGCTCGCTGCGGCGTCAGGCGGGAAGCCGCCCCGCCCGCACGACCATGTCGAGCCACGGCCGCTCTCGTCCGACCGTGGTCTCGGCGCCGTGGCCCGGCAGGACGCGCACGCGGTCCTCGAGCGCACGGAGCCGATCGAGCGAGGCGACCATCGCCTGCGGATCGCCACCCGGCAGGTCCACCCGGCCCCAGCCGCCCGAGAACAGCGTGTCCCCCGACAGCAGGACGCCGGCGTCAGCCCCGAAGAGGCACACGGAGCCCTCGGTGTGGCCCGGCGTGTGGAGAACGTCCAGGCGCAGCTCGCCGAAGCGGATCTGCCCGCCCTCGGCCAGCTCGACGGCCGGCACGGATGGCACGATCTCGAACGGCGCCCACAGCGGTTGCGGATGCTCGAGGCGGTGGCGATCCGCGGGGTGCACGGCGATCGCCGCGCCCGTGTGCTCGGCGACGGCCGTGTTGTCGCCGATGTGGTCCCAGTGGCCGTGCGTGCTCACGATGAGGCGGAGCGTCAGCTCGCGCTCGGCGAGCTGCGCGGCGATCCACGCGAGTGACGGCGTGGCGGTATCGATCGCGATCGCCTCCCGCGAGCCCTCGGCCCACAGCACGTAGACGTTGGTCGCGACCGGCCCGACGACCGCGTGAAGGATGTGCATCGGTCGGGAGTGTCGCAGGATGCCCGGCAGTCCGTCCGGCCCTACCGCCGGGAGCGCCGCCTGACTAGCGTGCGATTGGAGGTGCACCATGGTCGCCGCCCTGCACGTGAAGGCGAGGCTCATTCCCTGGGATGATCGGGCGTTCGTCGCGGCGTTCGAGCGGAGTCACGCCGAGGTCGTGACGTCCGGCTGCTGCCCCGAGGGTCCGGCTGCCGCCACGCGCGTTCAGGCGATGCTCCGTGCGGGCGGCTACGCGAAGGCGTGGATCCGGGTCGAGCGGACGGTGGACGAGGCGCTCGAGCACGTCGCGCACTGGACGGTCATCCGCGACGGGATCTGATATCGCGCTCGCGCCGGGGCACGCCGCGGCGCAGGGTCAGCTCCCGGCCTCGAGCTTCGTCCGGATGCAGGTGAACGTCTGACCGATCATCTTGTTCGCCGTGCCCTCGATCAGCCGCGCGCCGACCGACGCGAGCGTGCCGGCGATCGTGACGTCGGCCGACCACGCCATCGTCGTCGGCCCCTCGGGCGGTCCCGACAGGTTCATCTCCGCGGTCGCGTCCACGGCGGAGCCGGGAGCCTGGCCGTGCGCGCCGATCCGCGCCCGGTCCGGCGCGACGCGCTCCACGAACGACATGTCCACGATGAAGCGGGCGGAGATGAAGCCGATGCCGACCTTCGCGCGCGCCTTGAAGTGGTCCTCGTCGATGACCTCGATCGACTCCACGCCCGGCCCGCACGAACCCACCTGGTGCGGATCGAGGAGGAACGCCCACACGCGGTCACGGGGCGCGTTGATCTCGACGGTGCCTGAGAACTGCATGCTGCCTCCGGAGCGTTGTGATCAGGCGGGCGATGGTTGATCCGCACCGACGTCGGGCCGCAGGTACGCCTCGGGATTCTTCACGAAGCGCGTCCGGCAGCCGATGGAGCAGAACGCGTAGATCTTCCCACCGTGCTCGGCGAGGTGCCGCGCGTGCTCCCGCTCCACGGTCATGTGGCAGACGGGATCGAGCAGGACGAGGTCGTCCCCGGTGGGAACGATCGGCGTGGCCGGCAGGGCGGCCTCGCCCGTGATCGTGGCTGGTCCGGGCGCGGCCACGAAGCTCGCCCGGCCGCGGCGGACCTGGACCAGCTCGGCGAGGATCGAGAGCGCGACCTCCTCGGGCGTCTCGGCGCCGAGGTCCAGACCGGCGGGCGCCCGCAGCGCGGCGAGACGCTCCCCGGGGATCCCGGCCTCATCGGCGAGCCACCCCCGGACGGCGGCGGCCCGGGTGGGCGAGGCGACGAGACCCACGTAGGCCACGTCGCGCCGGATCGCGGCGGCCACGGCCTCCTCGTCCCACTGGCCCTGGGTCGCGACGACGACGTATGGCGGCGTCGCGCTCTCGAGCCCGCGGAGCGCGGATTCCGCGTGGACGTGCTCGGCCGCGGGGAACGCGTCGGCGGTCGCCTCGGCATCGATTACGGTGACCCGGAACCCGGCTGCGGCGCCGAGCGTGGCGAGGGCGCCGGCGATCGGCGTGATGCCGGCGATCCAGAGCGCCGGCGCGGGCAGGACGGGCTCCACGGCGATCTCCAGGGTTCCGCCGGAGTGGCAGCTCATCACGACCTCGACGACCCCGTCACCTCGTCGGCCCTCGGCCGGGACGTCCTTCGAGAGCCGGAGGAGGCGCGGCTGTCCGTCGGCGAGCGCTCGGAGCGCCTCCCGGACGACCACCGGCTGCGCGCACGAGCCGCCCACCCAGCCCTCGATCGAGCCGTCCGGGTGGATGATCCCGTGCGCGCCGGGCCGGGCGGACGTGGGCCGCCGGACCGCGACGACGCTCGCGAACGCGAACGGCTTGCCGGTCGCGGTCAGCTCCGCGGCCCGGGCGAACAGCGCGCCGGGCCGCGGCGGGATCGAAGTACCGGGGCCGGCGACCACTACGTCGCGACCCCCTTCTCGCGCAGGATCGCCCACACCTTCTGGGGCGTGATCGGGATGTCGATGTGCCGGACGCCGAGATGCCAGAGCGCGTCGACGACGGCGTTGGCGATCGCGGGCGGAGCACCGACGGTGGCCGACTCACCCACGCCCTTCGCGCCGATCGGGTGATGCGGCGACGGCGTGATCGTCTTGCCCAGCTCCCAGGCCGGGGTCTCCACCGCCGTCGGCAGGAGATAGTCGAGGAACGTGCCGGCGAGGTTGTTGCCCACCTCGTCGTACGTGATCTCCTCGTACAGCGCCGGGGCGAGACCCATCGTGAGCCCGCCATGGAGCTGCCCGTCCACGATCATCGGGTTGATGATGTTGCCGCAGTCGTCGACCGCGACGAACCGGCGGACCTTCACCTGGCCGGTGCCCTTGTCGATGTCCACGACGGCGATGTACGAGCCGAACGGGAACGTCAGGTTCGGCGGGTCGTAGTAGTCGACCGCCTCGAGGCCGGCCTCCATCCCCTGCGGGTGGTTCGTGTAGGCAGCGAACGCGATCTCCTGGATCGTCTTGTACCGGTCGGGGCTGCCCTTGACGCTGAACCGGCCGTTCGTCCACTCGAGGTCATCGGGCGACGCCTCGAGCAGGTGGGCCGCCAGCAGCCGGGCCTTGTCGCGGATCTTGCGCGCGGCGACCGCGGTGGCGGCACCCGCCACGGGCGTGGACCGCGACGCATACGTCCCGAGCCCGTATGGCGCGGTGTCCGTGTCGCCGTACTCGATCTTGATGTCCGCGACCGGGAACCCGAGCTCCTCGGCGATGATCTGGGCGAACGTCGTCTCGTGGCCCTGGCCCTGCGTCTGCACGCCGATCCGCGCGAGCACCTTGCCCGTGGGATGGATCCGGATCTCGCACGAGTCGAACATCTTCAGGCCGAGGATGTCGAACGTGTGCGACGGCCCGGCGCCGACGATCTCGGTGAACGAGCTGATTCCGATGCCCATGAGGTCGCCGCGCGCCCGCTTCTCGGCCTGCTCGCGGCGAAGGTCGTCGTAGCCGATCTTCTCGAGCGCGACCTGCAGTGCCCGGCCGTAGTCGCCCGAGTCGTACTCCCAACCGGTCGGCGTCCGATAGGGGAACTGGTCGGGGCGGATGAAGTTGTCCATCCGGAGCTGGGCCGGATCCTTGCCGATCTCGTGGGCGAGGATGTCGACCATCCGCTCGATCGCATGGACCGCCTCGGTTACGCGGAACGAGCAGCGGTAAGCGACACCGCCGGGCGGCTTGTTCGTGTACACCCCGTCGACCTCGACGAACGCCTTGTCGAAGTCGTAGCTGCCGGTGATCACGTTGAACAGGCCGGCCGGGAACTTGGACGGATCGGCCGCGGCGTCGGTGTAGCCGTGATCGGCGATCGTCTTCACCTTGAGGCCGGTGATCCGGCCCTCCTTCGTCGCCGCGAGCTGGGCGTGGATGTGGTAGTCGCGGGCGAACGAATCGGCCTGGAGGTTCTCGCTCCGGTCCTCGATCCACTTCACGGGCTTGCCGGTCAGGAATGACGCGGCAACCGCGAGGACGTAGCCCGGATACACCGGCACCTTGCCACCGAACCCGCCGCCGATGTCGTGGGTCTTGACGCGGATGTTGTGCTCGTAGATCGGCAGGCCCGCGCCGGCCGCGACGAGCGCCACGACCGTGCGGATCGCGTGCGGCGCCTGGGTCGTGAGGTGGAGCGTGAGCTGCTGCCGGACCGGATCCCAGTCCGCGACGCAGCCGCAGGTCTCGATCGAGGCCACGTGGATGCGCGGGACGTAGATGTCCTCCTCGACCACGACGTCGGCCTGCGCGATCGCCTGCTCGGCGGCCGCCCGGTCGCCGGATTCCCAGTGCCAGATGTGATTCGTCGCCTTCTCCGGGCCGCGGTCCGGCCGGAGCACCGGGGCCGTGGGCTCGAGTGCCTTGAACGGGTCGACGATGACGGGCAGGGGTTCGTAGTCGACCAGCACCGCGGCCACGCCGTCCGCCGCCGCGTAGCGGGAGGTCGCGATGACCGCGGCCACCTCCTGGCTCTGGTACATCACCGTGTCGACGGGCAGCACCATCTGCATGTCGCCGGCGAGCGTCGGCATCCAGTGGAGCTTGTAGCCCTCGAGGTCCTTGCCCGTGATCACCGCGGCGACGCCGGGGATCTTCAGCGCCTCGCTGGCGTCGATCGACTTGATCCGGGCGTGCGCGTACGGGCTGCGGACGATGTCGAGCCAGAGCTGGCCCGGCAGGTTGACGTCCTCGATGTACTCACCCCGGCCCTGGATGAAGCGCGGGTCTTCCTTGCGCTTGACGGAGTGGCCCATGCCCCCGACTTCGGGGGTGGTCGTCGTGGCGATGTCGGTCATCCCGGCGTCCCTTTCAGCCTTCGACCGTGGCGGCAGCTTCGACCGGTGCCGATTCGCTCGCACTGAGCGTGCCCGCGGCCTGCTGGATCGCCTTGACGATGTTCACGTAGCCGGTACAGCGACAGAGGTTGCCCGCGATGCCCTCGCGGATCTCCTCCTCGCTCGGGTCCGGGTTCTGCCCGAGCAGCCACGCCGCCTGCATGATCATCCCCGGCGTGCAGAAGCCGCACTGGAGGCCGTGCTGGTCCCAGAAGGCCTGCTGGAGCGGGTGCAGCTCGGCGCCGTTCGCCATGCCCTCGATCGTGCGGATCTGCGCGCCATCGGCCTGGACCGCGAGCATCGTGCAGCTCTTCATGCTCCGGCCGTTCACGTGGACGGTGCATGCGCCGCAGTGGCTCGTGTCGCAGCCGACGTGCGTCCCGGTGAGCCCGAACGTGTCGCGCAGCAGGTGGACGAGGAGCAGCCGCGGCTCCACGTCCGCCTCGCGAGCTTCCCCGTTGACGGTCACCGTGATGTGCTGAGTGGTCATCGTCGGATCCCCTAGTACGCCAGCGCGCGTGCTACCGCCGAGCGCAGGGCGCGGACGGTCATCTCGGCCGCCATCGCCCGCTTGTACTCGACTGGCCCGCGGACGTCGGCGGCCGGACGGGACTGCGCTGCCGCCGCGGCCCCGGCCTCCCGGAACAGGTCCTCGCTCGGGGCGCGGCCCCGCAGCACCGCCTCCGCGTCGGTCGCCGCAAACGGTGTCTCGGCGACGGCGGTGAGCCCGATGCCCGCCACCTCGATCGTGCCGTCGGCGGCGAGCCGGACGACCGCGCATGCACCGGCCGTCGCGAAGTCGCCGGCCTTCCGCTCGAGCTTCGCCCAGCCGCCACCGGTGCGCCGGGGGCGCCTCATGATCCGGATCTCGGTGAGGATCTCGGTGGGCTCGATCGCCGTGGTGAACGTGTCGAGGAAGAACTCGCGCGCCGGGATCACCCGCTCGCCCGCTTCGCTCCGGCACACGAGCGACCCTCGCGCGGCGAGGAGCACCGCCGGCCAGTCCGAGGCGGGATCCGCGTGGGCACAGGAGCCGCCGATCGTGCCCCAGTTGCGGACCTGCGGGTCGCCGATCAGTCCGCTGACCTCGCGCAGGAGCGGGTAGTGGTCGACGATGATCGGGTGGTCGTGGATCTGGGCGTGTGTCGCCCGGGCCCCGATCCGGAGCTCGTCGTCGGTCTCGACGATGCCGTCGAGCCCCGTAATGTCGCGGAGGTCGACGAGCAGGCCCGGCTGCGCCAGCCGGAGCTTCAGGAGGGGAATGAGGCTGAAGCCGCCGGCGAGGACCTTTGCCTCGCCTTCGCGCTCTCTGAGGATCCGGAGCGCCTCACCGACGTCGGCGGGGCGAACGTAGTCGACCTGCGCGGGAATCACCGATGCCTACCTCCTCCGCTCGAACCCGAGCGGCACTCCCCTGCGTGACGGCTGGTGATGGGGCGGCGGGTCGCCGTAGGTCATATCCCCCGGGCACGTGACGAATGCCCGGACGGAGCGCGGCGGCGATGTCGCCCGAGGATACGCCCGGGGTGTTGCGCCCACAACGAGATTTCGCGGGGCGAGGCGATCTCGTTTGGCACGGCGCCGTCAGCGCGGCTCCCACGTCACGATCCCGATTTCGCCCGCCGGCGGGTCCGCGAGCGTCCAGCCGCCATCGCGTTCGGCGACCCGGTCCGCGAGGGCCACCCGGAAGCGGATCTCCTTCTCGCCCGTCTCCGCGATGAACAGCTGGCGGCGGAGGAACGCCGCCAGCGCCTCGACCGAGTCGAACGTCCGCGGCGGGCGCGGCACGCGCGTGACGGACGGGTTCCGGCCGCGCGCCCGGAGCACCTCGACGAGCTCCGGAAGGGCGGGCAGCGGCACGCGCTCCTCGCCGTGGACGAGCGGCCAGAACGGGTCAGCCACCGATGCCGGGCTGCGGTCGGTGAGCATCGCCACGCACTCGCGCCGGGTGGCTGCTTCCAGGGCGTCCAGGAAGGGGCCGATCTCCTCGATGTCGTAGCCGACGTGGGCGATCAGCGAGACGTCCGCGACGGGCGGCGGCCCGAGCGCGTCGAGGGCGCCCGGCCAGGGCTCGCCGACGATCCGGACATTGACGATCCCGTGCTCCGCAAGCCCGGTACGCAGCGCGTTGCGCATCGAGACCGACGGCTCCACGGCGATCACCCGGGCGACCTGCAGGGCGAGCGGGAGCGCGTACCGGCCGGCGCCGGCCCCGACGTCGAGCCAGGTGTCGTCCGGGCGGGCGAGCCGGAGGAGCGCGTCCAGCGCCGGTTCCGTCGTCCGGCGGGGATCGGCCACGAACAGCGCCGAAACCGGGGCGTAGAAATCGCTCCGGGGCTCGTCCTCGCGCAGGCGTTCGGCCTGGTCGCGATTGGCACGAACGCGCGAGGCCCAGGCCTCCTCGAGCCGGGCGGCGTCGGCGGCGTCGGCGGAGGTCGCGCGGGACATCGCCATCAGGGTACGCGCGATCGCGTCGGACGGATGCGCTCGCGGAGGCGATCGAGGTCGGCCGGGAGATCCACGTCGGGATTGTCGCCCTCGACCGGGATCTCCCGGACCAGGTCCGGGTGCGCCCGGAGGACCGGACCGAGGCCGCGGTCGCCGGTTGCCTCGTCGACGAGGGCGAAGGCAACGCGACGGAGGAGGACCGGGTTGGGGTTCGACCGGTCCCCGTACCGGGGCACGATGACCGGCGCGGCGTCCGGTGCGGCCAGCAGCAGGCGGATGACGTCCGGCCGGACGCGGGGCTGGTCCCCGAGGGCGACGAGGATCGCCTCGGGCTCACCGTCGCCGCGCGCGGCCTCCACCCCGATCCGGAGCGAGCCCGCAAGCCCGGCCTCCGGGTGCGGGTTGCGCACCCGGTGCGCGCCGGGCGGCCACGGGATCGTCCGTTCGATGTCGCCAGCGGCATCACCGAGAACGACGACCAGCCGCTTGATCCCGGCGGCAGCGATCGCATCGAGGACGTGCTGGAGGATCGGCCGCCCGTCGAGGTCGGCGAGCACCTTGACGCCGCCGAAGCGGGTCGCGCTGCCGGCAGCCAGGATCACGCCGACGACGCTCACCGATCCACCGTGCCTCGCGGCAGCCCATCCCGGGGGCGATGCTTCGCGGGCATCAGCTCCGGGTTCTGCGTGCACGGATCGACACGCAGACGATCGTCCTGGGCGTCTGATCCAGCCCGCTGACCGTCGACCCGATGCTCTGCGTGCATCAATCCGGCGCGGCCCGATCGCCCGCAAGGAATCCGGTACGGCCGCTCAGCCCGATCACCCGCCCGCGATCACGGCCGTCTCGGGCTCGACACGGATCGTCGCCGCCTTCTCGCGCAGCGGGACCCCCGACCCGCCGTACCGCTCCGCGACGACCTCGCCGAGGATCGCGAGCGCCGTCTCCGCGGGTGCGCGCCCTCCCAGGTCGAGCCCGATCGGTCCGCGCAGCCGCGCGAGGTCCTCCTCGCGCACGCCCGCGGCGAGCAGCCGCTCCCGGCGGTCCCCCTGCGTCTTCCTCGACCCGACCGCGCCGACATACCGGCACCCGCGCCGCAGCGCCTCGACGATCGCGGGCTCGTCGAACTTCACGTCGTGGGTCAGGACTGCCACCGCATCCGCGGGCCCGAGGCCGATCTCGTCGGCCACCTCGTCCGGCCAGCCGACGATCAGCCGATCCGCGTCGGGAAATCGCTCCGGCGTCGCGAATGCCGCCCGCCCGTCGATGACCACGGTCTCGAAGCCCAGCTCGCGGGCGAGACGGACGAGCGTCCGCGCGACCTCCACCGCCCCGACGACGACCAGCCGCGGCCGCACCGGAAACGCCTCGATGAACCATTGCCGACCGGCCAGCTCGACCGTCCGCGACGATCCTCGCAGGAGCGCGTCGCGGGCGAGCTCCACCAGCCCCAGGTCGGCCGCCTCGTCGCCCGTCGTGCCGTCCAGGCGCCCGTCGTCGTGGACGACGAGCGACGCCTCCGGCTCGCTCCCCTCCCCCGGCTCGTGGGCACCGAACGCGGCCGGCGGTGCATCGGGCGGCAGCGGCGTCACGACGGCACGTCCGCCCGACCGTCCGACGAGCGTGTCACGTGCCGCGCTCAGCGCCGCCTCGCGCACGAGCGGCTCGACGAGCACGTCGATCGTCCCGCCGCACGCGAGCCCCACGTCCCACGCCTGCTCGTCACTGATCCCGTAGCGAATGACCCGGCTGCGGCCCTCGCGCCGGGCGCGCCCGATCTCCTCCGCGGCCGCGCCCTCGACGCAGCCGCCACTGACCGAACCGGCGATCCGGCCGTCATCGGCCACGAGCAGCACCGCGCCTTCGGGGCGCGGTGCGCTGCCGAACGTCCGCACGACGACGGCCCGGCCGATCCCCGCCTGCTCCTCGCGCCAGGTTTCGAGGGTGTCCAGCAGCTCCTTCACCGGTTGGTCCTCCGGGACGCGTGTCAGGTCAGGGGGCGGGCGGTCGTCGGATCGTGCGTGCCGTCGATCGTCGCGGGCGGACGGACGAGGTCGCCGTGTGCCGCACCGGCGAGCCCGCTGAAGCCGGCCAGCCCGGCCGACGGGGAGACGGTCGTCGCGGCGGTCACCGCTCGGCCGGCGATGCGGGATCCCGTCGACGCGCCGGCAAGGATCTCGCCCAGGCGTTCGAGCGACGCGAGCGTACCGGCCGGCACGAAATCGTCGATGAACGGGTACGCGGCGCGCATCCCGGCCGCGAGCGGCTGGTAGCCGGGCGCCGACGCGAGCGGGTTGAGCCACACCAGCCGATGGCAGTTCCGCCGCAGCCGTGCGGTCTCGGCCGCGACGAGGTTCGGGTCGCCGCGGTCCCAGCCGTCGCTGACGACGATCACGACGCCGCTCGTGCGCAGGGTCCGCCGCGCCCAGCGGTGGTTGAACTCGCGGAAGCTCTCGCCGATCCGCGTCCCGCCCGCCCAGTCGTTCACGCTGTCCGCCACGCGCGCGAGCGCGCGATCCCGGTCGCGATCCTTCAGCAGCCGCGTCACGCGCGTCAGGCGCGTCCCGAACACGAACGATTCGGCGCGCACCTCCTTCGTCCGGGCGAGGGCCTGGACGAAGCGCAGCAGCAGCCGGGAGTGGCGCTCCATCGAGCCCGAGATGTCGCACAGGACGACGAGCTGCCGCGGTCGCTTGATCGGCCGCCGCCAGACCCACGAGGTGATCTCGCCGCCGGTGCCCAGGCTGCGCCGGAACATCGCCCGCGGCGCGATCCGCCGGCCGTGGGGGTGGAGCTCGTGGCGGCGCGTTCGGCGCAGCTCGAGGCGCGGCGTGAGCAGGTCGACGAACCGCTCGGCGTCGCGCAGCTCCTGGACCGTCATCCGGTCGAAGTCCCGGTGCCGGAGCACCTCGCCGGCCGAGTACGCGTCGGGCGAGATCGTCACGCCCTCGATCGGCGCGTCGCCCTCGCTGTCGCCGCCGGTCTGGACGGCGAACGGGCTGGGCTGGTCCTCGCCGCGACCCTCGCCCTCGCCCGGTTGCTCGGCAGGGCCCGGGGTGCCGTCCTCGCGCTCGGCATCGGGTGCCGCACCGAGCTCCGGCGGCCCGCCCGGCAGCTTCCGGCCGCGCCGGCGCCAGAAGCGGTCAAACACGCGGTCGTACGTCGGGCGGTCGTCGCGGCGGCGGACGAACACCGCGGCGCCCACCTCGCGCACCGTCTCGCGCTCGCTGACGTCGATCAGGCCGATCGCGCGCGAGAAGTCGATCGCGGCGGCGAGGTCCACGTGGAGGCCCGCGGCGCGGAGTGCGCGCCCGAACCCGACCGATTCGGCCAGCAGACGGCGACCGTCGATCGCCTCCCCGGTGGGGGCGATCCGGATGGCCGGGTCGATGTCCCGCGTCACGCGTCACTCCTGTGTCCGGTCTCGCGACGAGCGGAGCCTACGCCACCCGTTTGCCCGGGACAGCGCTGCAGCCGATCCTGCGAGCCGCGACCGCTCTTCGAGCGCCCTCGGAACCGCGGGCCACTCTCGTGGCCGGTGTCCCGGGCCGCCGGGGCGCGGTTCCGCCCCGGATCCCGGTGGCCGCCAGCCCGTGAGGTGGGCACCATCGGTACGGGCGTTGTCCCGCGGATTCCGGCTCCGGCGTGCGGTGTCACGCCGCGGAGCCGACCAGCTGTGCACGACACGGGGTGCAGCCTACCGCCCATGGTCGTGGCCCACGGGTGAGGCGCCCGTTCGGCGCCGCGTTCCCCACCGGCATGCGCGGCAGGCATGCCAGGCGAGGTGGAGCGCGAGAGCCACCGTTCGATCGCGACAGGGCAGGCACGGGCGATGCGCCCGGAGCATGGCTGACAGCGCACCGCCCGCAACCGGTGACGTGGATGCCCTGGAGGCTTGCGTGGCGGGAGACGCCGGCGCCCACAGGCGGGAGACGCCGGCCGCCACCGAGGCGGAACCCGCGCTCAGACCCGGGACGCCGCCTCCGCGAGGTACTGACCGGCCACCTGTCCGCGGACCTGGCGGATGTCCTCCTCGTACTTGAGGACGACCCCCAGCGTCTCGTCGACGAGATCCGGCGCGAGCTCCCGCGCGCCGAGCGACAGCAGGGCCGCCGCCCAGTCGAGCGTCTCCGCGACCCCGGGCACCTTCGTGAGATCCGCCTCCCGCAGCCGGTGGACAAACGCCACGACCTCGCGTGCCAGCCGCTCGGGCGCCTCGGGAACGCGCGCGAGCACGATCTCGTACTCCTTCTGGGGCGACGGGTAGTCGATCCAGTGGTAGAGACAGCGGCGCTTCAGCGCATCGTGGACCTCGCGCGTCCGGTTCGACGTCAGGATCACGCTCGGCTGCCGCTCCGCGCGGATCGTGCCGATCTCCGGCACCGTCACCTGGAAGTCCGACAGGATCTCGAGCAGGTACGCCTCGAACTCCTCGTCCGCGCGGTCGATCTCGTCGATCAGCAGTACCGGAGCGCGCCCGTCCTCGGACGGCTCGAGCGCCTGGAGCAGCGGCCGTTTCAGGAGGAACTCCGGGCCGAAGATGTCGTGCGCGACCGCCTGGCGGATCTCGCCGCGCGCCTCGAGCAGCCGGATCTCGAGCATCTGGCGCGGGTAGTTCCACTCGTAGACGGCGCTGTTGACGTCCAGCCCCTCGTAGCACTGGAGCCGGATCAGGCGCGTCCCGAGCGACGCGGCGAGCACCTTCGCGAGCTCGGTCTTCCCCACGCCCGCCTCGCCTTCGAGCAGCAGCGGCCTGCCGAGCTCGAGCGCAAGGAACACGGCCGTCGCGAGCGAGCGCTCGGTGATGTAGCCGTGGGCGCGGAACGTGTCCTGGATCGATTCGATCGAGCGCGTGCCGGCGGGCCGCGCGTCGCGCGGCATGATCCGCGCCGTCCGCGCGTCGGTGGGGGGGTCGACTGCCATGCTGGCTCCGAGTCTACGGCGGACGGCGGCCGGGGCTCAGCCCTGCGTCGCTTCATGCACGGCCGCCTCGACCGGAAGCGCCGCGCCCGCCTGCCACCACGCCGTCCAGCGCTCCTCGTCGATCGCGGCCGCGACCGGCTCCTGCGCCCGGAGGAGCAGCCGACGATCCGCGGGCATGTTCACGAACCCGCTGCGGCGCCGCTCGGCATCCGCAGCCGCCCACAGTCGCACCGCCCGCTCCCGCTGGCCCCGCGCGGCGGCGAGCATCCCGGCCGACTCCAGGGCCAGCGGCAGGATGGCCCCGGCACCGAGGGAGAGCGCGGTCCGAAGCGATCCGCGGACCGCGTCGTCGGCGTCGTCGAGCCAGCCGGACACGACGAGCACACGCGACAGGTCGGCCAGGGCGTACGCGATCCCCGTCCGGTCGTTGAGCTCGCGCATGATCGCGACGACGTCGCGGAGCGACCGCTCGGCCGCCTCGACCCGGCCGGTGTCGAAGTCGACGAGCGCGGCGTTGTGCAGGCCGACCGCCCACCGCTGGCGATCGCCGGTCCGCGACCAGATGTCGAGCGCCTGCTCGAACAGGCGGGCCGCACGCTCGGGGTGCCCCGCGTCGCGCTCCACGAGCCCGATGTTCGTGAGCGAGACGGCGATCCCGTTCGGATTGCCCAGGTGCTGCTTGATCGCGAGGCTCTCCTGGAACACCGCCAGGGCGCGATCGAGCTCGCCCCGGAAGTGATGGATCCCGCCGAGCGCGTTGAGCGAGGCAGCGATCGCGCCCGGCTCGCCCAGCGCGCGGCGCATCGCGAGCGACTCCGCGATGTAGCGCTCGGCGGCGTCGAGATCGCCTGCCCCGTACGCGTTCGTGCCGAGCCAGTTGAGGGTCGCCGCGGTCGCCTCGTCGTCGCCCGCCTCCCGGGCGAGCGCGAGGGCCTCGGTGAGCAGCGCGCGTGCGTGGTGGTAGTCGCCCTGATAGGAGGCGAGGACGCCCGCCCCGCGGAGCGCCTTCCGGCGCCGGGCCGCGGTCGCCGACGTGCCCCACGCAAGGGCCGCCTGAAGCCGGATCCGCCCCTCGGTGAGGTGTCCCCGGCTGCGCCAGAAGTCGGCCAGCGCCCCCGTGAGCCGGACCGCGAACTCGCCGTCGCCCCGCTCGATCGCCCAGTCGATCGCGGCGCCGAGATCGTCGTGCACCCGATCGAGCCGGGCGAGCGCCTCGGTCTCGCGCTCGGTCGGCAGCTCGCGCTCCGCCTCCTCCGCGAGGGCGAGGAAGTGGTACGCGTGCGCCCAGCGCATCGCGACGTGCTCGCCGCTCCGCTCCAGCCGCTCCCGGGCGTCGGCACGGACGGTGCGCAGCATCTCGTATCGAGCCGCGCCGTCGGGCGTCTCGTCCACGCGACGAAGCAGGTACGCCCGGTTGAGGGCTCGCAGCCCGTCGGCTACGTCGAGCTCGAGGGGCGCCAGGCCGCGCTGCTCCCCCGCCGCGAGCACGGCGGCGGCGGTCGGAACATCGAACGGCGCGACGAGCACGCTCAGCCGGCGGACCATCCGCGCGAGCGGGTCGGGCAGCAGCTCGTGGGTCCAGTCCATCGTCGCCCGCAGGCTCCGCCGCCGTCCCGGCAGCGCCGCCTCGATCGCCGCCAGCGACCCGACCGTGCGTTCGAGCCGGTCAGCGAGCTGGTGGGGCTCGAGTGTGCGCAGCGCCGCTGCCGCGAGCTCGATCGCGAGGGGGATGCCGTCCAGTCGCCGCGCGATCGCGGCATAGGCCTGCGCGGTCGCCGCGGACACCGGCCCGTCCGGCCGCACGTCGGCGACGCGCGCCGCGAGCAGCGCCACCGCAGGGTTCGCGAGCAGCGCCTCCGCGTCCTGGACGTCGCGCGGGGGCGTGCGCAGCGGCTCGACCGAGAACGTCCGCTCGCCGCCCACCCCCAGCGGCACGCGGCTCGTGGCCAGGATCGTGAGCGCCGGCACCCCGTCCAGGATCCGGGCCAGCACCGACGCGCCGGCGACGAGGTGCTCCAGGGTGTCGAGGACCACAAGCACCCGCCGCTCCCCGACCGCGTCGCGGATGCGCTCGAGCGTGTCCCGTCCCCGCTCCTCGTGGACGCCGTACAGGGTCGCCAGGGTGGGGATGACGAGCGCAAGATCGGTCACCGCGTCGAGGCCGATCCAGCTGATGCGGCCGTCGAGGCGCTCCGAGAGCTCGTGGGCGATACGCAGCGCGAGGCGGGTCTTGCCCACGCCGCCGACGCCGACGAGCGTGACCAGCCGCCGTCCACCGGGGGCGAGCAGCCGGCGAAGCCCCGCGAGCTCGTCGTCGCGGCCCACGAGCGGGCCTTCCGGCTCGTCGGGCAGCGTCGTCACCCAGCCGCAGCCGTCGGCGCAGCCGTCGAGATCGAGCGCGTCGGGCTCGCGAACCGGTGCCTGCATCGTCCCGAGCCTAGCGCCGGATGACGATCGGCTGACCCGGCGGCGGTCGACGCCGCCGTGCGACATGCGACGTACCGCCGGTCAGCCGTCGGGCGCGTCGAGGTCCCGGGCGTAGGGTGGGAAGCGGAAGCGCATCTCGCGGGTGAGCACACCGCCGTGACCCAGTGCGGACACCGTCCGGACCGTCGGCGGCTCCCCGGTCAGCAGGCGAGGGAGCAGCAGGTCGGCGGCGGTCGCCTTCGAGTACGCGCCGCACGTCGGCAGGCCGAGGACGGCCGCCCGGCGCACCCGCGCGAGCCAAAGCATCGAGCCTGGATGCGCGGGAACGCCGTGCCGGATCAGTCGACCGCCGAGCGCCTCGACGGCGACGAAGAACGGGTCGGACGGGTCGGTGGACCGGCCGCCAGCGGTGAGCACGACATCGACGCGCGCCCGACCGCGGGTCAGCCGGTCGATGGCCCTCGCCACCGGCTCGACGTCGTCCGGCACGTACGCGATGTCCGCGAGCGACGAGCCGAGCCCTTCGACCTTCTGGCGCACGCTCCGCTCGAACCGGTCGCGGTCGGCGGCGCGGAGCGACTCCTTGACGACCACCCCCACCCGCATCGGCCGGAACGCCGCGACACGGACGAGGGGCCGCCGGCCGCCGCGCGTGACGGCGATCCCCCGCTCCACGAGCGACGCCGGCACGACGTGCGGCGCGACCTTCACGCTCGCCACGAGCTGGCCCGGCCGGACGATCGACCCGTCGAGCGCGGTGAATACCTCGAGCGGGTCGATCCGGTTCAGGCGCTCGAGCTCCGCGATCCGGATGTGGAGCACGCCGGCCGAGGCAGCCAGAAGATCGACCCGGCTCTCGGCGGGCCCGCGCGTCTCGAGGCCCGGCCCGGCGACGCACGCGGCGAGCCGGAGAGCCGCGTCGTCCTCGTGGAGGTCGCCCGGCTCGGGGACGATGACCGCGACCGTGAGCGGCGGCGAGGCCCGATCCGGACGGCCGAGCTCGTCGAGGTCGGCCGCCGAGAGCCGGCGTCCCTTCGCCCAGCGCTCCCCGTCGAGGCGCAGGTCGCGCGCGAGCACCCCGCCGACGAGCGAATCCGGGGCGCGACGACCGAGCCTCAGCCGCTCGAGCCGCACGCTGCCGGGCGCCCGTCGCCGGGAGCGGTCAGGCCGCCCTCGACAGGGCAGTCTCGATCGCGCGACGCGCGTACACGACCGCCATCGCCGAGCGGTACTCCCCGTCGGCGTGGATGTCGCTCTGCACCTCCGCGCCGGTCGTGATGAGGGCCGCGGCCCTGGCGATCGCCGCGGCGGACCCGTCGCTGCCGATGAGCGCGTCCTCCACCTCCGTGGCCCGGTACGCGTGCTCGTGCACGCCGGTCACGCCGATCCGCGCATGGCTGATCGTGCCGCCGGATCGGGCGACGACGGCCGCGATGCCCACGAGCGAGTACCCCGACGCCGGCTGCTCGAGGTTCGCGTACGCGCCGCCCGCGCCCGCGGGGAGCGGCGGACGCCGGAGCCGGACGAGGATCTCGTCGGGCTCCATCGCGGTATGGAACGGCCCGCGGAAGAAGTCGTCGAGCGGCACCTCGCGCTCGCCTCGCGCGGATCGGAGCACGGCCGAGTAGCCGAGCGCGATCCCGATCGCCGGCATGTCCGAGGCCGGGTCGGCGTGGCTGATTCCGCCCCCGATGGTGCCCCGATTCCGGACCTGGACGTCGCCGATGTCGCGCACGGCCTCCGTGACCCACTCCAGGCGGGAGGCCCCGAGAAGCTCGGCGTACGTCGTCAGCGAGCCCACCTCGACGCCGCCGTCGGGCAGGTACTCGATGCCCTTGAGCTCGCTCAGCCGCCCGATGTCGATCAGGCGTTCGGGCGCCGCGAGTCGCAGCTTCATCAGCGGCAGCAGGCTGTGGCCCCCGGCGAGCAGCTTGGCGCCCGGGTTGGCCGCGAGCTTCGCGACGGCATCGTCGAGGCTTGCGGCGCGCTCGTAGTCGAAGGCTGCCGGGATCATGCCTCGCCTCCTTTCGCGCCCTGGATGGCGCGCCACACCTTCTGCGGCGTGTACGGCATGTCGAGATGACGGATGCCCAGCGGGCTGAGCGCGTCGATGACCGCATTCGCGACCGCCGCCGTGGAGGCGATCGCCCCAGCCTCGCCAACGCCCTTGACGCCGAGCGGATTGACGGGCGACGGCGTGACCGTCTCGTCGAGCTCCAGCGGCGGCAGCCACTTCGCGCGCGGCAGCGCGTAGTCGAGCATCGAGCCCGACAGGAGCTGGCCCTCGTCGCTGTAGACGGCCTCCTCCCACAACGCCTGGCCCACGCCCTGCACGATGCCGCCGTGGAGCTGCCCGTCCACGATCAAGGGATTGATCTTCTTGCCCACGTCGTCGACCGCGATGTAGCGGACGAGGTCGACGTGGCCGGTCTCCTCGTCGACCTCAACGATCGCGACGTGCGTCCCGAACGGCCAGGTGCAGTTCGGGGTGTCGTGGTACGCGGTCTCGTCGAGGTACGGCTCCATGCCCTCGGGGGTGTCGAACGCGAGGTCGAGTGCGAAGGCGATCTCCTGGAGCGTCTTCACCTTGTCCGGGCTGCCCTTCACCCGGTAGCTCGCGCCGTCCACCTCGATGTCGTCGACCGACGCCTCGAGCATGTGGGCGGCCATCCGCTTCGCCTTCTCCTTGATCTTCCGGGCGGCCTTGATCGCGGCGGTCATCCCGACCGAGCTGGTGCGGCTGCCGTAGCTGCCATAGCCGAACGGCGTTCCCTGCGTGTCGGAGTGCTGGACGACCACGTCCTCCATCGGGATGCCCAGCTCGTCGGCGATGACCTGCGCGTACGTCGTTTCGTGCCCCTGGCCCTGGGGCTGTGTCCCCGCCGTGAGGACGACCTTGCCGGTGAGGTGGACGCGGATGTTCGCGCTCTCCCACATCGCGGCTCCCCAGCCCTCGCCGACGGCGCCGATCCACTTCGAGGGCGCGACGCCACACACCTCGATGTAGCTCGACAGGCCGACGCCGAGGTATCGGCCGCGTTTGCGTGCTTCCGCCTTCCGTGCGTCGAGGTCGTAGTAGCCGGCCATCGTGAGCGCCTTGTTGAGCGCCGGCTCGTAGTTCCCGGAGTCGATGTAGATCTTCGCGCCGCCGCTCGCCGTGCCGAGCCCCGAGGGGTTCTCGTACGGGAACGCGTCGGGCGGGATGAAGTTCTTCCGCCGAACCGCGGCCGGGTCCATGCCGAGCTCGTCCGCGAGCAGGTCCATCGCCCGCTCGATGACGTACGTCGCCTCCGGCCGCCCGGCGCCCCGGTACGCGTCGACGAACGTCGTGTTCGTGTACACGCCGGTGACCTCGGCGTACACGTTCGGGATGCGATAGCAGCCCGACAGGACGCGGGCGTAGAGCGTGGTCGGGATGCCGGGGCCGATCGTGCTCAGGCGCCCGCCGAGGTTCGCGAGCGTCTTCACCCGCAGGCCGGTGACCTCGCCGTCGCGCTTCGCGGCGATCTCGAGGTACGTGATGTGATCGCGGCCGTGGATCGTGGCCTGGTAGTTCTCGCGCCGGCCCTCGACCCACTTCACCGGGCGGCCGCCGAGCTGCTTCGAGGCGAACAGCACGAGGGCGTAGTCGGCGTAGCAGAAGATCTTCGTGCCGAAGGCGCCTCCGACGTCCGGGCTGATGCAGCGCAGCTTGTGCTCGGGGATGCCCATCGTGAAGATCCCGACCAGCAGCCGCTGGATGTGCGGCGTCTGGCTCGAGAACCAGAGGGTGTACTCGTCAGTGCCCGGGTTGTACCAGCCGATGTCGCCCCGGGTTTCCATTGGGTTCGGGATCAGCCGGTGGTTGACGATGCGCTGCCGGACGACGACCTCCGCCTCGCGAATGGCACGGTCCGTGCCGTCCTTGTCACCCACGTTCCACTCGAACACGATGTTGTTCGGCGCGTTCTCGTGGAGCTGGGGCGCGCCGGGCTGGATCGCCTGTTCCGCGTCGACGACGGCAGGCAGCGGCTCCCACGCGACGTGGATTGCGTGGAGCGCGTCGTACGCCTGCTCGGGCGTCTCGGCGACGACCGCGGCGACCCCCTCGCCCGTCCACTTCACGCTGTCGGTGGCGAGCACGCGGGGGGTGTTGACGTTGTTCTGGATGCCCGCGCTGCCGCCGGCGGGCCACGCCATCGGGAGCGGGTTGTACGGGATGTCCGCGCCGGTGATGACGGCGAGGACGCCGGGCATCGACTTCGCGGCGCTCGCATCGATCGAGCGGATGTTCGCGTGCGCGTACGGGCTGCGCAGGATGGCCATGTGGGCCATCGACTGGAGCTTGATGTCGTCGAGGTAGCGCCCGGCGCCGGTGATGAAGCGGGGGTCCTCCGTCCGCTTGATCGGGGCGCCGACGGTTGCGGTGGCCATCAGTGCTGCCTCCTCGTCAGACGCGTTCGGCTCAGGGCCGGGCGGCGGTCGGCGCGCCCATCGGCGCGGTCGATGCGCCCGTCGGGGCGGCGGCTTCCTCGCGCATCGTCCGGGCCGCCTCGCGGATCGCGGCGACGATGTTCTGGTAGCCCGTGCAGCGGCAGATGTTGCCGTCGAGCGCGTGGCGGATCTCCTCGTCGGACGGATCGCTCGCGCTCGTGAGGAGATCCGCCGCGGCCATGATCATCCCCGGCGTGCAGAACCCGCACTGGAGGCCGTGCTTCTCCCAGAATGCCTGCTGGATCGGGTGCAGGCCGCCCTCGGGCGCCAGCCCCTCGATCGTTGTCACCCGGGTCCCGTCCGCCTGGACGGCGAGCATCGTGCAGCTCTTCACCGCGCGGCCGTCGACGTGGACGGTGCACGCCCCGCACTGGCTCGTGTCGCAGCCGATGTGGGTCCCGGTCAGGTCCAGGTCCTCCCGGAGGAACTGGACCAGGAGCCGTCTCGGCTCGACGTCCGCCTCCCGCCGGACCCCGTTGACCTCGAGCGTGATGTGCTCGCTCACGGAGAGCCTCCTTCCCCTGCGCGGTTGCTGCCGAACTTGACGGCTGGACGGGGCGACGGAAACTGCGGCGACGTTCCCCTGCACGGGCCGGCGCGAGCTGCGCTCCGGACGCTCCGGTCGCGACGGTGGCCGGTCGGGGAAGGGAATGCTGGCACCGTTGCCGGGTCCGCGCAAGCCGATTCCTGCGGGCCGGTCCGGCGGGTTGGCGGGTCGCCCGCGGGCGTGAGTGTCGGGGGGGACTCAGGCTCGGGCCGAGCGTGAAGGCGTCGCGGCCGTACCTAACAGCCGGGGCACCAATTCATGCGTGCTCGCCGCCCGGCTGAGTCCCGGGGAGACTCGCGTACCGGGCGCACCGGGCGCGCCGGGAAGCCGGGATCATCCGCGGCGGCAGCCCCTCCTGGATCTCGGACCGCGACCCGGCACCGGGGCGCCGGGCAGGCCGCGGACCCTCGGCGTCCGGGTCGCCGTCGAGCGGTCCGGCTCCTCGTGATCCGCCTCCCGGGCACGAGTGAGCGCCCGCGCGAGATCCCCGACCGGCTCCCCCGCCGCGAGACCCACGGCCTCCGCGAGGCGGGCGAGCTTCGACACGGCCTCCGCCCGGTCGAGGTGGCCGAGACCTCCGGCAGTGGACAGCCCGACGCGCGCGAGCCCGCGCCCGCTCGTCGAGGCCGCGTAGTGGGCGGCCCAGACCATCAGCGCCAGATCGCCCCGGCGGCCGGCTTCGGTGGGGAGGACGCCACACACGATCCCGCGCTCGCGAGGGGCCCGCGCGATCACGCGCCAGCCGTCGGGGCCGGAGATCAGGTCGAAGGCGAACGACGCGTAGGGCGCGGACAGGAGCGTCTCGGCGCCCACAGGTTCCACCTCGCCCGCGAG
>DASSPX010000107.1:0-7204 GCA_035699445.1 Candidatus Limnocylindrales bacterium | reverse complement strand
GAACCACCTCGACGCCGAGTCGGTCGCGTGGCTGGAGCGCTTCCTCGAGTCCTACAAGGGCACCGTCGTCGCCGTCACCCACGACCGCTACTTCCTCGACAACGTCGCGGGCTGGATCCTCGAGCTCGACCGCGGCAAGGGGATTCCGTTCGAGGGCAACTACTCCTCGTGGCTCGAGCAGAAGCAGGCTCGGCTCGCCGTCGAGGAGAAGCAGGCCTCGGCCCGCCAGCGCACCCTCCAGCGCGAGCTCGAGTGGGTCCGCTCGTCCCCACGCGCGCGACAGGCGAAGTCGAAGGCGCGCCTCGGCGCCTACGAGAAGCTGCTCGCCGAGGAGCAGAGCGTGAAGCTCGACCGCGTCGAGATCCACATCCCGCCGGGGCCTCGCCTCGGGGACGTCGTGATCGAGGCCGAGGACGTGGCGAAGGGTTTCGGCGACCGCCTCCTGTTCGAGGGCCTGTCGTTCACGCTCCCGCCCGCCGGCATCGTCGGCGTGACCGGGCCCAACGGCGCGGGCAAGACGACGCTCTTCCGGATGATCGTCGGCGACGAGCAGCCCGACGCGGGCACGCTCAAGGTGGGCGAGACGGTGCAGCTCGCGTACGTCGACCAGTCACGGGAATCGCTCGACCCCGCGTCGACCGTCTGGAAGGAGATCAGCGGCGGGCACGACACGATCGAGCTCGGCAAGCGCGAGCTCAACTCGCGCCAGTACGTCTCGTGGTTCAACTTCAGGGGCGGCGACCAGCAGAAGCGCGTCGGCAACCTGTCCGGCGGGGAGCGCAACCGCGTGCACCTGGCGAAGCTGCTGCGCAGCGGCGGCAACGTGCTGCTCCTCGACGAGCCGACTAACGACCTCGACGTCGACACGCTGCGCGCGCTCGAGGAGGCCCTGCTCGAGTTCGCCGGCTGCGCAGTCGTGATCAGCCACGACCGCTGGTTCCTCGACCGGATCGCGACCCACATCCTCGGGTTCGAGGGCGACAGCCAGGTCCGCTTCTTCCAGGGCAACGTGTCCGATTACGAGGCATTCCGCCGCAAGGAGCTCGGCACGGCCGCGGACCAGCCGCACCGGATCCGGTACAAGCGGCTGGTGGCGTAGGGCGAAGACGCCGGGCGCCCGCTCGTCCGAAGCCGGTCGGATTCCAGTCTGAGTGAACGGGTCGCGCTCGGATCGCTGCCGGGTCGCTGCTGCGCGTCACTAGGGGACTCTACGCGGCCACCAGATCACAACGACATTCGCGAGAACCGAATCGCTGACGCCGACGCCATACCCTGTGAAGCACGACCCGTGGGGCCGTGCCACCCAGCACGAGGCGACGGTTGGACCAGCGACGGCTCGTCGAACGCGCACGGGAAGGCGATCATGACGCCTTCGCCGAGCTCGCCCGGGCGGCCGTCGTGCGGCTGGACGAGGTCGCTCGCCTCATCCTTCGGGATCCGGAGCTCGCACGCGACGCGGTCCAGGAGGCGCTCATCCGAACCTGGCGGGATCTCCCGAAGCTTCGAGACCCCGACCGGTTCGACGCCTGGCTCCATCGGCTCACCGTGAACGCCTGCCTCGATCAGGCCCGCCGCCGACGGCGGCGCGTGATCGAGGTCGAGCTGCAGCCCACCCACGCGCACTCGACGTCGGACGGCTCGTCAGCGCATGCCGACCGCGAGGAAGTTGACCAGGTGCTCCGGCGCCTGGACGAGCACGGGCGGGCGATCGTCGTCCTGCACTACTACATCGGGATGCCGTTGACGGAGGTCGCGGCCGCGCTGGGCCTCCCCGTCGGCACGGTCAAGTCCCGCCTGCATCGTGCGCTCCGCGAGATGCGGATCGCGATGGATCCCGAAACAACGGCCTCCAGCCCCTCGCGTGCACCGGGAGGGCAGCTCGCATGACGAACCAGCGGCGGGCGGCCGTGGACCTCCCCACGATCCTCACCGACCTCGCACGGGGGCCGTATCCCGACTACATCGATCACGTCCTGGCGCAGACGGCGCGGCAGCGCCAGTGGCCCGCCTGGGCGTCCCTCGGAAGGTGGATTCCCATGCTCGACGTTGCCCGCGAGCCCGTGCTCGCGCCGCGTATCCCGGTGCGCCCGCTCGTGCTGGCGATCGTGCTCATCGGCCTGATGCTGGCCGGCCTCGCGGCGCTCGCCGGGTCGACCCGCACGGAGCTGCCGCTGCCCTATGGACGGGCGGAGACCGGACTCGTCGCGTTCGAGGCAGGTGGTGACCTGTTCACCGCCGATGTCATCACCGGGGCGGCTCGGGCGATCGTCTCCGGGCCCGAGACCGATCTCCATCCCCAGTTCTCGCTCGACGGCACCCGGATCGCGTTCGCGCGCCAGGTGAGTGCAGCACTCACGGAGGTCTACACGGTTCGTGCCGACGGGGGCGAGCTGCGCCTCGTGACCCCCGATCCGGTCATGCTCGCCTATCCCGGGATCGGCCGCGAGTGGGAGCTCTTCGAGTTCTCACCTGACGGCACATCGGTGCTCATCTCGATGGTGCATGACGGCCGCCCATCGATCGCCATCGCCGCAACCGACGGCAGCGGGATCCGGGTGCTCGATGTCGGGATGGACGCCACCGAGCCGTCCTTCCGGCCCCCGGACGGCGGCGAGGTCCTGTTCGTCGGCCGCGGCCGTGAGATCCGGGACGGCGTGGAGGTCGCCAGGCGTGGGGTCTTCGCGGTCGACGTCGAGACTGGCGCGGTCCGCAGCCTCGTCACCCTTCCGCCGGGCCACAACCTCGCTGGCGCGAGCTGGTCGCCTGATGGCGGACAAGTCGCGTACTGGCGGTGGACGGAGGAGTCCGGCATGACCGCCCGGAGTCACGTCGTCGCCGCCGACGGAACCCGGAGCCGCGAGATCCCCGCGCCCAAGGGAGCCCTCTGGAACGCGCATGCGACGTGGTCCAACGACGGCGAGCGACTGTTTCTCGTTCACGGCTTCACGTCCGACTTCGCGGATGTCCGCGGGTGGGTTGTGCCGGCCGACTTGAGCAGCGCCGGCGTCGAGGTCGCGCCCGCAGGCTGGGCGGAGACCGAGTGCTGTGCCGCATGGTCCTGGGCGCCTGACGATTCGATGCTGCTCGGCCGCCTCGTTGCCGTTGGGGACCAGCCCGCCAGGCAGGTCCTGGTCGACGTCGCGACCCGCGAGGTTCGCGAGCCTGCCTGGGACGCCCGAAGCGCCCCGAGCTGGCAGCGGCTCGCATCCGCGCCCTGACGGCAGATCCACCTTCTCATCCGCATCCACGGCGAGCGACCAGGCGTCGCTCGCCCACCCGGAGGGCTCCCGATGCATGCCATCTCTGGTCTCGTGCGCGCATTGCGCCGCCGCCCATACGCAACGGCGGTGCTGACGGCGGTCGTGCTGCTCCTTGCTGCCGGCTCGATCGCCGTCGCGTCCCCGCCCTCGAACGTGACACCCACCCTGCTCGCCCGTGGCACGTTCGACGAGTTCAAGGTCATGGCACACCCCCGCGGCGACGGCCTGTTCAAGGCCGAGGCCAAGTCGCCAATCGATGTGGTCGTGCGACAGCACGCCTACGCACCAGGCGGCACCACCGGATGGCACGCCCACCCGTACCCGGTGCTCATCACCGTCAAGGAGGGCACGCTCACGTTCTACGAGTACGACGACCCGACCTGCACCCCAATCGTCCTGAGCGCGGGGCAGGGCTACGTCGACTCGGGCCGGGGGCACCTCGTGCGCAACGAGACGAGCCTGCCCGCCGTGGACATCAGCGTGATCATGGCGCCCGTCGGAGCTGCGTTCCGCACGGAACTCGATGCTCCCGGGCCGCACTGCACGTTCTGAACACCTGATTCGATCGCCGCGGCGGCCGATCCGCGTTGCCGGCCCGAGGTCCTGAGCCTCGACCGGCCACGGACGGCCGCCGACCTCACCGACGGGCCGTCGTCAGGCGCCGGCTCGACTCGCAATCTCGCCGATGACGGCGGCGAGCTCCGCGGGCTTCGACCACATCGGCCAGTGGCTCGTGGGAAGGTCCACGAAGGACAGGTTGCGCAGCTCCGGGATGCCGGCGAGGAACGCCCACTCGGGATGCTCGCGGGCATACTGGCGGTAGGCCTCGGCAGTGAAGCCGGTCGCGATGATCGTGCTCGGGATGTCGCGACGGGCGTCGTTCGTGAACGTCCAGCCGTCGCGCAGGATCGCGCCCGGAACCGGCACCGCCCGCTCCCGGAACGTGGCCCGCTGTTCCTCGGACAGGCCGTCGAGGTTCTCCTCCGCCTCGATCATCGCCCAGTCGAGCGGCTTCTCGACGCCCTCGAAGTCCAACTCGAGCGGCGGCTTCCCGGGCGCCGTGTCGACGTACACCATCGCCGCGATCCGGTCCGGCACGCGGTCGCTCGCGGCGTACCCCGAGAATCCGGCCGCGCTGTGCAGGACCAGCACGACCGGGCGGCCGGCCGCTTCGACGGCGCGGACGATGGCGTCGACATGGTCCGCCAACCTGACGGACGACCGGTCGGCGTCCCGTGATTCCATGCCGGGCAGCGTGAGGGCCGTCACGTCGTGGCCCGCTCGACGAAGGCGTCCGGCGACCTCGTCCCACGCCCAGGCGCCGAGCCAGAAGCCCGGCACGAGGACGATCGGCGGCGTGTCGGGGCGCGCTGCAGGGATCTCCATCCGCGCAGGCTACGACCGTTCGAGGACCTCGCGCAGCCGCGCGGCGAATGCCTCGGGCTCGCCGGTCTGGCCGTACTCGCCGCCGAGGAAGCCGCCATGCCCGTCCGGGAACAGCACGACCGGCGTGCCGAGCCGCTCCGCGAGCGCGTGCGCGGCACGGCTGGCCAGCTCGCCGCTCGACGCCTCGCCGGCGGCGATCACGATCCGGGCCGACGATGCTCGCAGCGCGTTCAGGTCCGGCTCGTAGTGGGTCGTCGAGATGATGCCGTGCCCGAGCATCGGGTCCGTCCGGGATCCGTCGTCCTGGGCGGGCAGCCCGAACGCGGCGGGATCGGGCGGCGCCTGGCGCACGATCTCGTCGGTGAACAGTCCCCGGTGGCTGACGATGGCGATGAAGTGGGCCATCGCGGCACCCCAGCCGCTCCGCTGGTACGTGTCGTGGATGGCCCGGCATGCTGCCAGCGCCGCGTCGCGGTCCGGCACCAGCGTCGCCAGCGGCGGCTCGTGCGCGACCAGCGTGCGGACGTCTTCGGGATGGCGGACGACGAGCGCCAGCGCGTTCACCGCGCCGCCGCTGCTCGCGAACAGATCGACCGGGCCGATCCCGACGGCCTCGATGACCCGGTGGAGGTCGTCAGCGTGGAGGTCGGGGGTGAGCGGTGCCGTGGCGTCCGCGCGCTCGCTGCGCTCGCTGCCGCGGGGGTCGTACGTGATGACCGTCCGGTCCGTGAAGTGCCCGGCGAGCGTCCCGAAGCCTGCGGCGGCCATCGGCGAGCCGATGAGCATGAGCGGCGACGAAGCGTCGCCCCCACCGCGGCGTACGTCGTAGACGAGGGTCGCGCCCGGAACGGCGAGCGTCTGCGTCGTGGCGGTGACCGCCGTCGTGCTCATGATCGGCTCCTCTCGGTCTGGCTCGCGTCTTCCGCCAGGATCGCGTCGATCTGCGCCACCGCCTCGGTCAGGCCCTCTACCATGCCCATCGCGACCAGCTGCTCCATGGCCTCGGTGCTGGCGAACTCGCTCTCGATCCGCATGCGCGTGCGTCCCTCGCCGATCGGCTCGATGGTCACGCGGCCGATTGTGACGGGCAGGGTGTCATCTGGTGTCCCGTCCTCGTGGGCGAACCCGTCCCGGAACACGAGCCGGCGGGGCGGCTGCATCTCGACCACCTCCCACCAGCCGTGCGGCTGCTCCCCGTTCGGCCCGGTCATGTGGTAGGCGACGCGTCCCCCGGGCCGCAGGTCGTGTGTGGTGAACGTGGAGGGGTACGTCGGCGGGCCCCACCAGCGCTCCAGCTGGCGCGGGTCCGCCCACAGCTGCCATACCCGCTCCGGCGTGGCATCGAACTCCGCGGTGAGCACGAGGATGCGTGCCTGCAGATCCTTCTCGACGGCGGTGACGGTCATCAGGGACGATCCTCCATCTCGTTGACGAGCGCGGCCATCCGGTCGATCCGGCCACGCCAGAGCTGCTCGTATCGATCGAGCTGCTGCTGCGCGATCCGCAGGGCGTCGAGGCGCGTGCGGACGACCTTTCGGCGCCCCACCCGCTCCTTCGCGACCAGGCCCGCCCGCTCGAGTACGGCGACGTGCTTCTGCACCGCCGCGAAGCTCATGGGGTAGTGGCGCGCGAGCTCCGACACGCCCTCGTCGGTGAGGAGGGCACGCTGGACGATGTCGCGCCGCGTCGCGTCGGCGAGGGCGGCGAACACGCGGTCGATGTCCGGGGATGGCTGCATCGATACAACCATATGGTTGTATGACGGCCCATGTCAACCGGCCCGGCCGACGATCCTGACCTCCGCTGCCGGCAGCGATCCCCACCAGCGCGCGTAGCGCCGGTAGACGGCGGGGTCGCGCGGCCCGAGGAAGGCGACGAGCGCCCGCGCCTCGTTCTGCAGCCCCGCCCACGCCTCGTCGGGGAGGCGCTCGAACGCCGTCACCTCGATCCCGTCGTCGAGGGGTCGCCACACGCCGGCCACGTGGCCGTCGACGAGCACCGAGGGAAGCGTGTCGCCGTTGCTCCGGGCGATGGCCCGGCGGTACGCCGGCGGCACGACCCGGCTCCGGTCCGCGTAGGCGAGCAGGATGCTGTCCCACATCGCGAGCAGGCGCGGCGGCACGGGCACGTCCTCGGGCGGGAATGGCGCATCGGGCACGTCATGGAGCGTCGTCCCGTCGGGTCCCTCGAACGTCGTGAGATCGCCGCCCAGCCCGGCGAGCGCGTCGCGCACGAGCGAGCGCGAGACCAGGCCGAACTGCGCGATGTCGGCGATGGAGGCCGGCCCGAAGCCCTCGAGATACCGCCGGACGAGGAGGCGCAGCGCCGGGGACGCTTCCTCGGGCGCCCGAACCTCCGCGTCGGGCGCCGCCACGTAGGCCGGCCGCGGCCCGAACGACCAGGGTCCGCCGGTCGGTGCGTGGACGAACGGCCCGTACTGGCGCAGCGCCCACCAGACACCCGGTTTCGGCGTCGGGCCGAGGCGCTCGTCGAGCCACGCCTCGACCTCGGCATTCGAGCGGGGGCGCGCCGCGAACGCCGACACCTCCGGGATCAGC
>DASSPX010000106.1:0-27456 GCA_035699445.1 Candidatus Limnocylindrales bacterium | reverse complement strand
GAGGAGCTCGTCGCGCGGGTGGCGGCGCTGGCCGGGGAGCTCTCGCCGGGCGACCCGCTCGACCCGGCGACGCGGCTGGGGGCGATCGTGGACGAGCGGCAGCTGTCGCGGATCCTCGGCTACGTGCGGGAGGGCGTGGTCGCCGGAGCGCGGGTGGTCGCCGGCGGCGAGCGCGTGCGCGAGGAGACCGGCGGGTTCTACGTCCCGCCCACGATCCTCGACGGGGTGGACCCCCGGATGTCGGTCGCGCGCGACGAGATCTTCGGGCCGGTGCTGTCGGTGATCGAGTTCGAGGACGAGGCCGACGGGCTGCGGATCGCGAACGACACCGCGTACGGCCTGGCAGCGGGGATCTGGACGCGCGACGTGAAGCGCGCGCACCGCCTGGCCCGGGCGGTCCGGGCCGGGACGGTGTGGGTCAACACGTTCGACAGCGCGGACATCACGGTGCCGTTCGGCGGCTACGGGCAGTCCGGCTTCGGACGCGACAAGAGCCTGCACGCGCTCGAGGGCTACACGCAGCTGAAGACGACCTGGCTCGACCTGTCGGACGACTGAGGGGGCACGATGGCGGAGACGGATCTCGACACCGCGGCCGGGCAGGCGCTGACCCGACGACGGGGCGGCGGTCGCGCAGGCCATGAGCGCTCGCGGCTGCCGCAGCAGCGGCCGTGGGCGCAGCCACGGATGCGCTATCGGCCGGTCGAGGTCCTGTCCGCGGACGAGATCGAGGCCATCCACCAGGCGTCGCTGCGCGTCCTGGCCGAGATCGGGATGGACTTCCTCGACCCGGATGCGCGGGAGATCCTCCGGCGCGCCGGCGCGGAGGTCGAGGCCGGCTCGCAGCGGGTGCGGTTCGATCCCGCGATGGTGGAGGAGCGGATCCGGACGGCGCCCGCGGAGTTCACGCTCCATGCGCGCAACCCGGCGCACCACGTCCGCATCGGCGGCGAGTGGATCGCGTTCGGGACGGTGGGCTCACCGCCGAACGTCGTCGACCTCGACCGCGGCAGGCGGATCGGCAACCGCGAGGACTACCGGAACCTCCTCCGGCTCGCCCAGTCGCTCAACGCGATCCACTTCCTGTCCGGGTACCCCGTGGAGCCCGTGGACGTGCACCCGTCGGTGCGCTACCTGCACGCCGCCCACGACGCCCTGACGCTGATGGACAAGGCGGTCCACGCGTACTCGCTCGGGCGGCGCCGGAACACCGACACACTCGAGATGGTGCGGATCGCGCGCGGCGTGGACGACGCGACGATCGATCGCGAGCCGTCGGTGTTCACGGTCGTGAACTCGTCGTCCCCGCTGCGCCTCGATCTGCCGATGCTCCAGGGCATCGTCGCCTTCGCCGAGCGGAACCAGGTCGTGTGCATCACGCCGTTCACGCTCGCGGGGGCGATGGCGCCGGTCACGCTCGCGGGCGCCCTTGTCGAGCAGAACGCCGAGGCGCTGGCGGGCATCGTGCTGACGCAGGTCGTGCGGCCCGGCGCGCCGGTGATCTACGGCGGGTTCACGTCGAACGTCGACATGCAGTCGGGGGCGCCCGCGTTCGGGACGCCGGAATACATGCGCACCGCGATGATCGGCGGCCAGCTGGCGCGGCGGTCCGGAGTGCCATACCGGTCGTCGAACGTGTGCGCGGCGAACGCCCTCGACGCGCAGGCCGCCTACGAGAGCGTGTTCTCGCTGTGGGGCGCCGTGATGGGCGGCGTGAACCTGCTGATGCACGGTGCGGGCTGGATGGAGGGTGGCCTCCACGCGAGCTACGAGAAGATGATCCTCGACGCCGAGCTGCTCGGGATGGTCGAGGCGTTCCTCGAGCCGGTGCCGGTAGACGCGCCGTCCCTGGCCGTGGACGCGATCGCGGAGGTGGGACCGGGCGGGCACTTCTTCGGCGTGGGGCACACGCAGGAGCGGTACCGGACCGCGTTCCACCGGCCGATGCTGTCCGACTGGCGGAACTGGGAGTCGTGGGTCGAGGCGGGCTCCCCGGAGCTGCCGTCGAAGGCGAACCGGATCTGGAAGGAGCTGCTCGCCGCGTACGAGCCGCCGCCGATGGATCCTGCGATCCGCGAGGAGCTCGACGCTTTCGTGGCCAAGCGGGTCGAGGAGGGGGGCGTCCCGACGGACTTCTGAGCGGGCGGGTCACCCGGCGCGGCGCGTCGTCCCACTCCACGGCTCGATGACCGCCAGGTAGTCATGTCGACGCGTACGCTGGCGGGAAGGGGGCCAAGGGTCCGTTGTGGGGCGCACTCGCGTGCGCCGGTGAGGATTCGGGCGGGCCAGCCGTGGTCGGCCGAGGCGTTGCCCGACTGCCGCAGGGCCTCGTCGTCCCTCAATGCCGCCGGATTGCTCACCGGATGGTCAGCGGTGCGGCCGCGGCCCGGGTAGCCTTCCCCGGTCGCGAGGGATCTTGAGGGAGCGCCCGTGAAGACATCCGCCCAGGTCGTCGTCGTCGGTGGTGGCGTCGTCGGTGCCAGCGTGCTGTACCACCTGACGAAGGCGGGCTGGACGGACGTGCTGCTCCTCGAGCGGCGCGAGCTGACGGCGGGCTCCACCTGGCACGCCGCGGGCGGGATGCACACGCTCAACGGCGACCCGAACGTCGCCCGCCTCCAGCAGTACACGATCCAGCTGTACGAGGAGATCGAGCGCATGTCCGGGCAGGACTGCTCGATCCACCTGCCGGGCGGCCTCATGCTCGCCGACACCGAGGTCCGGATGGACTTCCTCCGGATGGCCGTTGCCCGGGGGCGGTACCTCGGGATGCAGCTCGAGCTGATCTCCGCGAAGGAGGCGGCCGACCTCTTCCCGCTCCTCGACCCGCAGTACTTCGTGGGGGCGCTCTACGACCACGTCGAGGGCCACGTCGACCCGACCGGCGTCACCCGCGCGTACGTGAAATGCGCCCAGCTCGCCGGCGCCGAGGTCCGCCAGCACACGATGGTGACCGGGCTCTCGCAGCGCCCGGACGGCACCTGGGACGTCCACATCGAGAACGGCGACCCGATCCACGCCGAGCACGTCGTGAACGCCGGCGGCCTCTGGGCGCGTGAGGTCGGCCGGATGGTCGGGATCGAGCTGCCGGTGCTGGCGATGGAGCACCATTACCTGATCACCGACGACATGCCCGAGGTCGCGCAGCACGTCCGGGCCACCGGCCACGAGATGCCGATGGCGCTCGACTTCGGCGGCGAGATCTACATCCGCCAGGAAGGCGGCGCGATGCTGCTCGGCACGTACGAGCAGAACTGCAGGCCGTGGTCGGCGCGGGAGACGCCGTGGGACTTCGGGTCGCAGTTGCTGAAGCCGGAGCTCGACCGGATCACCCCCGAGCTGTCGGTCGCGTTCCGCCACTACCCACCGATGGCGACGATCGGCATCCGAAAGGTCGTCAACGGTCCGTTCACGTTCGCGCCCGACGGCAACCCGCTCGTCGGGCCGATCCGCGGCCTCCGCGGGTACTGGGTCGCGTGCGGCGTGATGGCGGGCCTGTCGCAGGGCGGCGGCGTGGGGCTCGCGCTCGCGACCTGGATGACCGCCGGCGATCACGGCGACAGCGGCATGGACATCTGGGCGATGGATGTCGCCCGGTACGGCGACTACGCGACGCTCGCGTACACGAACGCAAAGGTGCAGGAGAACTACCGCCGGCGATTCCGGATCACGTTCCCCAACGAGGAGCTGCCGGCCGGCCGCCCGCTGCTCACGACGCCCATCCACGATCGCCTCGCCGCGGCGAACGCCGTCTGGGGCGCGGTCATGGGCCTCGAGCATCCGCTGTGGTTCCAGAAGCCCGGACTGCCGCCCGTCGAGGAGGTCACCTTCCACCGCTCGAATGCCTGGGACTGCGTCGCCCAGGAGGTGCACGCGGTCCGCGAGCAGGTCGGGATGACCGAGATCAGCAACTATGCGAAGTACCGCGTGACCGGCGACGGAGCGAACGCCTGGCTGTCGTCGCTGCTCACGCAGCGGATGCCGGCTCCGGGCCGGATCACGCTCACCGCGATGCTCAACGACCGGGGACGGATCGTGGGCGAGTTCACCGTCGCCAGAGCGTCCGACGCCGAGGAGTACTACCTCTTCGGGTCGCTGCCGGCGGAGGTCCACCACTCGCGCTGGTTCCTCCACCACCTGCCGGCCGACGGCTCCGTCCGGTTCGAGGTCCTCGGCCTGGGGCTGGTCGGGCTGTCGGTGACGGGCCCGGCGTCGCGCGACGTCCTCGGGGCGGTCGCCCCGGACCTCGATCTCTCGACCGAGGCGTTCCCGTTCATGAGCTTCCGACGCGTGGACCTGGGGATGACGCCCGCAATGCTCGCCCGGATCAACTACTCGGGCGACCTCGGCTACGAGATCTGGCTGCGCCCGGAGCACCAGCGCGCGCTGTTCGATCGCATCGTGGAGGCCGGGCAGCCGCACGGACTGCGGTTGTTCGGGATGCGGGCGCTCATGAGCCTGCGGCTCGAGAAGAGCTACGGCACGTGGTTCCGCGAGTACCGCCCGATCTACACGATCCCGGAGGCCGGTCTCCAGCGGTACGTGCGCCTCGACCACGACTTCATCGGCCGAGAGGCGTACGAGCGCCAGCTCGCCGAGGGTCCGGCCCGCCGGCTGGTGACCTTCGTCGTGGACCCGGACCCGGAGGCGCCGGCGGACGTCATCGGCGACGAGCCGATCTGGCACGACGGCAAGGTCGTCGGCTGGGTGACGTCGGGCGGCTACGGCCACTCGGTCGGCCGGTCGATCGCCCTCGGCTACGTGCCGTCCGAGCTGGCGGAGCCCGACGCACCGGGCGGACAGAGCTTCGAGATCGAGATCATCGGTCGTCGCCGGCCCGCCCGCCTCCAGCCCGAGCCGCTGTTCGACCCGCAGGGCCTTCGGATGCGCCAGTGACCGACGCGGGTGCGACCGTCGAGCCCTCCACGAGCTCGGCGGCCCGGATCGTCGTCGACGGGCGGCCGATGGAGGCACGCGACGGCGACACGATCGCGATCGCGATCCTTCGGGCGGGGGAGGCGCCGGGGCGCGGCGGGACGCTCTGCCTCGCCGGGGACTGCGGCAACTGCCTCGCGGTCGTGGACGGCGTGGCGTACGTGCGAACGTGCCAGGTGCCTGCGCGACCGGGCACGGTCGTCGTCCGTCACCCCGCGGACGGGAACCCGCCGCTGCCGCTGCTGGACGCCGCGAACCCCGTGGCTTCGCCGGTCGGCCCGGAGATCGTCGTCGAGCGCCGGGCGGTGGCGACCGTGGTCATCGGCGCGGGCGACTCGGGGCGCGCCGCCGCCGCGCGGGAGGAGGACGAGGCGCTGCTGCTCGACGCGGCCGCCGGCGAGGAGGTCGTCGCCGTCTACCCCGGCCCGACGGTCGTCGCCCGGACGCCTCGGGGCATGCTCCACGTCGACGCGGAGCGAGTCGTCGTCGCCACCGGGGCCGCGGAGATCCAGCCCGTGTGCCCCGGCAACGACCTCCACGGGATCCTCACCCCGCGTGCCGCGGAACGCCTGCGCGCCGCCGGGGTGTCGCTGCCCGAGCCCGTCGTCACGGTCGGTCCGGAGCTCGTGCGGCTCGAGGGCGACGGGGCCGGCCGCGTCCGGAGCGTCGTCACCCGCGACGCCGACGGCAGCCTCCGCACGAGCGATGCGCGCACGGTCATCGCCGCGCTGGGCCTGGCCTCGCGCGACGTGCTCGCCCGCGTCGCCGGCCCGACGGTGCCGGTCACGGTCGTCGGCGCCGCGGCGGAGGACCACCCGCTGCCGCCCCCGCCCACCGAACCCGACGCCGTCGTCTGCCGCTGCATGGACGTCACCGTCGCGAACCTCGAGGAGGCGTGGTCGAAGGGCTTCACCGAGCTCGAGCTGCTGAAGCGGGCGACGCTCGCCGGCATCGGCACCTGCCAGGGCGGGGCCTGCCTGCCGCACCTCCGGTCGTGGATCGCCGCGCGGACCGGGACCGTGCCGGACCCCTTCACAGCGCGTCCCGCATCGCGCCAGATCACGCTCGCGGAGGCGGCCGCGGACACGACCGTCGACGTGTTTCGGCGCACCCCGCTCCACGAGGAGCACGTCGCGCTGGGCGGGCAGCTCGACCGGTTCGGCGGCTGGTGGCGGCCGTGGACGTACGGCGATCACGTCGCCGAGTACTGGGCGGTCCGCGAGGGCGTCTCGATCATGGACGTCTCGACGTTGGGCAAGATCGTCGTCAGCGGCCCGGATGCGGTCGAGGCGCTGGAGCGCATCTACCCGTGCCACGTCGCGGACATCAAGCCCGGTCGCTCGCGCTACGCGCTGCTGCTCAACGAGCGCGGGCACGTCATGGACGACGGGATGATCCTTCGCGACGCCGGGACGCGGTTCACGCTGTCGTTCACATCCGGCGGCGCCGCGAACGCCGAGATGTGGCTCCGCGACTGGATCGACGAATGGGGGCTCCGCGTCCACGTCATGGACCGGACGATGTCGCTCGCCGCGATCAACGTCACGGGTCCGCTCGCGGGCACGCTCCTCCGCCGGCTGGGGCTGGCGGAGCCGCCGCGCTTCCTGGGCCACACCCGGGCGGACGTCGCGGGCGTCCCGTGTCACGTCATGCGGCTGTCGTTCACGGGCGAGGCCTCGTGGGAGCTCCACCACCCGATCGACCGGTCGGTCGAGCTGTGGCGGGCGCTCATGGCGGCCGGCCGGGATCTCGGGATCCGCCCGCACGGCCTGCGGACGCTGTTCGGGCTGCGGCTCGAGAAGGGTCACGTGATCGTGGGCATGGACACCGAGCTCGATACGACCCCGCGGCGGCTGGGCATGGACTGGGCGGTCCGGATGGAAAAGCCGTTCTTCATCGGCCGCGCCGCGCTCGAGCGGACGGCGAAGCTGCCCGACGAGCGGCGCTGGGTCGGGCTCTCGATGGACGGGCCGGCGCCGATCGAGGGCTCGCCGATCCTCCACCCGGACAGCGGCGAGATCATCGGTAACGTGACCGGCAGCTGGTTCTCGCCGCTGTTCGGCCGAACCCTCATGCTCGGCTGGCAGCGTCGGCCGCCGCACCCGGACGAGGTGGTCGTCGACGGCCGCCGTGCCGTCGTCGCCCCGACGCCGTTCTACGACCCGGAGGCAGCCCGTGCCCGCGCCTGAGCCGCTCCACGGGCAGCGGGTGGTGGCGGCGCCCGCCGCCCTCGATGCCCTGGCCGGCGCGCTGCCGGCGGGGACGACGGTGCTCCGCTTCGCGCCCGACGAGGCGCTCGTCGTCGGAGCCGATGCCGGGGCGGTCACGACGGTCGATCCCGACGCGATCGTCGTCGACGAGGCGGGCTTCGTCGCCCTGACGGTCGATCGGGCGGTCGTCGAGCGGCACGTCGAGTGGGGGCTGCCGCCGGCGGGCGGGTTCGCCCAGGGTGCGATCGCCGGCGTCCCGGCGAAGCTCGCCTGGCTCCCGGACGGGCGAGCGCGGATCGTCACCCACGCCGCCTACCTCGCCGATCTCGAGGCGCGCCTCCGGTGAGCGAGTACAGCCGCACGCTCCTGCCAATCCGCTGGGCCGACGCCCCGAGGCCCGCCTACGACGTCGTGATCATCGGGGGCGGCGGTCACGGACTGTCGACGGCGTACCACCTCGCCGCGCGGCACGGGATCACGAACGTGGCCGTGCTCGAGGCGGACTACATCGCGTCGGGCAACACCGGCCGGAACACGACGATCATCCGCGCGAACTACGGCATCCCCGAGGCCATCCGGTTCTACCAGCACTCCCTCGAGCTGTACCAGCGCCTCGAGGAGGAGACGGGCGCGGCGATCCTCCACCAGACGAAGGGGATCATCTGGCTGGCGCACACCGAGATGGCGATGCGCACCGAGCGGGCCCGGTGCGCGATGAATCAGGCGGCCGGCGCGCAGACGTCCATGCGCACGCCGGCCGAGCTGAAGGAGCTCGTCCCCGAGCTCGACCTCACCGGCGGCGGCCGCTACCCGGTGCTCGGCGGGTCGCATCACGTCGAGGGCGCCACCGCGCGCCACGACCGGGTCGCCTGGGCCTTCGCGAGCGGGGCGTCGCAGCGGGGCGTCGACCTGTTCCAGCACATGCCGGTGACGGCAATCCGGACGGCGGGCGGCCGGGTCACCGCGGTCGAGACGCCACGCGGGACGATCGCGGCGGGCGCGATCCTGTCGGCGGTCGGCGGCCGGGTGACGCACGTCGCCGGGATGGTGGGGCTGCGGCTGCCGATCCGGACGCACCCGCTCCACGCGTTCGTCACCAACGACTACGCGCAGGGCTTCCCGGTCATCCTCGCCTCGACCGAGCTCGCCTGCTACGTGTCGCAGACCGATCGCGGGCAGATGCTCATCGGGGCGGAGTTCGATGCCCAGCCCTCGTATTCGCGCCAGTCGTCGTACAGCGCACTCCGGTCGTACACGTGGAAGATCACGCGCCTGCTGCCGTTCCTGCGCTCGATGCGGATCCTGCGCACGTGGGCCGGGATCTGCGACATCTCGGTCGACTTCAGCCCGATCATGAGCGCCACGCCGGTCGAGGGCTTCTATCTCACGACGGGCTGGGGCACGTGGGGCTTCAAGGCGATCCCGGCGGGAGGCGAAGGGATGGCCGAGCTGATCGCCACCGGTCGCCCGCCGGCGCTCATCGCCCCGTTCACGCTCGAGCGGTTTCGGCGCGACCACGCGCTGGCCGACGCCGGGTCCGCGGGGACGCGCTGATGCACTGGCTCACCTGCCGGCGTTGCGGCCGGCGCCCGCTCGACGAGTTCGTGTTCGGCGGCGAGCGCCGCGAGGTGCCGCCCGGGATCACGGACCCCGACGAGCACGACTTCGACGAGGTCTGGGTGTTCGAGAACCCCGACGGCCCGACGACCGAGCGCTGGTTCCACGCGTTCGGCTGTCGCCGCTGGCTGACCGTGCGCCGGGACACGAGCGTCGATCGTGTCCTGGAGGTCCGGTGAGCAACGAGGGCTACGCCGGCCGGACGCTCGACATCCTCGCCCGCGACCGCGCCCGGTTCGGGGCGGGCATCGTGGCGGACCTGCCGGCGGTCGTGCGCAGCACGGGCGCGCGAGCCGCGTTCGTCGTCACGGATCCCGGGGTCACGGCGGCCGGCATCGCCGGCCGCGTCGTCGATCTCCTCGCGACGGATGGCCTCCGGGTCGAGCTGTTCGACGCCGTCGAGCCGAATCCCGGCACCCGCACCGTCGAGGTGGCAAGCGAGCGCCTCCGGGCCTTCGGTGGGCGGTCGGCGGACAGCGGCGTGACGGTCGTCGGCCTCGGCGGCGGATCGGCGATGGACACGGCCAAGGTGACCGCGCTCCACGCGACCAATCAGCGTGCTGTCATGTCACTTGGTTACGACGATGAAACGGCGATCCCGGGCCTGCCGGTGATCGCGATCCCGACCACCGCCGGTACCGGCTCCGAGACGAACACGTACGGCGTCATCACCGACGAGGACGCGGGGCGGAAGCGCTACCCCGGCCACCCGAGCGTCCTCCCGCGCCTGGCCCTCCTCGACCCCGAGCTGACCCTTGGCCTCCCCCCGGCCGCGACCGCCGCGACCGGCGTCGACGCCCTGACGCACTCACTTGAATCACTCCTGTCGCGCAACCCGAACCCGTTCGCGGAGGCCCTGGCGCTGGGCGTCGCGCGGACCGTCGCCGAGTGGCTGCCGCGCGCCGTCGATGACGGCCGCGACCTCGAGGCGCGCAGCCGGATGCTCCTCGCGGCGCACTACGCCGGAGTCGGCCAGCAGAGCGGCACCGGTGTCGGGGCGGTGCATGCGATCGGCCACGCCCTCGGCACCCGAGGGAGCCTCGCGCACGGCACGGCGCTCGCCACCGTCCTCCCTGAGGTGCTCGCGAGCTACCTCGCGGTGCGCGCCCGCGAGCTGGCGCTCGTGGCGGTCGCATTCGGCGTGGCGCATCCCACCGACCCTCCCGAGCCGGCGGCCCGAGCCGCGATCGACGCGATCGATGGCCTGCTGCGCCGCGTCGGCCAGCGCCCGACGCTCCGCGAGCTCGGGATCGACGCGGAGCTCGAGCCCGTCATCGTCGCGGACGCGGTCGACGACGCCGCGATCGCGAACAGCCCGCGCATCCCCGCGTCCGACGAGATCGGCGCGATGCTCGCCGCCGTCCGCGGCTGAGAGTCAGCGCGAGCGCAGCAGGAGCCGGCCGGCGTCGCTCATTGCCGGACGCCGGCGGCTGCCTCCGTGAGCGGCACGACCTGGCCGATGAACCGCTCGAGCGTCTCCGTGTCGTACGGCGCGGGCTGCTCCGAGATGACGGTCCGGAAGCCGAGCTCCACGTACGGCGCCAGGCGCTCGGCGAGCTGCTCGGGCGTGCCGTTCCAGAACGTGTCGTCATCCTCCACGTTGGACAGCGGCGTCCGGTTGTGCGCCATGGCCGCCCGCCACACGCGCTCCGCCTCCTGGGCGGAGTCCCGGATCGTCAGCTTCACCCCCAGCGTGAACTCGATGTCCGATGGATCCCGGCCGACGTCCGCGCAGTGCCCGCGGAGGACGTCCACCTTGTGCGCCATCAGGTCGAGCGGACCCATCGCGTTCCACATGTCCGCGTAGCGCGCGACCGTTCGGAGCGTCTTCTTCTCGCCCGACCCGCCGATCATGATCGGCAGCCGCCGCTGGAGCGGGAGCGGATGGTGGCGCAGCCCGTCGAACCGATAGCGGCCGTCCGGCGGCGAGGTCACGGTCTCGCCGTCGAGCAGCGCCCGGCACGCGGCGACCGCCTCGTCCAGCCAGTCCAGCCGCTGGCCGAAGCCGGTGCCGAACTCGATGCCGTGGGCGGTGTGCTCGGGCTTCATCCACGCGCCACCGAGCCCGAGGATCGCGCGCCCGCCGCTGATGTGGTCGAGCGTCGCCGCGAGCTTCGCCACGACGCCCGGGTTCCGGAACGTGTTCGCGCCGACGAGCAGCCCGAGCCGGACCCGCTCCGTCGCGGTGCCCAGGGCGGCCAGGCTTGCCCAGCCTTCGTAGATCGGCTGGTAGGGATCGCCGAAGATCGCGTACAGATGATCCCAGGCCCAGAAGTGGTCGTAGCCCAGCTCCTCCACGCGGCGCGCGGCAGCGAGGTACGACGGCCAGTCGGTAGCCTGGTTCCAGAGGAGGATGCCGGTCCTGAGGTCGCTCAATGGGTGTCTCCCGTGCGTGCGTCAGGTGGTGATTCTCGCCCACGAACGGAGGGCCTGCCGGTGCCGGACGGGGGCCGACGACGGCTCGATCACTGGACGGGCAGCGTGGCGATGTCCTGCTCGACGATCTCCCGGTCGTCCGGGTCCTCGATCCGGGCCAGCTGCTCGACCGCGCGCGCCCGCCAGCCGGCCGCCGCGTCCCGGTCGCCCGCCACGGCGCTCGCCCGCGCCAGCGCCTCGTACGCGGAGGCGAGCAGCCACGTCTCGTGGTCGCCCGACTGCGCGATCTCCAGGCACCGGCGCGCGTGCTGGAGCGCCGGCTCTCCCCGCCCCAGGACGGCGTACACGCGGCTGATCTGCCACTCCCCGATCGCCCGGCGCTTCGCGTCGCCGACCTCTCCCCAGTGGTAGCGGCTGGCATGCGCGGCATGGAGCATCTCGTCGTCCTGGTCGGGCGTCCGGTCCGCTGTCTCCAGGAGCTGCCACACCCGGTTGAACAGGCCGACGGCGAGCGAGCGCCGCGTGTCGGCGTCGATCTCCGGGGGCAGCGGAGGAGCAGCCACGGCGGAAGCCTCTTCGGACACGGGTCGATTCCTCCTCGGGCGTGGTGCGGTCAGGCCTGGTCAAGCTCTCGTGAGATGGCGCGCAGGATGAACCGGGCGGCCTCGGCCGACTTGCCGCCCAGCCGTTGGCCCTCGTCCTGCTCGAGCGCGACCATGAGGTCGGCGAGCATCCGGTCGAGCGCCGGCGTGCGGGTGAGCGTGCCGGCGGCGAACGCCGCCTCCAGACCCGCCACCGCCGCACGCGCGTTCTCGACAGCATGCCCCTTGGCCTCGAGCCAGCCGCGGAACTCCGCGCGCGCGGCCTCCGCCGCCAACCCCGTGCCGGGCATCAGTGGCCCACCCCCCGGGAGCCGACCACCTCGGACGGCCGCCGCACCCCCGGATCCCTCGCGGCCATCGGCCGCTCGGACCTGCGCCCGCTCGCATGGGCTTCCAGCCAGTCGTTCGCGAGGAGGCTCATCTGGATCTCGTCCCACCACCGGCCGTCGCGGCGGATCGCCTCACGTGCCCGGCCCTCGATCCGGAAGCCGACCCGCCGGTATGCCCGGATCGCGCGCTCGTTGAACTCGAACACCGCCAGCGCCACGCGGTGCAGCCCGAGCGTCCCGAACGCGTGATCGACCATGAGCGCGGTCGCCTCGGTCCCGTAGCCCTGGCCCCAGGTGTCGCGCTCGCCGATCGTGATGTGGAACAGCACCGAGCCGTTGTCCGGGTCCAGCTGGCTGAAGGCGCACGATCCGATGAGCCGGTTCGGGGCCCGGACGTGGATGGCCATCGCCATCGAGTCGGCGCCCAGGGCGCGCGCGGCGAAGAACCGCTCGATCTCGTCGGGTCGCATCGGGCCGTCCTGATAGCGCGTCAGGCGGGCGACCTCCGGGTCGGCGTACCAGCGCCGGAAGGCGGCGAGGTTTTCGGGCACGTGGCGGCGGAGGACGACCCGCTCGCCCACGAGCTCGTCGGGAAACCAGCGCCGCTGCAGCATGGCGGGGAACGTACACCACGGACGTTGCTCCGGCGATCACGCCGCCGGGCCCTCGCCTACCATCGGCGGATGCGCCGGTGGAGCGAGGTCGCCGAGCGGGTTGCCGCCACGACCCGCACCTCCGAGAAGACCGCGGTCCTCGCGGAGTACCTGCGCTCGCTCGGGCCGTCCGAGCTCCCGGTCGCGGCGGTTTTCCTGACCGGGCGGCCATTCCCCGAATCCGACCAGCGCGCCGTGGGCATCGGTTGGCGCGCGATCGCGACGGCCGTCGCGAACGTCGCCGGCGCGTCCGACGGCGACCTGGGCGAGGCGTACGACCGCTGGTCGGACCTCGGCTCCGCTGTGGCCGACGTCCTGGAGCGCACGGGCCACGCCCCGGACCCCGCGCTCGAGCCGACGGTGACCGAGGTCGCCGACGCGTTCGCCGCGATCGAGCACGCCTCGGGGCCGGCGCGCAAGGGCTCCCTCCTCGAGGGCCTCCTCCGCCGCTGCTCCGCGCTCACGGCGAAGTACGTCGTGCGAGTGGTCACCGGCGAGCTCCGGATCGGGCTCCGGGAAGGGCTGCTCGAGGCGGCGATCGCGCGCGCCTTCGAGCGCCCGCTCGACGACGTGAAGTGGGCGGGCATGCTCGCGGGCGACGCCGGGCGGACGGCGCTGCTCGCGCGCGACGACCGGCTGGCCGAGGCCGAGCTCGGCCTGTTCCACCCCCTGAAGTTCATGCTCGCCTCGCCTGCCGAGGACGCGACCGAGATCCTCGCGCGACTCGGGCCGATCGTGTGGGTCGAGGACAAGTACGACGGGATCCGCTGCCAGCTCCACCGCTCCGGGACCGAGGTCCGGCTCTATTCCCGGGACCTCCACGACGTCACCGGCCAGTTCCCCGAGATCGCCCAGGCGGCTGCCGTCCTCCCCTGGTCGGGCATCCTCGACGGCGAGATCCTGGCCTGGCGGGAGGGTGCGGTCCTGCCGTTCCTCGCCCTGCAGGCACGTCTCGGGCGCAAGCACCCGAGCGACGCCATCCGCGCCGAGGTGCCGGTGATCTACGTCGCCTACGACGTGCTGGGCCTCGATCCCGATCCGGCCGCCGGAACGGTGGAGCCGTTGCTCGCGCTGCCCCTCCGGGAGCGGCGCCGTCGACTGGAGGCGCTGGGGCTGCCGCTGGCGCTCGAAGGCGGACGCTTCGCGCTCAGTCACCTCGTGTCGGTCGACAGCGTCGACGCGCTGGAGGCGGCGTTCGCCGAGGCGCGCGGCCGGCGCAACGAGGGGCTCATGGTCAAGGATCCCGATTCGGGCTATTCGCCCGGCCGGCGCGGCCTCGGCTGGCTGAAGATGAAGAAGGCGCTTGCGACACTCGACTGCGTGGTCGTGGGCGTCGAGGTGGGACACGGCAAGCGCCACGGGGTGCTGTCGGACTACACGTTCGCGGTGCGCGACGAGGCGACCGGCGAGCTGGTCACGATCGGCAAGGCGTACTCGGGGCTGACGGACGCAGAGATCCTCGAGATGACCCGCTGGTTCGAGGCGCACACGATGCGCTCCTACGGGCGGTACCGCGTGGTGGAGCCGCGGATCGTGGTCGAGATCGCCTTCGACGTGATCATGCGCTCGAGCCGCCACAAGTCGGGCTTCGCTCTCCGGTTCCCCCGAATCGTCCGGCTGCGGCTGGACAAGGATCCATCGGAGATCGACACGCTCGAGACGGTTCGCCGGGTGTTCGAGGGGCTGCAGCACGGCCCGGAGCAGCTCGTGACGGCTGGCGCGCGCAGCGCGGCGAGGCGAACGCCCGAGCGCGGCTGACCATCTTCGGGCGCAACGCCGTGGCCGTCCCTGCCGGCGCGGCCCGTATCCTCCACGGCGACGCGCGACGACTGGGGGTGGGCCACCGGGAGGGGCGAGATGTTCTCGAGCTTCGTGCAGGAGCAGCCGATCCGGCTGACGCTCTACACGGACGCGTTCATCGTCCACGGCACGATCCGCACCCGCCAGCGGCGGGTGACCGACATCCTCAACGAGCGCGAGACGGTGTTCCTCGTCCTTGCCGACGTCGAGATCGAGCGGTTCGGTGCTGGCGGCACGAGCCGGGCCGAGTTCGCCCAGGTCAACCTCGATGCCGTCCTGTTCGCGGTCGCCGACACTCCGGTGGAGCCGGTGCCGGAGCTGCGGATGCCCAAGTTCACCGAGCAGGCGATGATCTCCGTCCCGCCGTTCACGATCGTGGGCACGATCCACCTGCAGCCGGACGATGCCGGCCTGCGGGCGTCGCTCGAGGAGCTCATCGGGCGGTTCCTGCCCGCGACCCAGGCGACGTACTGGTCCGAGTCGAGCGGTGGGGCCCGCCGGACCGCGCTTCTCGTGGCGTTCAACCACGCCCGGGCGCAGATCCTCACGCCCTACGCGGGTGACGGCGGCTGATCCCGGACGCTACCGATCCACCGGCAGGTCGAGCCGGTCGCCCCACTCCGCCCACCCGCCGTCGTACACGGCCACGTCGTCGTGGCCGAGGAGCGTGAGGACGAACGCGAGCTTCGAGGCGGCGACCCCGGCGCCGTCGTAGCAGACGAGCCGCCGGCCGCGGGCCACGTTCGCCCGGAGCACGAGCCGTCGAAGGTCCTCGCCGGGGCGGAGACGGTGGGTGCCGGGCACGTGCGTCGCCGCCACCGGGACGTTGATGGCGCCCGGGATGTGACCCAGGCGACGCGTCGTGCCCTCCAGCCCGCGGTATTCGGCCGGAGCCCGGGCATCGAGCAGCAGCGCGTCGCTCGAGCCGAGCAGCGCGCGCACGTCCGCGGTGCTCAGCCGCGCCCGCAGCTGCGCGCGGGGCGTGAACGACGCCGGGCTGGGCGGCAGCGCCGCGTTCGAGAGCCCGCGGCCCTCCTCGACCCAGGCCGGGTAGCCGCCGTCGAGGATCCGGACCGAGTCGAAGCCGTAGGCATGCAGCGTCCACCACACCCGGGCGGCGTACAGCCCGAGGGTGTCGTCGTAGAGCACCGCGGTCATCCCGTCGCCGACGCCCGCCCGGCTCATCGCCGCCGCCACCCGATCGGGCGGGGCCACCTGGATCCCGCCCGCGTCCTCGTCCCGCTGGACGAGCTCCTCCACCCAGTCCACGTGGACCGCGCGAGGGATGTGACCGAGGCCATACAGGGCGCGGCTCGTGCCGTCCGGCCGCCAGCGGAGGTCGAGGACGCGCAGGTCGTGTCGCTCGAGGTTGTCCGCGAGCCACTCGGTCGAGGCGAGCAGCTCCGGGCGGGCGTAGCCGGTCATCGGGGATCGCGACTCCTGCGAATCGGGACGACGGCGGGACTCGGCCGGGCACGGAGCCGGGAACCAGCGGGGCGCCGAATATCATACGGCCGTGGTTTCCCCGTTCATGCCGGAGGCCGAGAAGGTGGCCGCGGTCCGGCGGCTGCTCCCCGCGACGGGGGCGGGGATCCACCTGAACGCCGGGTCCGTGGGGCCACTGTCGAGCGAGACCGCGGCGGCGATGGCCGAAGCGGCCGAGCGGGAGCTCGCGGTCGGTCGGGCGGATCGGGCGGCCTGGCCGGACCAGCTCGAGCGCCTTGCCGAGGCGCGCGCCGCGGTGGCGGCGATCCTGGCCACGGACCTCGAGCGCGTGGCGCTCACGCACTCCACGACGGACGGCCTGAATCTCGCGATCGCCGCGCTGCCATGGGCGACCGGGGACGCGGTGGCGACGACCGCCCACGAGCACCCCGCCGGTCTCGGGCCGCTGGTGGCGCTGCGCGACCGCCTGGGCGTCGAGCTGCGGGTCGTGGCGATCGAGGAGGACGCCGACGACGACGCGATCGTGCGGGACCTCGCGGCCGCGGCGGCCGGCGCGCGGGCGATCGTCGTCAGCCACGTCCTGTGGACGACCGGCCGGGTCATGCCGGTGGCCCGCATCGCCGACGCCGTTCGCGGTGCCGGGACGTGGGTGATCGTTGACGGGGCGCAGGCCGCCGGAGCGATCCTCGCCCGCCCGGACGAGCTCGGCGTGGATGCGTACGCCCTCAGCGCGCAGAAGTGGCTGCTCGGCCCCGAGGGCATGGGGGCGCTCTGGCTGGGCGATCGGGCGCTCGCCGAGTTGATCCCGCCGGTCGGCGGGATGCTGGGATTCGAGGCGATCGGGGCCGCCGGCGAGATCCGCTGGCATCGCACGGCCCAGCGGTTCGAGGCGACCGCGTTCCATCCGCCGTCGGTGGTCGGCTTCGCCCGTGCGTGCGGCTGGCTGTCGATGTTCGTCGGTCTGCCGTGGGCCACGGCCCGCGCGGCGTCGCTGGCCGGGCGCGCCGCCGACGATCTCCGCTCGATCGATGGCGTGACGGTGCTCACCCCGCCCGGGAACCCGGGACCGCTCGTCGCGTTCCGCGTCGCCGGCTGGCCGGCCCCCGCCGTCGTCGAGGAGCTGGCCATCCGCGCGTTCGCCATGGTGCGAGACATCCCGCCGATCGAGGCGGTCCGACTCTCGGTCGGCTGGTGGAACACGGAGGATGAGCTTGCCCGGGTCGTCGACGTGATCCGGCTCGTGGCGGGCCATAGCCCGGACACGCTGCCGCGCCGCCGGCTCGCGGTGCTCGGTGCCGATGGCCGGCCGATCGACTGACCGGCCGGGCGACAGCGTCCGGCCGCAGCCGCGGCGGCGCGGCTGGCTGGAGGTCCGCTGGCGGCAGTTCCGGAACGCGCCGCGGCCGGTCGTCCGCGCGGTGGTCAGCCCGCTTGCCGTCGCCGTCGTGCTGGCCGCGGCCTACCTCGCCTACGACGTCGCCCTCAGCCACGGCGCGTCGCTCCCCGGCGGCGACCTGCGCGTCCTCGCCGGGGCGGTGTACGTGTTCGCGGTCGTGGCCGTCGGGGCGCTCGTCACGTGGCTGGTCGTGCCCCTGCCGACCGGCGCCGGGAGCCGCGCCACGCGAACCCCGTGGAGCGCCGCGCTCGGGCTGTTCGCCGCCGTCCCGATCGCGTATCTCGTGCTCGTCGTGGCGCTCGAGCTGGTGCGCCCGCTGATCGGGTAGCCGCGCGTGGCCGGCCAGGCCGTCCGATGGCCGGCGGCACATCGGTGGCATGTCGCTGTCGCTCGCGGACACCGTTTCGAGCGCCCGGTGCTAGTCCATTCGGGCCATTCCCCGGTACCCTCACGTCGCTATCATCCGGCGCGTCGGGTCGTCCGACGCGGACCCTTCCATTGCGTCCTCGAGGCTGGCCAGTGAAAGACGAGCCGCAGCACGTCGCGCTGCCGAAGCTCTACGGCGCCCCCGCGTACGCCCGTCCGAAGGTGATCCCGGTCGCCGAGACGCCGAAGCCGTTCGACCCGGACGACCTTCCCCTGCAGGCCTACCAGACGCCCGACGAGCGCGAATGGACGACCGCGCTTCCCGCCCGTGCCTACCAGCCGGGCGGCGGCGTCCTGGTGGAGGGCGAGCATGCCTCCACGAACCACGCCTCGCGCACGAGCGGCCCGCGCCAGCTGAACGCGCGCCAGTTCCGCCTGCGCGAGCTCGCGGGGCGCTTCCTCGGGAGCGACGAGGAGCGCTGACCCGTCCCCGGGTCGGTGGTAGGGGAGGGTGGACTCGAACCACCGACTTCCAGGGTATAAGCCTGGCGCCTCTGACCAACTGGGCTACTCCCCCACCGCGTCGATGGTAGGACGTCCGGGCGCTCGCATCGACCCCGAGGTTGCGATGCCGGTCTGACGTCCGGGGCCGCGCCGTCGATTCCCGTCCAACCCCGCGCGGACGACGCTGCCCGCCGGACGCGACGCCCAACATGCGTCGCGCGACGATGCGAGGACCGTCATGAGCGACGACATCCGCGAGCGTGAGCCGCGCCGCGACCTCAGCGGCCCGCCGTCCGAGGACGGCGTCCGAAGCGATCATGCCGGCACCTCGGCGGGCCCGGCGGGCCCGGCCCCTGCCGGCGGCGACCACGCCGGGTTCGACGCGCAGTCGCAGCCGGGCGCGGCGGACCGTGCAGCAACGGATCCGGCCCGGGATCCGGCCCGGAGCGGGACGCTCGACGGCCAGTTCGGTGCGGCCGGTGGCGGCTACGGCACGGGCTCGGCCGGCGGACCGGGCAGCGGCACGCCCGACGGCACGGATGCGCGCGGCGGCCCGGGGCCGCAGACGGACTGGCTGCGGGGCGCGGCCGGCGATCGGCCGGGCGACGAGGCCGGCGACGAGGCCGGCAGTCGCCCGATATCGAGCGACGCGCTGGGAGAATGACCACCCTGCGTTTCCTCGATCGCGAGACGGGGCGCTGCGGCTGAGCGAGCGCACGGATCCGGTCGTGGCGGCAGCCCGTGCCGAGGCTGCCGGCGACGATCCCGCCACCTGGCCGGCCAATCCCGCGCTCGCGCTCAGCCCGGACGACGGGGTGGAGCGGATCCGCCAGGTCGCGTCCGGCTGCCGAGCCTGCGATCTGTGGCGGATCGGCACCCGGACCGTGTTCGGAGAGGGCGCGCTGTCGGCACGGCTCATGCTGGTCGGTGAGCAGCCCGGCGACCGCGAGGACCTTGCGGGTCGCCCGTTCGTCGGCCCGGCCGGCGCGCTGCTCGAGCGGGCGCTGGATGAGGCCGGCATCGACCGGCAGGCCGTGTTCGTGACCAACGTCGTGAAGCACTTCAAGTGGCGTCCCTCCGGCAGGCGCCGGCTTCACGAGCGGCCGAGCCGGGCGGAGGTCCGTGCCTGCCGACCGTGGCTGGACCTCGAGCTCGAGCTCGTGACGCCGGCGGTGGTGGTCGCGCTCGGCGCCACGGCCGCGGGCGCCCTGTTCGGCCCGGCGTTCCGGCTCACGGAGCAGCGCGGTGTTCCGCAACCCGCCGCCGATGGCGGACCGATCGGTCTGGCCACGTTCCACCCGTCAGCCGTGCTCCGTGCCCGTGACGACACGCGGACGGCGACGTTCGAGGCGATCGTGCGCGACCTGCGCACGGCGAACACGGTCGCAGCCGGGTAGCGGCGCGCACGGGGCCGGCGCGCCGGGGGTCGGTCGCGGGATCAGCCGCCGGCCGCCTCGCGGATCAGCGCCTCGAGCTCGTCGCGGCGTGCGGTGGTCAGGCCGCGCTGCGGGGGCAGCGACTGGATCCATCCCGCGACGTCGCCGGGTGCCACGACGGTGCACCCGGGAATGCGATCGATGGTCGGATCGGCCGACACCAGCGCGGCGTGCACCTTGACGACGAAGTCGCGCTCGTGGGCGCCCAGCCAGCGCCGGACCCGCTCCGCATCACGCAGCGTCCGCTCCTGCGGGCTTTCCACCGTCGTCCAGCGGCCGCGGCGGTCGCGCATCTCCCACCGGCCGCCGATCCGCCGAACGCCGGCATAGGTCGGCGCCTCGGCGAGCACGGCGACCCCGAACGGGCCGAGCACGAGCTCCGGGATGCGCCGGCCGTCGGGCAGCCGCAGGCCGGTCACCACGAGGTAGTCGTCACCGAGATTGCGCGCGAGGCGGTGGAGCGCCGAGCGGGGCCGTCCGCCCACGGCTCGCTCGAAGGTGCTGACGGTCATCGCCACGCCGAGGATGAGGAAGCCGGCCGGGACGACGATCGCGAGTGCCCAGGCGAGGATGCCCACGGCGGTCTGCGCGGGCGTCGGCCGCGGCCCGGTCACCACGAGGTCCTCGAGGACGGGCGTGGCGAGCATGAGCCATCCGACGGCGAGTCCCGCGGCAACGAGGAGCGCGGCGACAAGCACACCCCGAACGACGGCCCGCCGTCCGGGGCGCGCGGACGAACGCTCGACGGCCGCGATGACCTGCATGCCCGCATGGTGGCCGAGGTGGTGCATCGGGTCGATGACCTCTTCGGACTACGGCATGCCTACGTCGGAGCCACGAGCGCGTGCATGGCGCGGCACGAATCCCGGTCCCCGCGGTCAACGCGGGACCGGACCCCCGTACCATTGCCCGCCCCTCCGCCGCTCGCCATCCTCGGCGTCGGAGCCCGGGCCCTCACGCCCGGGAATCGGAGGCGCCCTTCTTCGTGTCCATCTCCGGCGGCCGCGCGGCGACCCGACGCGCGCGGTCCATGGTCGCATCGATCGTCGCGACGATCGCGCTCGTCGCCGCGTTCGCCTTGCCGGCGTTCGCGGCCACGACCGGGCCGACCCGGCTCCTCGATCCCGCCGTCTCGCCTGAGCAGGCCACCCCGTCCACGCCCGTCACCCTCGCGGTGACGTACCGGAACCGGGAGGGCTCGCCTCCGGACTACGTGCGCGTCGTGGTGGGCTCCGAGACCCACGACCTGTCGTCCCTCAACGGCGGCGAGGACTGGAAGAACGGCGTCCGCTACACCCTCACGCTCACGCTGCCGGTGGGCAGCTACCCGATCCGGTTCGAGGCAATGGACCGCGAGCGATTCACCGACAGCGTCGACGCGGGCACGCTTGTCGTGTCGATCCCCGCGACGCCGCGGCCGTCCGCGACTCCAGCACCCGCGCCCACCCCCCGGCCGTCCGCGACGCCCACCCCCCGGCCGTCCGCAACGCCCGCGCCGACGCCGCGGCCCTCGTCGCCGGCCGGTACGCCGAAGCCGACCGCGTCCCCGACCCCTCGGCCGTCCGCGACCGCAACGGCCGACCCGCCGCCGGCCGCAACCCCTGCCGTCCCGGGATCGGCCGTGCCCGGCTCGGCCGCGAGCCCGACCGCGAGCGCGGAGTCGACCGCCACGCCGACGCCGACCCCCACGCCGACCCCCACGCCGACCCCATCGCCCTCGCCCGCTCTCGTCGTGGGCGGGCCGATCGCCGGCCCCGGCACGGGCGAGCAGGCGGCGTCCGGCGGCGAGTCGGGCGCACCTGCTGGCGGGTCCTCGGGCGCCCAGCCCCACGTGCTCGGCTCGGGCTACCCGTTCGGCGACGCGACCGCCCTCGAGGCCCTGGCCCGCGCGCTGCCCGCCCTGACGACCACGGCGGGCGTGGTGACGATGGCGATGGCATTCGGGCTGTTCGGCAAGCGGCGCCGTGACGGCGAGCCCACCGCACCGGACGACGTGCTGTACGCGGCCGCCGCGTCCGCTCCGGCCGGCGTCGCCACGAGCGCGCTCGCCCTGCCGGTCGCCGATCCGGACGGCCACCTCCCGCGCTGGCGGCGCCCATCCCTCCTCCAGGCCCGGAAGGCCGACCCGCTGCGGGAGGCTTCCACGGCGGTGCGCCTCACGTTCGACGGGCGCAGCGGCGACGGCGAGCACCGTGAGCGCCGGGTGATCCGGTACCGCCTCGTGCCGCTCCTCGACGCCCCGGACGAGCTGCTCGGCAACGAGATCGGGACGCTCGACGAGGGCGACGAGGTGGTCCCGCTCGTCAAGCGCGGCGCGTACTGGCGCGTGCTCTGCCCCGACGGTCGCGAGGGCTGGATCCACAAGATGACGCTCGGGGACGTCGTGATCGATGCGCCGTCCGTGAGCGGCGGCGACACGTGGACAGCGGGGGACCGCGGTCCGTCGGTGGACGAGATCGACGAGGACGTCCTCCGGGCCTACCTCGAGAGTCGCCGCCGCGAGGAGCTGGGCGGCGCCTGAGGCATCCCGCGATCGGTGAGGTGCTCAGGCCCGGACGCGACCGGGTTCGCGCCGCAGCACGAGCACGTGCTGGTGGACGATGTTCGGGACATAGGCGCGGGGATAGCCGTAGGGACGCAGCCGGCTGCCGGCCTGGTGCCAGATGACGTCGCCCTTGGGCACGAACCCGACGCCGGCCGCCCGCGCCGCGACATCCGCGCCGGTGAACAGGTACCGCCCGTCCTGGTAGGCGTCGCGCACGATCAGGCAAGCGTAGGCACCGGGGCGGAGCACGCGGTGGAGCTCGGCGAGGATCCCCGTCAGGGCGTCGAGAAACGCGGGGTAGTCCGGCAGGTTGGCGAGGTCGCCGGGCAGGTCCGAGCGCATCGCGTAGTCGGTCCTCCGGTTCACGTGCGTCTCGGCGAGTGGCCCGCCGGCCATCGTCATCGGGAGCTGGACGTTGTACGGCGGATCGGTCGCCACGAAGTCGATGCTGCCCGCCGGCAGGGTGGGGAGCACGTCGCGCGCGTCGCCCACCCGCAGCTCGGCACCGCGAGGGTCGAACGAGCGCGGGCCGCCGGGGTCGCTGGCGCCAAGGTCGACGAGCACCGGGCCTTGCCCGTCGCGCTCCGCGCATGCCTCGGCGACGACGGCCCGGTAGACCTCCGCCCAGCGCGGCTCGAGCTCGATCCCCAGCGCGCGGCGCGGCCCGCGACAGATCGCCGCACCGAGCAGCGTGCCGCCGACGCCGGCGAACGGGTCGAGCACCAGCTGGCCCGGACGCGTGAAGAACTCGATCAGCCGCGCCATGAGCCGTGGCGGCTTGTTCGCACCGTGCGCGCGCCGGCGGTCGTGGCCGAGCTCGCTCGGGTACGCCGTCGACCAGACCGACTTCGTGAAGTAGAGCCACTCCTCGCCGGGCAGCTCGTTCAGCTCGTTGGCGGGGTGGGGCGGGCGCCGGTCCTGCATCGAGCCGGACTGTACCGGCGCCGACCGCGGGCGGGGCGGCGTCACGTCGGTCGCGGCAGTTGCCTGGGTGCTCCACAACCGCGGCGCTGGCCGCGGGTTCGCGTCGGCTCGTGCGTGGCGCCTCGAGGATTTGGATGAACTGCACCTGGGTCGGGCGGCTACGATCCCCCTGTGGCGACCCGGGTCGCGAGCGCGCGCTTCGTGGGGCGAGAGGGAGAGTTCACGCGGCTTGCCGCGGCGCTCGATCGCGCGGAGTCCGGGCGCGCCTCGACCGTGCTGCTCTCGGGACCCGCGGGCATCGGCACATCCCGCTTCCTCGACGAGGCGATCGCGCGCCTGTCGGCCGGCCCCATCCAGTTCGAGGTGCTGCGCGCCGCCGCCGCCGGCCCCGTGGAGCCGTCCTTCGGCCCGGTGTTCGCGGCGCTCGGCGACCTCGCCCCGGACCCCGCGGCGCTGGCCGCCCTCGTCGCCGACGCGAGCCCCGAGCGCCGGCAGCCCCGGATCCTCGAGGCGTTGCTGGGGGTGCTCGACGACCGGGCGCGCGATCGCCCGGTCCTGCTGATCCTCGAGAACCTGCACCTGGCCGACACCGCGACCCAGGCGTTCGCGACGTTCGTCGCCCGGATCGCCCGGGATCAGCGGCTGTGCCTCGTGGCGACCCACCAGCCCGAGCGGCTCACGGACGGCAACGGCTGGGCCGAGCAGCTCGCGGCGATCCACGACGCCGCACGGTCGCCCGTCGCGATCGAGCTCGGACCGCTCGACCGGCGGGGTATCGCCACCGTCATCGAGGGGATCGAGGGCGAGCGCCCGTCGGCATCGGTGGTCGTGCTCGTCGCCGAGCGCTCGCACGGCCAGCCGCTCCTCGTGGAGGAGCTGGTCGCCGCCCGCCGCGAGCTGAAGAACGCATCGCTGACCGGCACGCTCGGCGACCTCGTCACGGCCCGACTCGCTCGCCGCTCCCCCGAGTGCCGTCGCGCCCTCCGCCTGATGGCGCTCGCGGAACGCCCGATGGCCCGCGAGCGACTCGCGGACGTCGCCGCCGTGATCGAGTCCGGCGCGACGCGCCGGCCGCCGCGCTCCTCGTCGATGCCGCGTCGTCGCGACGGCGCCCTGGAGCCCGACCTCGCGGCCGGCGTCGCCGAGGGGATCGAGCATGGCTTCCTCGTCGCGAGCGGCGATGGCACGATCGCGTTCCGCCACGAGCTGATCGGCCGGGCGGTGGCCGCGGACCTGTTGCCCCTGTCGCGGCCCCGCCACCACGCGGCGCTCGCCTCCGCGTGGGACGACGAGCCGGCGATCGCGGCCGCCCACTGGCTTGCCGCCCATCGCCCGGCACAGGCACGACGCTCGGCGATCGTCGCCGCCGAGCGGGCGAGCGCAATCGAAGCGCCGCTCGACGCGCTTCGCTGGCTCGAGGTCGCGCTCGAGCTCACGACCGCCTCGGGTGCGGATCCGACGGACGGCCCGGCGATCTCGGACCTCCAGCGACGCTCCGCGGAGGCCGCGTTCGCCGGCCTGCGCCCGCCGCGCGCGGCGGCGTTCGCCGAGGCGGCCCTCGGCGCGCTCGACGATCGTCGCGACCGGGCTGATGCGGCCGCGCTCTACGAGCGCCTCGGGCAGTACCGCCTGGCGTCCGGCGACGCCGACGGGGCGGTGGCCGCCCTGCGCCGCGCGGTCACGCTCGTGCCCGACGAATCGAGCCCTGCCCGTGCACGGGTCGTGGCCGCGCTGGCCCAGCTGCAGATGATCGGCGGCAGGTTCAGCGAGGCGGAGCGGCTGGCGCGGGAGGCGATCAGCACGGCACGTGCCGCGGGTCCGGACGCCGTCGCCGAAGCGATCCACGCCACGACGACCCTTGGCGTCGTGCTCGGCTGGGGCGACCGCCCTGAGCAGGGTGTCGCACTGCTCGTGGGCGCGCGCGACGAGGCGTCGAAGGTCGGCCGCCTCGACGACCGGATGCGGGCGGTGGCGAACCTCACGACGGTCCTCGACCTGCTCGGCCGGCGCGAGGAGGCGGTCGAGGTCGCGTATGCCGGCATGGAGGAGGCGCGGCGGGCCCGGGCGTCCGCGCTCTACGGGAACATCCTCGGGGGGAACGTCGCGGACACGTTGTTTGCGCTCGGCCGGTGGGAGGAATCGCGCGAGCTGAGCGAGCGGGCGCTGGCGTGGAGCCCGGCCGGAACGACGTTCGTGAACGCGATCGTCAACCTCGTGATCGTCGAAATCGAGGCGAATGGCGGCGAGGAGGCGAGCCGCCTGCTCGGCCGGATCCTCGTCGAGCTCGAGACCGGTCGCGATCTCCAGTACGCCGTGCCCGCCTACCAGGCGACCGCATCCCTCGCCCTCTGGAGCGGCGACATCGCCGATGCCGCCCGGGCGGCCGCCCGCGGTTGGGCGCGGGTGCGCGAGACGGAGGACTGGGTGCTCATCGCGCGGATGGCCGCGACCGCGCTCGAGGTGGATGCGGCCGTCGTCGCCGATGCCCTCGAGCGGCGCCGGATCGCGGACGTGGCGGCGGCACGCGAGCGCTCGGGCCGGATCCTCGCCGAGGCGCAGCGCGCCGTCGAGCACTCGAACGTCGCGCCCACGATGGGGTCCCGGCGCGAGGCGGAGGCGAACCTCGCGACCGCGCGCGCGTTCCGTGCCCGGCTCGACGGTCATGATTCGCCCGCGACCTGGGATGCCGTCGCCGCCGCCTGGGCGGCGCTTGGCGATCGATACCGGGTGGCGCGGGCCCGATGGCGCCACGCGGAGGCCGTGCTTGCCGCGGCGGGCGCCGCGCCGATCGGCGGGGGGCGTGGCCGGATCGACGCGCGGGCCGTGCGGGCTGATGCCCGGGAGCCGCTGCTCGAGGCCGTGTCGATCGCCCTCGACCTCGGGGCGAGGCCGCTGCTCCGCGCGCTCCGCGAGCTCGCCCGGCGCGCCCTCATCCCGGTCCCGCCGGCCGTGGACGAGCTGCTCGCGACCGACCGTCGAGGGCTGGGCGACCTCGGCGAGCCGGTCGAGCCCGTGCCGGTCATGGACACCGGGGTCATCGCGCTTGCCGCCGCGGGTGGGGACGCGAAGTCGGATGCGGACGCATTCGGGCTGTCCCACCGCGAGCGGGAGGTGCTCGCGCTCATCGCCCAGGGACGCACGAACCGCGAGATCGGCGACCGGCTGTTCATCAGCCAGAAGACGGTCGGCGTCCACGTCGGGAACATCCTCGCGAAGTTGCGGGTGTCGGGCCGGGTGGAGGCGGCCGCGGTCGCGATCCGGCTCGGGATGACGGACCGCCCGGTCGCCGTCGGGTGACGCCGGGCGCGGGCTCGCGACGTCCGCGCTAGATTCCCCGCATTCCCCGACGGTCGCCGTCGACCCTGCTCACACTCGAGGTAACGATGCGCCCCCTGCTGCCCGCTGTCGCCCTGATCGCCGTTGCCGCCGCCGTCGCCGCGTGCGGCGCGGCCACCGAGCCCGGCTGGACCTACGCCCCCGCCACGCCGTCGCCGTCCGCGAGCGCCGCGCCCAGCGATGGCGCGTCCGCCGAGCCGTCCGCGTCGCCGTCCGAGGCCGCGTCCGGGGCCCCCTCGGGCGGGCCGTCCGGGGACGCCGTCACGATCACCGCGGCGAACATCGCGTTCGGCGAATCCGAGGTCGAGGTGCCTGCCGACACGGAGTTCACCATCCGCTTCGAGAACAACGACGCGGGCGTGCCGCACAACGTCGAGATCAAGGACGCGGGCAACCAGAGCGTCTTCATGGGGGACATCTTCAACGGCGTCGAGACCCGCGACTACGCGGTGCCCGCCCTCGCGGCGGGCGAGTACACGTTCGTGTGCACCGTCCACCCGAACATGACCGGGACACTCACCGCCGGGTGACGAAGGCGGGCTGATGACGCCGCGCGGCGATCAGGTCTGCTACCGCGACGCGTACGCCCGGACCGTCGAGGCGAAGGTCCTCGAGCTCGTCGCGGACGGCGGGCCGCCGCTTGTCGTTCTCGACCGGACGTCGTTCTACCCGGGCGGCGGCGGTCAGCCGAGCGACCGCGGCGCGATCCTCCGATCCGCCGACGGGCGAACCTGGACCGTCCGCGCGGCGCGGAAGGCCGGCGCCGAGATCGCCCACGAGCTGGAGCTGCCCGACGGCGGTGAGCCACCGGCGGTCGGCGACGTCGTCCGCGTGGACCTGGACTGGGCGCGCCGGTACGCGCTCATGCGGACGCACACCGCCCTGCACGCGCTGTGCGGCGTCGTGTGGCGCGACTACGGCGCGCTCGTGACCGGCGGCAACATGGAGCCCGGGTCGGGGCGCATGGACTTCGAGTTCGAG
>DASSPX010000105.1:0-21667 GCA_035699445.1 Candidatus Limnocylindrales bacterium | reverse complement strand
ATCCGCGCGAGCTGGTCCGGCGGGTCGAGCTGCTCGAGCACGAGGCGGGCGAGATCGCCGCCGCCCGGCTGCGGGTGGGCGAGGCGGCCGAGATCACGGCACGGCTCGCCGCCGCCCAGCACGCCGAGACCATCGTTCGCGGCGCGGCGGACATCCGCGGACGTCTCGCGGGGGAGGGAGCCGGGGCGCGCGACGTCGTTGCGAGGGCGGAGGCGGAGAGCCGGGCGCTCGCCCGGTTCGACGCCCGCTGGGAGGCCGTCGCGGCCCGGCTCGCGGGCGTCGAGGCGGAGCTCGAAGACGTCGTGGCGGAGGTTCGCGCGCTGGCGGAGGGCGTCGAACACGACCCGGCCGAGCTCGCGGCGCTCTCGGAGCGCCTGGGCGAGATCCACCGGCTGGTCCGGCGCTATGGCGATGACGAGGCGGCCGTCCTCGCGCACGGCGAGCGGGCGGCGGCGGAGCTGGAGCGCCTGCGCGGGACCGACGACGAGCGGGCCCGCCGAGAGGCGGAAGACGCTCGCCTCCTCTCGGGGGTGGCCGCGGCGGCTGCGGCGCTCTCGGGGCTCAGGATGGCGGCAGCCGGGCTGCTCGCCGAGGCGGTGGACGCCGTGCTGTCCGAGCTCGGCTTCCCGCCGGGGTCGTTCGAGGTCGCCGTCGGGAGGCGCCCGGCCGGGGCGCGCGAGCCCGCGGTAGAGGTCGACGGCGACGCGCTCGCGTTCGATGCCACGGGAGTCGACACCGTTGTGTTCCGGTTCCGGCCGAACCCGGGCGAGCCCGCCCGCCCCCTGGCACGGATCGCATCGGGCGGCGAGCTGTCGCGCGTCGCGCTGGCGGTGAAGGAAGTGCTCGCGACCGTGGACGCCACGCCGACCCTCGTGTTCGACGAGATCGACACCGGGATCGGCGGCCGGAGCGCGGATCCGGTCGGGCGCAGCCTCTGGACGCTCGCCCGCGCCCACCAGGTGCTGTGCGTCACGCACCTGCCGCAGATCGCGGCGTACGCCGACGCGCACTACCGGATCGCGAAGCGGGAGCGTGAGGGGCGCACCGTCACCGAGGTCGAGCGGCTCGATCGCGAGGGCCGGATCGCGGAGCTCGCCCAGATGATCGGCGGCGCGACCGGCGGGCCGGCGGCGATGGCCTCGGCGCGGGAGCTCCTCGATCGGGCGGAAGCGTGGCGCGCGGACCGCGCCGCGTCGGCGTAGCGTCGCCGGACCCGGCTCGCGCGGTGCCGGCGGGATCCCGTCCATCCCTTGAGCGGGCGATCGAGCACTACCTCACGTACCTGCGCGTCGAGCGCGGTCTCGCCGCCGCGACGCTCCGTGCCTACGCCGCGGACCTCGCCGACTATTCGGCCGCGCCCGGTGTCGAGCGCGGCTGGACGGACGGCCCGGAGGTCGCGCATCGGTACCTCGCCGCGCGCGCCGTCCGCGGTCGCGCCGGCGAGGGCGGGCTCGCCCCGACATCCCTGCGCCGGCGCGCGGCCGCGATCCGCGGCTTCTACCGGTTCGCGTACGCCGACGGCGAGATCGCGGTGGACGTCGCCGCGCACCTCGACCTGCCACGCCAGCCCCGCCTCCTGCCCGAGACGCTGACGGTCGACGAGGTCACCCGGCTGCTCGAGGCCGCGGGCGGCGACGACCCCGACGAGCCCGACCACGAGCGGCGCCTCCGGGACCGCGCGCTCGTCGAGCTGCTGTACGCCGCGGGGCTCCGCGTGTCCGAGGCGCTGCGGCTCGATCGCGAGGATCTCGCCCTCGACGGGGCATTCGTCCGAGTGATCGGCAAGGGTGACCGCGAGCGCCTCGTACCGGTGGGCGACGTCGCGCTCGACTGGCTGGCCCGCTGGCTCGCCGGTCCGTGGGCGGTGTGGGTCGAGCAGGGCGGTCCGGGATCGCTCGCCCGCGGCGGGGCGGTGTTCGTCACGCCGCGCGGCCGGCGGCTTGCCCGGCAGCAGGCGTGGGCGGCGGTCAAGGGCGCCGCGGCCGGCGCGGGTCTCGCCGACCGGGTCTCGCCGCACACGCTGCGCCACAGCTTCGCGACCCACCTCCTCGAGGGCGGCGCGGACCTGCGTGTCGTCCAGGAGCTGCTCGGACATGCGAGTATCTCCACGACCCAGCTGTACACCCACGTCACCGGGGAGCGGGTTCGCGAGATCTACGCGCGGGCCCATCCCCGCGCCTGAGGGAGACCCGGGCCATGCCGTACACGGACACGCTGCTCGCCAACGGTGAGCGAATCGTCCGCCGCGCCCACCAGCACTGGTTCGTGCTCGTGTGGAATGCGCGCTGGGCGATCGCCGCGCTCCTCGCCGCGCTCGCCCTCGTGGTGCTCAGGTCGGCGAGCAACGCCGCAGGTCCCGTGATGGACATCCTCGGGTTCGTCACCCTCGGGCTGGCCGTCGGCGGGCTGATCTGGATCGGCTGGTCGTACCTGCGCTACCTGAACGAGGAGTACACCGTCACGAATCGCCGGCTCATCCATGCCGAGGGCGTGATCAACAAGCGCTCGATGGATTCGTCGCTCGAGAAGATCAACGACGCCGAGCTCACCCAGTCGGTGTTCGGGCGGATCTTCGGCTTCGGCGATCTCGACGTCCTCACGGCATCGGAGACGGGCATCGACCGGCTGCGGATGCTGCGCGACGCGAACGGGTTCAAGAAGGCGATGCTCGAGGCGAAGCACGATCTCGAGCTCGAGTACAACCGCCCGACATCCCCGCCGCTGCGCGCCCCCGCCGGACCGGCGGGCATCGCGGGGGACGCGACCGGCTGGTCGCCGCCGCCACCGACGGCGAGCGCCGACCGGCCGGGGACCGAGGCGGCTGCCCGGGCAGCGATGACCGCGGCCGAGGTCACCGCCGCGCTCGAGCGGCTCGCGGACCTCCGCGACCGGGGCGCGATCACCGCCGCCGAGTACGACGCGAAGAAGGCGGAGCTGCTAGCGCGCCTGTGATCCGCGCGGCCGACGCCCGTCCCGTGCGACGATAGCGTCGTCCCCTGTCGCACCCGAGGCCGGCGCTTGCTCGACACGGAATTCATCGTCCCGATCGTCCTCACGATCGCGATCATGCTGCTCGTCGCGTTCCCGATCCACGAGTTCGCCCACGCTTGGGCGGCCTGGCGGCTGGGGGACGGGACGGCGAAGCTGTTCGGGCGCCTGACGCTCAACCCCGTCGCCCACTTCGACCCGGTGGGCGGCACGCTGCTCGCCATCTCGTTCCTCGTGTCGGGCGGCAACTTCGCCTTCGGCTGGGCGAAGCCGACACCCGTGAACCCGTCGAACCTGCGCGGTGGCCGCCGGGGAGAGGCGCTCGTGGCGGCGGCCGGGCCGATGTCCAACCTCGTCCTCGCCGCGGCCGCGGCGATCCCGCTCCGCTTCCTCCTCGGCGAGCCCGCGCTCATGGGGGACCTGGGGGTCGTGCTCCAGACGCTCGGGTTCTTCGTGCTGATCAACGTGATCCTGATGATCTTCAACCTGTTCCCCGTGCCGCCGCTCGACGGGTCGAAGGTCCTGTTCGCGTTCCTCCCACCGCGGCTTTCCTGGCAGTGGCGGCCCGTGCTCGAGCAGTACGGCTTCGTGCTCCTCCTCGTGCTGTTCTTCTTCCCGCCCGGCGCCTCCATCGGCGGGCGGATCCTCGAACCGATCCTCGATGCCGTCCTCTCGCTCCTGGTGGGGTTCTAAGGTCCGCCAGTTCCGGGCGCATCTCGGCGCGCGGGTGACGCCGGCAGAGCGCGCGGAGCTCGCGACCTGGCTGACCGGCGCCGAGCTCGCCCTGTTCGATGCGATGCACGTCGCGGATCGGCGGCACGGGCTCGACGTCGTGGCGACGCTCCGGGCGCGCGGCGCGACCGATCGCGACCTGCTCGTGGCCGGGCTGCTCCACGACTGCGGCAAGGGGCGGACGGGTGTCGTGCCACGGGTGCTCTGGTCGCTGGGCGAGTGGCTCGGAGCGTGGGTGCTCGTGGCTCCCCGGGCGCTGCCGCCCCTGCGCCGGGCCCTCGACCGGCTCCGGGACCATGCCGCCATCAGCGCAGATCTCCTCCGCGCCGCCGGAGCGAGCGCGCGCACGGTCGAGCTCGTCCGATGGCAGGATGCACCTCGTGATCCGGTCGACGGTGCGCTGCTCAAGCTTGCGGACGAGGCGAACTAGGTGACGGACTCCTCCGGGGTCGTCGCCCCCGCGGTCGTCATCGGCGACGGGCCGCGGCCCGAATCCGCCACCCGGGTCGCGCTGCCCGCGTTCGAGGGCCCGCTCGGGCTCCTCCTGTCGCTCATCGAGGCGCGCCAGCTCGACATCCTCACGGTGTCGCTCGGTGCCCTCACCGACGCCTATCTCGACGCCCTGGGCTCGCTGCAGGCGGATCGCCTCGGCAACGTAAGCGCGTTCGTGTCGGTGGCGAGCCAGCTGATCCTCATCAAGAGCCGCGCGCTCCTCCCGCGGCCGCCGGTCGCGACCCCGGACGCCCCGACCGAGGACGGACCGGACCCGGAAGCGGAGCTCCGCACCCGGCTGCTCCTCTACCGGGCGTACCGCGACGCGGGCGCACGCCTCCAGGCGATCGCCCTCGAGCGGGTCGGCCTGTTCCGCCGCGAGCCCGCCGCCGCCAATGCGGCCGCGTCCGCTGGTGCGCGCCCCGCCGATGCGCCGCCGCTCGATCCCGCGGTGCTCGTGGCGGCGCTCGATCGGACGATCCGGCTCGCCCTGCCCCCGGAGCTGCCGCCGGAGGTCGTGCCGCGCACGATCACGCTCACGGAGCGGGCGGAGATCATCCGGCGTGCCCTGCGCGGCGCGCCGGCGATCGTGCTCCAGGAGCTGCTCGCCGGTGTGCGAGACCGGGTGGTGGTCGCGGTCACGTTCCTCGCCATGCTCGAGCTGATGAAGCGACGCGAGATCGTCGTCGAGCAGACCGAGCCGTGGGGACTGATCACGGCACGCCGGATGACCGACGAGGAGCGCCGGACTGCCGGACTGCCGCCGGTGGATGAGGCGGCGCCGCTCGACGAGAGCCTGGGGTCGTTCGCGTGAGCGGGCCGATGGACGGGCCGACGAACGAGCCGACGAACGGCCACGTGCGCGACGAGGGCGCACTGGCGGTGGGTCCGGGTCGGACCGTGGACACCGAGGGGCAGCTCTCCGAGGAGACCGCGGCCGCGGCCGCGGCCGGCAGCCTCACGGAGCAGCAGCTCGAGGCGCTCCTGTTCGTCGCCGAGCGCCCGCTCGCACGGGCGGAGATCGCCCGCCTCGCCGGCGTCGACGCCGACACGGTGGACGCGCGGCTTGGCGACCTCGAGGTGTCGCTGGCTGCCCGCGGCATCCGCCTGCTCGCGAGCGGCGACCGGGTGGAGCTCGCGACCGCCCCGGAAGCCGGCGCGCTCATCGCGCGCTACATCGGCGCGGATGCCGTGCGGCTCTCGCCGGCCTCGCTCGAGACGCTGGCGATCGTCGCGTACCGGCAGCCGATCACGAAGGCGGCCGTCGAGCGGATCCGGGGCGTCGATTCCGACTACACGCTCCGCACGCTGCTCCATCGTCGGCTCGTCGTGGAGCTCGGCCGGTCGAGCGCGCCCGGCCGCCCGATCCTGTACGGGACGGGGTTCGACTTCCTCGAGCGCTTCGGGCTGGCGTCGCTCGAGGAGCTGCCGCCGCTCGACTCCCACGTGGCCGCCCGGCTTGCGGAGGAGGGCGCCGAAGGCGTCCTCGCGGTTGCCGCCGCCGAGCCCGACGAGGGGGTCGCCGCCGACGGCGATGCTCCGGCACCGACCGGCTCCGTCGAGGAGTGACGTGCCGGCCGAGCGGATCTCGAAGGTGCTCGCGGAAGCCGGCATCGCCTCGCGCCGCGGGAGCGACGCGCTGATCGGGGCCGGGCGGGTGACCGTCGACGGCCGCCCGGCGACGCTCGGCGAGCGGGTCGATCCGGTCGCGCAGGCGATCGCCGTGGACGGGCGACCGATCGGGGTGCCGGTCACGCGCCCGCTCCATCTGGCCGTCCACAAGCCCATCGGCGTCACGTCCACGGTCCGCGACCGCCACGCCGCGCGCACCGTGCTCGAGCTCGTGGGGCCGGACGTCGACGCCGCGCGGCTGTTCCCGGTGGGCCGGCTCGACCGCGACTCCGAGGGGCTGATCCTGCTCACGAACGACGGCGACTGGGCCGAGCGGGTCCTCCACCCCCGGTACGGCGTCGAACGCGAGTACGCCGTCGCGGTGGACCGCCCGCTCGAGCCGGCGGCGGCCGCCGCGCTCGAGCATGGGATCCCGCTCGAGGAGGGCGTGGCGACGCTGCGCGGCCTGCGGCCCCAGACACGCACGGAGACGCGGGCGCTCGCCGAGCTCGTCAGCCCGCCGATCGACCCGCGGCTCGTGTGGTACCGCGCGGTGCTCGCACAGGGCTGGAGGCGCCAGCTCCGGCGGATGTTCGGCGCCGTCGGCCTGCCGGTCCGCCGGCTGGTGCGCGTGCGGATCGGCACGGTCCGGATCGACGACCTGCGGAGCGGCGAGGTCCGCCGGCTGACGTCCGTCGAGGCCCGCCGGCTGGTCGGGATGGGGCACCGGTCGTGAGCTTCCTCCGACGGCTCGTGGGCGGCCCGCCGGCGCCGCCGTGGGCGTCGTTCATGCGCGGCGACGAGTACCGCGCGTTCATGGCGGCCCTGGGCGACCACTTCGCGGCGCGGGGGCAACGATTCCGGGTCGAAGGCGACGGGCTGTACGTGGAATCGCCGTCCGGCGGTGAGGAGACGTACGGGCTGTCGAACCTCGCCCAGCTCTGCCACCAGCTCGACCGGGCCGACTGGCCGCTCGCGATCGAGACCCACTTCCGAAACCTCGAGGAGGCATCGACGTCGGACGTCGACCTCGCCGACCCGGAGGTGGCCCGGCCGTATCTCAAGGCGCGCGTCTACCGGCGGTCGGACATGCCGCCCGACGCGGTGACCGGCCTCGTGACGATGCCGCTGACGGCGGATCTCGTGGGCGTGCTCGTGTACGACCTGCCGACGAGCGTGCGGACGGTCTCGCGCGACACTGCCCGCGACTGGCCCGACGCGGTCGATCGACTGTTCGCCATCGCCCTCGAGCACCTCTCGGCCGAGGTCGGGACGTACGAGCGAGCCAGGATCGAGCTCGAGACCGGCGGGACGGTGACGGGGCTGTCGGCGCCCAGCTTCTTCGTCGCCAGCCAGGTGCTCCGGCTGGGGGACGAGCTGAGTGATGCGCCGAACGGTGCGCTCGTCGCGATGCCCAACCGCCACGGGCTCTTCTGGCACCCGATCGTTGCGGCCGCCCCGACCCTTGCCGCAGTCCGAGCCCTGCTGCCGATCGCCCATCGTCTGCACGAGGACGGGCCGGGGTCCCTGACGCCGGAGCTCCACTGGTGGCACCGCGGCGCGCTGACGCCGCTCCCGTCCCGGATCGACGGGACCCGGATCGAGTTCGCGCCGCCCGACGCCTTCACCCAGCTCCTGCGCTCGCTCGGGGATGCATCCTGACGCTCCCGTAGACTTCGGCGCGATGTCCCCCGAACGTTCGCGCCGGCTCGTCGTCGCCCTCGACGGGCCCGCCTCGTCCGGCAAGAGCACGGTCGGATCGGCTGCAGCTGCCGAGCTCGGCTACCGCTTCTGCGACACCGGCCTGTTCTACCGGGCGCTCACGTACCTCGCGCTCGCGCTGGGCCACGAGGCCGCCGACCCGGCGCCGCTCGTCGCGGACCTCGAGCGGATCGATCTCGTGGCCGACGCCGTGGGGCGGTACGACCACGTCCGCCTCGACGGCCGCGACGTGACCGCCGAGGTCCGCTCCCCGAAGGTGGACCGGCGGGTCTCCGAGTTCAGCGCGATCCCGCAGGTCCGGGCGGCGCTCGTTCCCCGCCAGCGGGCGCTCGCGGAGGGCGGCGGGATCGTCATGGCCGGGCGGGACATCGGGACGGCGATCCTGCCCGACGCCGACCTCAAGCTCTACCTCGACGCGTCGCCCGAGGAGCGCGCCCGCCGCCGTGCGGAGGAGCGCGGGCTCGACCCGGGCGGACCGGAGGCTGCGGCGATCCTCGAGGACCTCCGGCGACGCGACGACGTCGACTCCCACCGGTCCGTGGCGCCCCTCCGCGTGGCCCCGGATGCGGTCGTGATCCGGACCGACGGCAACCGCCGCGAGGAGACGATCGCGCTCGTCGTGGAGGCGATGCGCCGGGCGGAGGCCCGGGCGGCGTGACCGCCGACCGGATCGACGGCCACCTCAACTGGTTCATCCGGCTCGTCGCGCTCGGCGCGCGGATCGTGGGCCGAGCGTTCACCCGGATCCGCCACGAGGGTCTCGAGCACCTGCCGCCGGCGGGGCCGGTCATCCTCGCCCCGAACCACATCTCGAACGCGGACGGCGTGGCGGTCGGCGCCTGGCTCACCCCGGCGCTCGGCCGCCGGATCCACTGGCTGGGCAAGAAGGAGATGTTCCGCTTCCCGCCCATCGCCGCGATCCTCCGCTACGGCGGCGTGCACCGGCTCGACCGCGGCGCCGCCGACGTGGACGCCTTCCGGTTGGCGCTGCGGGTGCTCGAGGCGGACGGCGTCCTGCTCGTCTTCCCCGAGGGCACGCGGAGCCCCGACGGCCGCCTCCAGCCGTTCAAGGACGGCGTCGCGACGCTCGCGATCCGGTCCGGCGCGGCGATCGTGCCGATCGGGGTGTCCGGGACGGACCGGGTCTGGCCCCGCCACCGGCTGCCCCGGCCCGGCGGTCGCGTCATCGTGCGCGTGGGGAAACCGCTCCGCGCCGCGGACGTCGTCCCGGACGGCACCGACCGCCGCACCGCCAAGGCCATCGTGACGGACGAGCTGGCGCGCCGGATCGAGGCGCTCCTGGAGCCACGCCATCGCCGTGCCCCCGGACCGGAGTAGGGTCCCCTGATCCCGCCCCAGCGCGCCGCGAAGGGGTTCCGGGCTCGCGGATGTACGATTCCCGGCGAGATGGGAACCGTCGAGACCATTCGCATCGCGCAGCGCACCGGGTTTTGCTACGGCGTGCGCGAGGCGATCGACAAGGCCAAGGAGTCGGCCGCCGCGGGGAAGGTCACCCACACGCTCGGGCAGGTCGTTCACAACGAGGGCGTCGTCAGCGAGCTCCAGCAGCTCGGCATCCGCACCGTGGACACGCTCGACGAGGTGGACGAGGGCGCGGCCGTCGTCATCCGCGCCCACGGCGTGAAGCCCGAGGTGATGGATCGAGCGGCCGCGAAGGGTCTCGAGGTGATCGACGGGACGTGCACGTGGGTGATCGCGGAGCAGCGCGAGCTCGCGAAGCTCGTCGAGGAGGGCTACACGATCGTCCTCCTGGGCACGCCACGACACCCCGAGGTCGTCGGCCTCCTCGGCTTCGCGCCGGAAGCGATCGTCGTCGACGAGGAGGAGGAGTGGGCAGCGGCCATCCCTCGCCGGAAGCGGATGGCGCTCATCTCCCAGTCGACGCAGCCGCCCTGGAAGTTCGAGAAGCTCGCCGCGTTCATGACCTCGAAGGCGCACGAGCTGAAGATTGTCAACACCGTCTGCCCGGTCACGATCCGCCGCCAGCAGGACACGATCGAGGCCGCGCAGGGCGTCGATCTCATGGTCGTCGTCGGTGGGCGGAGCTCCGCCAACACGAAGGAGCTCACCCGGCTGTGCGGCATCGCCGGCACGCCGGCGATCCAGATCGAGAGCGCGAAGGACCTGACGGACGCGCGGGCGTTCGACGGGGCGCGCACGGTGGGCGTGACGGGCGGGACCTCGACGCCGATCGAGGATCTCCGCGACGTGGCGCAGCGGATCCTCGAGCTCGCCGGGACCGAGGGCGCACACGGCTCGCAGGCGCACGCGGCGGAGCTCGCCCGGGAGGCGCTCGCCGGAGCCGCCACCTCGGCCCACCGCACGACCTCGCTGCCCGGCCCGGCCGTCCCCGCTGCCTGAGGTGGCCGCCACCGGGCGGGGGCTGCCGGTCGTCGCGATCGTGGGCAGGCCCAACGTCGGCAAGAGCACGCTCTACAACCGGATCGTCGGCGATTCGCGGGCGGCGATCGTCGAGGACCGCGCGCGGACCACACGCGACCGGCTGTACGGCCGGGCCGAGTGGAACGACCGGCGGTTCGTCGTCGTCGACACCGGCGGCCTGGAGGTCGATCCCGACGATCCGATCGAGGCCGGCGTCCAGGAACAGGCCCGCCTCGCGATGGCCGAGGCGGACGTGATCGTGTTCGTCGTCGACGCCGAATCCGGGCTCACGCCCGCCGACGAGGAGGCCGCCGAGCTGCTCCGGCGCACCCGGAAGCCGGTGCTCGTCGCCGCCAACAAGGCCGACAACCCGAAGCGGGAGCTGGAAGCGGCCGAGTTCCACCAGCTCGGCTGGGAGGAGACCCACCCGATCTCCGCGTCGCACGGCCGGGGCGTCGCCGACCTGCTCGACGTGCTCGTCTGGTCGCTCCCGCCGGAGACGGAGGAAGAGCGTGCCCGTCGGCAGCGCGAGGAGGAGGCGGACGCATGGGCGCGCGAGATGGCCGCCGGGCGGTTGGAGCCGATCGAGGTCGACGCCGATGCGGACGCAGACGAGACCGATGGAGCGGCGGATCTCGAGGAGGAGAGAGCGGCGTCCGGGGACGCGGGTGAGGCGGCGCGCTGGGACGCGCTCATGGCGGCCGAGTCCGAGGAGCCGCCGGCGATCGCCTTCGTCGGCCGGCCGAACGTCGGCAAGTCCTCGCTGCTGAACGCGCTGCTGGGCGAGACGCGTACGATCGTGTCGGACGTGCCGGGCACGACGCGCGACGCCATCGACACGACGATCCCCTGGGGCCGCAGCGAGATCGTGCTCATCGACACTGCCGGCATCCGGCGGCGCGGCAAGGTCGCCAGCGGCCCGGCGGCCGAGCGGTACTCCACCCTTCGGGCGCTGAAGGCCGTGTCACGCGCGGACGTCGCCGTGCTCGTGCTCGACGCGGTCGACGGCCTGACGGCGCAGGACGCCCACGTCGCGGGCTATGTCGTGGAGGAGGGGAAGGGCCTCGTCGTCGCGCTCAACAAGTGGGACCTCGTCGAGAAGGACCACCGCACATTCGACGAGGCGGTGGCGCGGGTCCACCGCGCGGCGCCATTCCTCGACCTCGCGCCGATCGTCTCGATCTCGGCGAAGACCGGGCAGCGGGCGCAGCGGGTGCTCGAGCTGGCCGTGGACGTCTGGGGCGAGCGTCGCAAGCGGATCTCCACCGGCGAGCTCAACCGGCTCATCCTGGCCGCGGTGGAGCGGACGCCGCCACCGATGGTGCACGGCCGTCGCCCGAAGATCCGCTATGCCACCCAGGTCGGGGTGGCGCCGCCCACGTTCGTCCTGTTCACGAGCGATCCATCGGCGGTCCACTTCAGCTACCGGCGGTATCTCGAGAACCGGCTCCGCGAGGCGTACGGGTTCCTCGGGACGCCGATCCGGCTGGTGTTCCGCGAGCAGACGGGCGAGCGCCGTCGGAAGGGTCGCGGAACACCAGCACGCCGACGCGGCTGAGCGCAGGCGGATGAGCCCCGAGCCGCGCGTCGCCGTCGTGGGGGCCGGCGCCTGGGGGACGACGATCGCGGCGATCCTCGCCCGGCGCGAGCCGACGCTGCTCGTCGCGCACAGCCCGGCCACCGCCGAGCGGATCGAAGCCAACCGGCGCAATGAGCCGCGCCTGCCGGGCATCGTCCTGCCCCCGCTCCTGCGCGTGACCGCCGATGCCCGCGAGCTCGCCGACGCCCGTGACCTGGTCGTGTTCGCGGTGCCGTCGGCGCACCTGCGGGCGGAGGTGGAGCGGGTGGCCGGGTCGCTCCCGCCCGAAGCGGACGTCCTGTCGGTGGTCAAGGGGATCGAGCACGGGACGCTGCGTCGGATGAGCGAGGTGATCGCGGAGGCCTGCGGTCGCCCGCCGGAGCGGATCGCGGTCCTCTCGGGGCCGAACCTCGCGCTCGAGATCGCGCGCGGCCTGCCCGCGTCGGCGGTCGTGGCGTCCCCGTCGGCGGCCATGGCGGCTCGGATTGTGGCGCGCCTCGGCCGGAAGCGGTTCCGGCTGTACGTCAACGACGACGTCCTCGGCGTCGAGCTGTGCGGGGCGCTGAAGAACGTACTCGCGATCGCCGCCGGCGCGGTGGACGAGCTCGGCTGGGGCGACAACGGGAAGGCTGGGCTCATCACGCGCGGGCTGGCCGAGATGACGCGCCTGGGCCTCGCGATGGGGGCCAACCCGCTCACGTTCGGCGGGCTCGCCGGCGTCGGCGACGTCGTCGCGACGTGCGGCTCGCGGCTGTCGCGGAACCACCGGCTGGGCGAGGAGCTCGCGAAGGGCCGGCGGTGGGCCGACATCGAGGCGTCGCTGCCCGGCGTCGCCGAGGGTGCCTACACAGTGGACGCCGCGCTCGGGCTCGCCGCACGCCACGGGGTGGACATGCCGATCGCGCGCGAGGTCCACGCCGCGCTGTTCGAGGGGAAGAGCGTCCGTCGCTGCCTCGTGGACCTGCTCGGACGCGAGTCGAAGGAGGAGCTCGCCGGGCTGCCGCGGCTGACGGCCCATGGCGACTGAGGTTCGGCTCGACCGGTCGCCCTACGAGCTCGAGCTCGACGAGACGTTCGCGGGGCCGGAGCTGTCTCGCACCTGGATCCCGCACTACCTGCCCCAGTGGAGCTCGCGGGAGCGCGCGGCCGCGCGGTATGCGCTCGCTCCGGGCGGGATCCGGCTGCGGATCGATGCCGATCAGCCGCCGTGGAGCCCCGATGTCGACGGGTGGCTGCGCGTGTCGAGCCTCCAGACGGGTGTGTCCTCGGGGCCCGCGGGGAGCGGGGTGGGCCAGCACCGGTTCCGGCCGGACCTGATCGTACGCGAGGCGCAGCCGGCCGACTGGCGGTACACGCCCCGGCACGGCCTGATCGAGGTCCGGCTGCGCGCGCTCGCCGACCCCGCGAACATGGTCGCGCTCTGGATGATCGGGATCGAGGACGAGCCGGAGCACAGCGCCGAGATCTGCGTCTGCGAGATCTTCGGGCGTGATGTCGAGCCGTCATCGGCACGGGTGGGGATGGGCGTGCACCCGTTCGGCGATCCGTCGATCCGTGACGACTTCGAGCAGGTGGCCCTGCCGATCGATGCCCGTGAGGCCCACTGGTACGCCGCCGAGTGGATGCCCGGCCGGGTGGCGTTCTACGTCGACGAGCAGCGAGTGAAGGTCGTCGACCAGTCGCCGGACTATCCGATGCAGCTGATGCTGAGCCTGTACGAGTTCGCGACCGGCCCGGAGCCCGCCTCGCCGGCGGATCGCTACCCGAAGGAGGCGATGGTCGAGCGGCTGCGTGGCTGGCGACCGGTGGGTCCTTCGCCATCGGTTCTTCTCACCTGACGATTGAGGAACCGTTATCCGGGAAGATCCTTCTCATCTGACCGCCAGGCGGGCATTCGACAAGATCTCGGCGACGACACACGCTCGACGCGCCCGTGCGGCCGCCGTCCCCCCGGGGATAACGACCCACGGATCGGGCAATTGAGAGGAACGCCAGGCGGCCGTCAGGCGCTGAGCGACCCCAGGCGCTCGGTGAGGCGGAGGTTCTCGCCATAGTCGATCGGGACCTCGACGAGCGCCGGCCCATCGACATCGAGCGCCCTCCCGAGCGTGGCGCGCAAGTCCGCCGACGACGACGGTCGGAAGGCCGGGACGCCGAACGACTGGGCGAATGCGACGAAGTCTGGATTCCCGAAGCCCACGGCGAACGGCCGGCCGAACTCGTTGCGCTGCTTCCAGTCGATCAGCCCGTAGCCGTCGTCGCGCCACACGACGACCGTGACGTGCACACCCAGCCGGACCGCGGTCTCGAGCTCCTGCGCGTTCATCAGGAACCCGCCGTCGCCCGTGAGCGCGACCACCCGGCGTCCCGAGCCCGCGTGCACGAGCGCGGCGGCGATCGCCCCCGGCAGCGCGATCCCCATCGCCGCGAAACCGTTCGAGATGATCACCGTGTTCGGCTCGTATGCCTGGTACAGCCGCGCGACCCAGATCTTGTGGGCCCCGACGTCGGACACGACGACGTCCTCGGGAGCGAGCACGGCGCGCAGGTCGGCAATCGCCTTCTGCGGCTTGACGGGCCAGCCGTCGTCGTGCGCGAACGCGCCCAGGTCCTCGAGCAGCGCCTGACGCAGGTCGGCGTTCACGAGGATCTCGCGCGACTCGTGCCGCTCGCCCGCGTCCTTGCCGCCGATGCCGTGCGGCAGGACCGCGGCGAGCAGCCGCCGCAGCGTGCCGTCGATGTCGCCGATGAGCTCGATTGCCGGCCGGTATGACGCGTCGACCTCCGCCGGCGTCGTGTCGATGTGGACGATCGGCTTGCGGCCGTCCGGGTTCCACCGCGACGGCGCGTACTCGACGGGGTCGTAGCCGACCGAGATCACGAGGTCGGCGCGGTCGAATCCCGACAGGACGTGGTCGCGTGCCTGGAGCCCGACCGCCATGAGCGACAGGTGCGAGCGGTCGTCGATCGCGCCCTTGCCCATGAACGTCACCGCCACCGGCACGTGGAGCCCGCGCGCGAACGCCCGGAGCTCGCCGGACGCGCGACGCCGGAGCACGCCGTTCCCGGCCAGGACGAGCGGACGTGTCGACGAGCTGATCAACCGGGCGGCGCGAGCAATCGCCTCCTCGGTGGGCTCGGGAAACGAGGCTTCTGACGGGGGGAGGGGAGCGAGGCCCTCGGGCGCAGGCGAGCCGGCGAGGTCCTCGGGCAGCTCGATGTGCGTCGGTCCCGGCTTCTCGAGTCCGGCAATCCGGAACGCCTTGCGGACAACCTCGGGGATCGAGTCCGCCCGTTCCACGCGCTGGTTCCACTTCGTGACGGGCTCGAGCAGCCGGACGATGTCGACGAACTGGTGGGACTCCTTGTGGAACTTGTCCGAGCCGACCTGTCCGGTGAGCGCGACCATCGGGGCGCGGTCGAGGAACGCGTCGGCAATCCCGGTCACGAGATTCGTCGCACCCGGCCCGAGCGTCGCCATCGCCACCGCCGAACGTCCGGTGAGCCGACCGTAGACGTCGGCCATGAACGCGGCGCCCTGCTCGTGGCGGGTCGTGACGTGGCGGACCGAGGGGTGGTCGGCAAGCGCGTCGAGGACGTCCATCGTCTCCTCGCCCGGGACGCTGAACACGAACTCGCAGCCCTCGGCCGCGAGGCAGTCGACGAGGAGGTGAGCCGCAGTGCGGCCGCGTGCGGGGGACATGGAGGCAGTCTAGGTCGTTGGCAAGCGCACCCGCGCCACGCAGGGCGCGCGGCGCTTCCTGCCATGCGGCTGCACCGGGAGTCGCCGTTCGCGGATGCACCGGAGCATCGCCTTCGGGCCGAGCGCGACACGGATCGGCGCACGACCGTCGATCTGCGCAACGATCCACGCTTGCTGGGAGCACGGGTGATGCCCGGGGCATCGCGCCACGTGCTCAGCATCGCGCCACGTGCTCAGCGTCTGGGCCGCGCGCCGGGCCACGCCTGGACCCGGTGCTAGACTCGCCCCCGATCGGGGCGTGGCGCAGCCTGGTAGCGCACCTGAATGGGGTTCAGGAGGTCGAGCGTTCGAATCGCTCCGCCCCGACCAATCGCGAAGACCGTCGAACGTGACCCCTGTGCACCCGCGCAGGGGTCACGTCGTGTTCGCGCGCGAGGCGGTCGTGTTCGCGCGCGAGACGGCGGGATCCGGGCTGCGCGATAGCCACCGCCGGGGGAACGATGGTGCTGTCACACCAGGTCCCGGATCCCGACGGCAGTGTGGCCCCGCCGGTGGCTCCTTGGGTGTCAACCGTTCGACACCTGGTGCCTGGGAGCACCGAACCAGGCGTGGGAGCTTCGGCCCCATCGGCGCCGTGCAACGGGCAGCGGGCGTCGCCGGTGTCCCGTGTCACCAAGATCTGGTTCGTCGCAATGGCGACGACATGTCTCCAGGCGCTACCGTGACCCCGCTCGCAATATCGAACCTGCGAGCCTGCCGCCACTCGGCGCGGACCGCATGCCGCGACCGGGGCTGGGGCCTCGGAAGCCCCGTGGGAGTTGCTCGACCGAATTGCTCTCGCGGGGCTTCCGGCTGTCTGCAGGTCTGCTCACACTCGCCGGGCCAGGCCGCACAGGTTGTCAGGCCTCGAACGGCCCGATGACGCGCTCCACCAGGACGATCAGGGCGTCCACCGATTCCCGGGTCGCGACGCCGAAGCCCAGCTCCTCCCCGAGCTGACGGATGTCACGCTCCAGCCGCTCCGGTGTGCCCGCGGTCGCGACGACGTCGGTCAGCAGGGCGCTGAACGCGTCGTCGCGCAGCAGCTCCGGTCCAACGTGGACCCGGACGTGCGCGTCGGTCGGGAACACGACCTCGGAGAACAGCGGGGTGGTCTCCGTGCGGGCCACTGCTGCCAGTCCGGCGGAATCCATGCGCTCACCTGTGGGTTCGATCGAGGGCGCGACGTGCGCCCGCCAAGTCGGCGATGCGGTACTGCGCTCATGGTCGCCATGGAACGGGTGTTCCCCGTCAATGGGCGGCATGGCGTCTATCGGTCGCATCGCGACGCGCGTAGGCGTGGTGCGGGCTGGCACCGCCGCAGCGGCGTTCCCGGATCGGTTGCCATACCGGTTGCACGTGGATCGGGCACGGCGATCGCGCGCAGAGAGGGCGAGTCGGGCGACCGTGCGGGCATCGGCCGTCGGGACGCCGAGCGAACTGGGAGGATGTGGACCATGCGAGGCCTCGGAGCCGGTTTTCTGACGTACCTGCTGACGGGCTCGATCGGGCTGGCTGTGCTCGCGTTCGTTGCCGTGAGCTGCCTGAGCTGACCCCACGAGCGGGCAATGCCCGAGTGGAGTGACGGAACCGCCGCCCGCCCGGCGGCCCCGTCGAGCGCTCCCTCCCCGAAGCTGCGCGATCCTCCGGGTGCGCGCCCAGCCCTGACACGCACCCGCAGGACGCTCGATGAGAGCCCGCGGACCGTAGCGGCCGCCCGGGGGAGCCGCGAGTCGGGCATCCGACCTATCCGGACTGCCTACAATCGCGACCTCCGACCGACGCACGGCAGGGTGACGAACGCGGCGATGGCGCACGGGTGGACCATCCCCACGGCGCTGCTCGCGCTCGCGCTGGCCGGGTGCGGCCTGGCCGGCATCGGAGCCGGCGTCGGTACCGGCGACCGCGGGCCGTGCACGCTCGAGCTCGCCATGCGCGACCCGGTTGCCGGCAGCGTGCCCCTTCGACCGCCCTACGTGGTGGGGATGACCGCGCGCACGCCGAGCGGCGTCCGGACCGCGCATGTCGAGTACGTCGCTACGGGCTGGCGGCAGGCCGCGATCAGCGTCCGGTCCCCGGCCGGCGTCGAGATTGCGTCGGCGATCCGGTGGTTCGATCGCAGCAGTTGGGGCCAGGGGTTCGATGTTCCGGGCCTGTGGACGATCCGCTGGGTGGACGACGCAGCCGGCTGCCAGCGCGAGCTATCGGTGCTCGTCCTCGCCTGAGCGGAAGGGTCGCTCCGGCCTTTCGACTTGCGCACGGCCGACCATTTCGGGCCATCGGTCACCGGCGAACCGGGACCTCGGTGCGTACCGGGGGCAGCGCGTGTCTGGTTCCCTACCGCCAACGCCACCGCGGAGGACCGCCATGAGCCCCCAGTACGTCGCCGACTTCATGACGATCGACCCGATCGTGGTTCGCGCCGACGACACCATCGCCCAGGCCGAGGCGCTGATGCGGCAGTACGCGATCAGCGGCCTGCCGGTGCTCGACGACGAAGGACGGCTCGTCGGTGTGATCAGCCAGACGGACCTCCTCTGGCGCGGCGGGTTGCCACTCGACGGGCTGCTCCATCGGACGTCGGACCAGATCGCGGTCCGCGAGCTGATGTCCTCGCCGGCGATCACGGTGCCCACGACCGCGACGCTCGTCGAGGCCGCCCGCACGATGCGCGACCGGCACGTGCACCGCGTCGTCGCAACCGACGAGGAGTTTCGTCCGGTCGGTGTCCTGTCCGCGTTCGACTTCGTCGAGCTGTACGCGGACGCATGACGGCGGCGTCGGCGCCGTCGGAGGGTCGCAAGCGCTGGTACACGCAGGTCGGCGGTCCGCCTCGCGCAACTACCCGGTAAACAAAACAGATGTTCTATCATCCCGCGATGATGGATGCTGCGCGCTGGATCCTTGACGCGCCTACGGACCCGCGCTGGTTCCCGGTGGTCCGGCATCGCCATCCGAACGGCACCGTGGACGCCGTCCGCGATCCCACGCCCGTGCGCTTCCGGGCCGGCGATCCGGAGACGGGGTCGACGGCTCCCCGGGAGCGATGGGCGTATGCGTGTGCCTGCGGCGAGGTCTACGTCTGGGAGCGACGCGTCAGCTGACCTTCCCGGATGCCGGCAGCGGTGGCGTCTCCTCGATCGAGACATCGGTCGTCGCGGCACGGTCGGCATCGGCGTTCTCCCGACTGGCGACGTCGAACACGTGGCGTGCCTGGAGCGCGACCTCATCGGCCAGCTCATGAAAGCCCGGCGTCGAGATGTGCTCCGATCGCTTCCGCTGCTCGAGACGTCGCAGGTGCTCGATCGCCGAGAGCAGTTCGTCGGAATCCGAGCGGACCCGCCGCTCCGCCTCCGTCACGCGCGCTCCTCCCGCCGCCGGTCGCCGCGATCGCCCTGCCCGGGCTTCGCCTCGTTCGTCGCACTCCGGCGTCGATCCGTTGCCAGCGAGCGCCCAACACCGTCGCTCTTCCCGAATTGCCCGTTCTCGTCGCGCCGGACGTACCGCTTGTCGTCGCCCGTGTCGATCAGCTCGCGCTTCCTCATCCGGTTCCTCCTGTCCGGGCTTACGGGTCGTCCGGTCGGCCGATCCAGTCCTCCGGGACGTCCGTGACGATCCGCCCCCCGTGTCGCTGCACGACGGCCTGCGCCTTGTCGAGGCGGTGTTCGCGCACCCGGGCGGCCAGCACTGCCTGCCCCGGGTCGGAGCCGCCGAGGCTGGCCACGTCGACGTCCTCCGCCCCCAGGTCGAGTTCCTGACGCAGGTCGGCCATCGCGGCGCGCGCCTGGTCCGGCTCGGCGAACGAGCCCGCGAGGACGTGCATCCGCGGCTCATGGTTCACGTCGGCCCACCTGTGCTTCGCCCCGACCCGACCAGCCTCCCCGCGACCGGTTGCGGTCGTGCTGGTCGTGGCGGTCGTGCGGGTTGCGGGTGCGTGGCGGCGAGACCGCTGTCCCGCGCCCGGCAAGGTCGGCACCCGGCGACTCACGGGCCTACTATCCACATGACCCGCACCGGATCCGCCGGTGCCGCGCCCCGGGGCCTGCGGACGTGCGAGCGAGCGGAGGGAGCCGATGGCCGATCGAGCGACCTTCGAGGACTCGTTCGTGGTGGTCCTTGGCGCATCCGCCGGCGGGATCGAGGCCCTGCGCCGCGTGGTGGCCGGGTTGCCCGCCGCGTTCGCGGCCCCGATCGTCGTCGCCCAGCACGTTGCGGCTGACCGGAGCAGCAGGCTGGCGACGATCCTCGGGAGCGCGGGCCCGCTCCCGGTGATCACCGTCACCGGGCCGACCCCGCTCGAGCCTGGACATGTCTACGTGGCGCCGGGACACGAGCACGTGCTCGTCACGGACCACCGGGTGGAGCTGCAGTCGGCCGGCCCGGGGCAATCCGCCCCGTCCGTCGACCGCCTGCTCTCGACCGCCAGTGAGGCGCTCGGGGACCGGCTGATCGCCGTGATTCTGACCGGCATGGGATCGGATGGCACGGCCGGAGCACGCGAGGTCCGCGCGCGTGGGGGCACCGTTGTCATCCAGGATCCCGAGACGGCCCCATTCCCGTCGATGCCGAAGTCCCTGCCGCCGGGGCTCGTCGACTTCGTGGCCTCACCGGACGAGCTGGGTCCGCTGCTGGTCCAGCTCGTCTCCGGCCCGGTCGCACCGCCGGGACCACGTCCAGAGGACGATCGCCTGCTGCGCTCGTTCCTCGACGAGGTCCGCGAGCGCACAGGGATGGACTTCACGGCGTACAAGCGCCCGACCATCCTGCGGCGCCTCCAGCGACGCGTCGTGGCGACGCAGACGGGCACCCTGCGTGCCTATGTCCGATACGCCCAGAGCCACCCCGACGAGTATCAGCGCCTGGCCAGCACGTTCCTGATCAAGGTCACACAGTTCTTCCGCGACCCGGAGCTGTACGACCTTCTTCGCGACGTGATCCTGCCGCGGCTCGTGGAGGATGCAGCTGATCGGGACCGTGAGATCCGGATCTGGTCGGCCGGCTGCGCGACGGGTGAGGAGGCCTATTCGCTCGCGATCCTCGCCTCCGAGCTGCTCGCCGAGGCGGGTGAGGAGTTGGGCGTCCGGATCTTCGCGACCGATCTCGACGAGGATGCGATCGCATTTGCCCGTCGCGGGATCTATCCGCTGAGCTCGCTGACGGGCATGCCGCCCGACCTCGCCGCGCGCTACTTCAATCCCCTCGGCGAGGACGCCGAGGTCAGCAAGCGGATCCGGGGCATGGTCGTGTTCGGTCAGCACGACCTCGGTCGACGGGCTCCGTTTCCGCGGATCGACCTCACGCTCTGCCGGAACGTGCTCATCTACTTCACCCCCGAGCTGCAGAGGCGCGCGCTGCACCTGTTTGCGTTCTCGCTTCGGGACGGCGGCTACCTCGTGCTCGGGAAGTCGGAGTCGACCACGCCGCTGGCGGACCACTTCGTGCTCGAGCACGCGCGGCTCAAGGTCTACCGTCGCGCCGGCGAGCGGATCGTCGTCCCGAGCCCACGGATCCGGGACGCGGCGCCGGTGGGCACAACTCCACGGAGACCCACGCCCAGGCCTGCCTGGACGGGCGACCCGGCGCCGTTCACCCTTCGGGACCCGGCACCCGCGAGCGAGCGACCCGAGCACCTGGTGCTTCGTCTGCCCGTCGGAATCGTGGTCGTGGACGCGCGGTACGACATCACGTTGATCAACGGGGCCGCCCGTCGGCAGCTCGGCATCCACGGTCCCGCCGTCGGGAGCGACCTCGTCCATCTCGCACATGGCCTGCCGTCCGACGAGGTCCGGGCGCGCGTGGACGACGCCATGCGCGGCCGTTCGTCGGAGCTTGTCGTTCGCCTGCCCGAAGGCGCGCCCCAGGCCCCGGACCGTGATGAGGTCGTGACCCTCGCGTTCACACCACTCCGACCAAGCGACGACACGGCAGTCGACCGGGTGCTCATCTCGATCGTCGACATCACGCGCCCGTCGAACGAGCTGCGGGACGTTCAGGTCGAGCTCGAGCGGGCGCGGGCGGATCTCGAGCGGATGCGCAAGCGTGCGGACACGGCGGTCCGGGCGACCAACGAGCTCCTGCAGGCAAACGAGGAGCTCACGACGGCGAATGCGCTGCTGCGGACAGCGAACGAGGATCTCCTCGTGACGGCCGAGGAGGTGCAGGCCGCCACCGAGGAGGTCGAGACCCTTAACGAGGAGTTCCAGGCGACCAACGAGGAGCTCGAGACGCTCAACGAGGAGCTCCAGGCGACGAACGAGGAGCTGAACACGACGAACGACGACCTCGAGGCTCGCTCCGCTGAGCTCGAGGAAGTGGCGGCGACGCTCCAGGAGCAGCGCGGCCGCGCCGAGCTCGAGCGTGGAAAGCTGTCGCTCATCCTGGACGCGATGACCGACGCC
>DASSPX010000104.1:0-6377 GCA_035699445.1 Candidatus Limnocylindrales bacterium | reverse complement strand
CGCGTGAGCTGAGCGATGGCGAAGCAGCGGATCAGGATCCGCCTCAAGGCCTACGACCACCGACTGCTCGATCAGTCGGCGGCCCAGATCGTGGAGACGGCCCAGCGGACCGGCGCGGACGTCGTCGGTCCGGTGCCGCTGCCGACGCGCATCGAGAAGTTCACCGTCCTCCGGTCGCCGTTCATCGACAAGGACTCGCGGGAGCAGTTCGAGATCCGCACCCACAAGCGGCTCATCGACATCCTCGACCCGAGCTCGAAGACGGTCGACGCCCTGATGCGACTCTCGCTGGCTGCGGGCGTCGACATCGAAATCAAGATGTAGGGCGGACGAGATGTCGATCGGACTGATCGCCCGCAAGGTGGGCATGACCTCGCTGTTCCAGGAGGACGGGACGATGATCCCGGTCTCCGTGCTCGAGGTCACCCCGAACACCGTGACCCGGGTGCGCACGACCGAGCGCGACGGCTACACCGCCGTGCAGCTCGGTGCGGGCGAGGCGCGGAAGCTGACGAAGCCCGTCGCCGGCCAGCTGAAGGACCTCCCGCGGGTGCGCACGCTCCGCGAGTTCCGCGTCGAATCCGTCGACGGGTACGAGGTCGGCCAGCAGGTCTCGGTCGGCGACGTGTTCGCGGTCGGCGACCTCGTCGACGTCGTGGGCACGTCCAAGGGTCGCGGCTTCGCGGGCACCGTGAAGCGCCATCACTTCAACACCGGCCCGAAGACCCACGGCTCCGACAACTACCGCAAGCCCGGCTCGATCGGCCCCGGCACCACGCCGGGCCGCGTCTACAAGGGCCTGCGGATGGCGGGCCACATGGGCGACCGCCGGACCACGCTCAAGAAGCTGAAGGTCGTGCGCGTCGACACCGAGCGGAACCTCCTCCTCGTGAAGGGGAACGTGCCCGGCGCCGACGGCTCCCTGACGCTGGTGCGGAAGGGCTGACGAATGCCGCAGACCACGCTCTACGATCGGACCGGCGCCTCCGTCGGCTCCGTGGAGCTCGCCGAGGGGCTGTTCGCGGCCCCCGTCAACGAGGCGGTGCTCCACCAGGCCGTCGTCGCGCAGCTCGCGGGACGCCGGACCGGCACGCATGACACGAAGACGCGCGGCGAGGTCCGCGGCGGCGGCAGGAAGCCGTACCGCCAGAAGGGCACCGGCCGCGCCCGCCAGGGCTCCCGCACCGCGCCCCACTACCGGGGCGGCGGCGCCGTGTTCGGGCCGCATCCGCGCTCGTACGAGCAGCGCCTCAACCGGAAGATGCGCCGGCTCGCGCTCCGTGGCGCGCTGACCGCGAAGCTCGCCGACGACGCGATCCGCGTCGTGGACCGGTTCGGCATGGACGAGGAGCCGAAGACGAAGGTATTCGCCGGGATCCTCGCCGCCCTCGGCGCGGGCGACGGCCACGGTCGCAAGGTGCTCGTGGTCGCCCCGTCGCGCGACGAGGCGCTCGAGCGCTCCGCGGCGAACCTGCCGAAGGTGAACGTCATCCTCGCGGACTCGCTCAACGTCGTCGACCTGCTCGACGCCGACGCGGTCCTCATCGAGCAGCCCGCGCTCGCGCGGATGGAGGAGGTGTACGCGTGAGCGAGCTGACTGCCGCCGACGTCATCCTCCGCCCCGTGATCTCCGAGAAGTCGATCGCCTCGTCGACGCTCGGGGACGCGAACGCGGCGCTCGGCAACAAGTACACGTTCGCCGTCCACGCGAAGGCGAACAAGATCCAGATCAAGGCCGCCGTCGAGGAGCTCTACCGGAAGGAGAACGTCACGGTCGTGGCCGTGAACGTCCTGACGACGAAGTCGAAGGAGAAGCGGCGCGGCACGCGCCGCGGGCGGATCGTCGGCCACACGACCCCGTGGCGCAAGGCGATCGTGACCCTCGCTCCCGGCCAGAAGATCGAGTTCTTCGAGGGGGTGTAGGGATGCCGCTCCGTAGCTACAAGGCGACCTCCCCGGGTCGGCGGTTCATGACCCGCTCGACGTTCGAGGAGATCACCACCGACCAGCCGCACAAGCCGCTCCTCGAGCCGAAGAAGCGCGCCTCGGGCCGGAACAATGCCGGCCGGGTGACGATCCGCCACCGGGGTGGGGGCCACAAGACCCACTACCGGAAGATCGACTTCAAGCGCGACAAGATCGGCGTCCCGGCGCGCCTGGCGACGATCGAGTACGACCCGAACCGGTCGGCCCGCATCGGCCTGCTCCACTACCGCGACGGCGAGAAGCGCTACATGCTCCTGCCCCACGGGCTGAAGGTCGGGGACATCGTCGTCGCCGGTCCGGACGCCGAGGCGCGGGTGGGCAACGCGCTGCCGCTCGCGAACATCCCGCTGGGCACGACGATCCACAACATCGAGCTCGTGCCCGGCCGGGGCGGCCAGATCGTCCGCTCGGCGGGCACGTCGGCGCAGCTGCTCGCCAAGGAGGGGGACTTCGCCACGGTGCGGCTCCCGTCCGGCGAGATGCGGCGCGTGCCGCTCCGGTGCATCGCGACCGTGGGCCAGGTGTCGAACCTCGACCACGAAAACCAGAGCCTCGGCAAGGCCGGCCGTGCACGTCACATGGGGCATCGCCCCGAGGTGCGCGGCGTGGCGATGACCCCGCGCGACCACCCGCACGGTGGCGGCGAGGGCAAGAGCCCGACCGGCATGCCGCCCAAGACGCCGTGGGGCAAGCCAGCGATGGGCTACCGCACTCGGCGCGTGAAGACCACGGATCGGCTGATCGTGCGCAGCCGGCATCGCAAGTCCTGAGAGGAGCTCGAGCATGTCGCGATCGGTCAAGAAGGGGCCGTTCGTCCAGGCGCGGCTTCTCGACCGCGTCCAGGAGATGAACAAGCGCAACGAGCGCAAGGTCGTGAAGACCTGGAGCCGGGCGTCCGTGATCTTCCCGGACTTCATCGGCCACACGGTCGCCGTCTACAACGGTCGGAAGCACGTGCCCGTCTACATCACCGAGAACATGGTCGGCCACCGGCTCGGGGAGTTCGCGCCCACCCGCACGTACCGCGGGCACGGCAAGAACACCGACCAGCGCGCCGGCGTGCGGTAGGGGCGAGTCGACGATGCGCGTGTCCGCCACCGCCAAGTACGTCCGCGGCTCCACCCGCAAGGCCCGTCTCGTGACCGAGGCGATCAAGGGCAAGCGGGTCGAGGAGGCCTCCGCGCTCCTGCGGTTCATGCCACAGGCCGCCGCGCGCGAGGTCGCCCGGGTGCTGAAGAGCGCCGCCGCGAACGCCGAGAACAACCACAACCTCGCCGCCGACGAACTCGTGATCGCGGACGCCATCGCCAACGAGGGCCCCACGATCAAGCGCTGGCGGCCGCGGGCCCAGGGTCGGGCGTTCCCGATCCACAAGCCCATGACGCACATCACCATCGTCGTCGAAGACCGGGAGGCCTAGGCATGGGTCACAAGGTCCATCCGTACGGCTTCCGCCTCGGCTACACCCGCTCGTGGTCGGCCAAGTGGTATGCCGACAAGGACTACACCGACCTCCTCAAGGAGGACATCGCCGTCCGCCGCCTGCTCGACCGTCGCCTCGCGAACGCGTCCGTGTCGTGGGTGGAGATCGAGCGGCACTACAGCCAGATCACGGTGTCGATCCACACGGCCAAGCCCGGGATCGTCATCGGCAAGGGCGGCCAGAACGTCGAGCTGCTCCGGCGCGAGATCGGCGAGCTGACGAAGCGCAAGGTGAAGCTGGAGATCAAGGAGATCCGCCAGCCGGAGCTCGACGCGTACCTCGTCGCGCTCAACATCGCCCAGCAGCTCACCCGCCGCGTCGCGTACAAGAAGGCGCTCAAGCAGGCGATCCAGCGGTCGATGAAGGCCGGCGCCAAGGGCGTCCGGATCGCGCTTGCCGGCCGCCTCGGCGGCTCGGAGATGGGCCGCCGAGAGTGGGACCGCGAGGGACGGATCCCCCTCGGTACGCTGCGCGCGGACATCAGCTACGGCCAGGTCCACGCCCACACGACCTACGGGCGGATCGGCGTGAAGGTCTGGATCTACAAGGGCGACATCCCGGTCGAGCGGCGGCGCCGCGAGGCCGCGGTTGCCGCGGGCGCCCCGGCGCCGGGGGTGGCGTGACATGCTGATGCCCCGTCGCGTCAAGCACCGCAAGGTGATGCGCGGCCGGATGTCCGGCCTCGCCAAGGGCGGCCACTCGGTGGCGTTCGGCGAGTACGGCCTGGCCACGCTCGAGCCGGCGTGGATCACGGCGCGCCAGATCGAGGCCGCGCGACGCGCGATGACCCGCTCGGTCAAGCGCGGCGGCAAGATCTGGATCCGGATCTTCCCCGACAAGCCCGCCACGAAGAAGCCGGCCGAGACCCGGATGGGCTCGGGCAAGGGCGCCCCCGACCACTGGGTCGCGGTCGTCAAGCCCGGCCGGATCCTGTTCGAGATGGCCGGTGTCGAGCACGAGGCTGCGGTCGAGGCGATGCGCCTTGCCGCGCACAAGCTCCCGGTCCAGACGCGCGTCGTCCAGCGGGAGACCGTGACGAAGGAGGCCGCCGATGGACATCGGTGAGGTCCGCAAGCTCAGCGACGCCGAGCTTGAGGACGCCCTCCGCCAGGCGAAGCTCGACCTGTGGTCGGCGCGGTTCGCGCTGTCCACCCGCCAGTTGAAGGACTACAGCACGATCCCGGCGACCCGGCGGACGATCGCCCGGATCCTCACCGTCCAGCGCGAGCGCAACGACGCCCGCGTCCGGTCGGCGTAGGAGGTCGCCGACGATGGCACAGACGAATCCGGCCCCGGCCACCGGTCGGGGTCAGCGGAAGACGAAGACGGGCCGCGTGGTCAGCGACCGGATGGACAAGACGATCGTCGTGTCCGTCGAGCGCCTCGCGCGGCACCGGCTGTACAAGCGCGTCATCCGCCTCACCACGAAGTTCAAGGCGCACGACGAGGACAACGAGGCGCGGATCGGCGACACCGTCCTGATCGAGGAGTCGCGGCCGCTGTCCGCCACGAAGCGCTGGCGGCTGGTCCAGATCCTCGCCCGGGGCGACGCGGCCGCCACCGAGTCGATCGTGGCCGAGGAGGCCGAGACCTCCGAGGCGATCCACGCCGCGGCGCACCCGGGCCGCGACCGCGAGGCCGCCGAGCGCGGCGCGCAGGACGCCGGCGCGGAGGAGACCGATGAGGGGGCGACCGCCGAGGCGGGCGGGGACGAGGGCCAGGCATGATCCAGCCCCAGACCCGCCTCAAGGTCGCCGACAACACCGGCGCCCGGACGATCGAGTGCATCCGGATCATGGGCCGCTCGCAGAAGACCACCGCCGGCGTCGGCGACGTGATCATCGCGAGCGTCAAGCAGGCGATCCCGAACGCACCGGTGAAGAAGGGCGACGTCGTGCGGGCGGTCATCGTGCGCACGGCGAAGGAGTACGGGCGCGCCGACGGCAGCTACATCCGCTTCGACGAGAACGCGGCCGTGCTCATCAACAACCAGGGGAACCCCCGCGGCACCCGGATCTTCGGTCCGGTCGCCCGTGAGCTCCGGGATCGGAACTACATGAAGATCGTCTCGCTCGCGCCGGAGGTGCTCTGATGGCCGAGCGTTCCATCGAACATCGCACGAAGGTGCCCGAGATCCGCAAGGGCGACCGGGTCGTGGTCCTGAGCGGCCGCGACGCGGGCAAGTCCGGCGTGGTCGAGCGCGTCGTCCGGCGCGACCCGGCGACGTCGGGCACGCGCACGGTGTACCGCCGCGGCACGGCCCGGGGCGGCGTCGAGGTCGTCGTGGAGGGCATCAACGTCGCGAAGCGGCACACGAAGCCGCGCCAGGTGAGCGGCGGCCCGAACCAGATGCCGCGCATCCAGCAGGGCGGGATCCTCGACATCGCGCAGCCGGTTCCGGTCGGCAAGGTGATGCTCGTGTGCCCGCACTGCGACCGCCCGACGCGGATCACGCACACGACGCTCGCGAACGGGCGACGGGTGCGGACGTGCCGTCACTGCGGCGAGCAGCTGGAGGCCCGCTCGTGAGCGCCCTCCGCGATCGCTACAGCGCCGAGGTCATCCCGGCGCTCCAGAAGCAGTTCGGCTACGGGAACCCGATGGAGGTCCCGCGGCTGTCGAAGATCGTCGTCAACGTCGGGCTGGGCGAGGCGCTCCAGAACGCGAAGGCGATCGACGCGGCGGTCGGCGACCTGCAGCTGATCACCGGCCAGAAGCCGGTCGTGACCAAGGCGAAGCGCTCGATCGCCCAGTTCCGGCTCCGGACGGGCAACTCGATCGGCGCCAAGGTCACGCTCCGCGGGGAGCGGATGTGGGACTTCCTCGAGCGGCTCACGCGGCTCGCGCTGCCCCGCATCCGGGACTTCCGCGGCGTCCCCGCGAAGTCGTTCGACGGCCGGGGCAACTA
>DASSPX010000103.1:0-21878 GCA_035699445.1 Candidatus Limnocylindrales bacterium | reverse complement strand
ATGCTCCTCGCCCTCCACCTCGACGACGCACATCCGGCAGGCCCCGAAGCCGGGGAGCTTCGGCTCGTAGCACAGCGTCGGGATCTCGATCCCGTTGTCGCGGCAGACCTCGAGGATCGTCTGGCCCTCGAGCCCCTCGATCACGCGCCCGTCGACCTCGATCCGGATCCGCGGCGTGCTCTGCGGCCGCTGCGGGGACTGGGTCGTGATCAGCCGCTCGGCGGCCGTGTCCTCGAGCGGCACGAGCGTGTCGAGCACGGTCGGGCGGTCCGGGCGCGGGTCGCCGGGGCGGGGGCGTGCGGGCTGGGGTTCGGGTCGGGTGATCAGGTCCGTCATCGCAGGGGGAGTTCCTGGCGGGCCGCCGTCGCCGTCACGGCGATGGGCTGACACACGCCGGCGGGGCAGGAGCTGCGGAGCAGGTGATCGTCGAGCTCGGCTCGGAAGTATCGCATCCCGCTCGTGAGCGCGAGCGTAGCGAGGCGCTCGTGATCGCACAGCGCGCTCGCCACGATGTCGTGGGCGAGGTCCTCGAGCAGCTGCGGATCCGACGGCTTCTGGAGTCCCTCGGCGGCACGATCGGCGATCTCGACCAGGCGCCAGGTGCCGATCCGGCACGGGATCGTCTTGCCACACGCCTCGGTCGCGCAGAACCGGGTGAGCAGCCGGGCGAGGTCGAGGATGCACGCGCGGTCGTCGGCGACGACCACCGACCCGGACCCGAGGTGGGCGCCGGCCGCCCGGAGCGCCCCGAACTCGTACGGCGTGTCGAGGAGATCGGGCGGCAGCAGGCCGCCGGACGGGCCGCCGACGAGGAGCGCCTTCAGCTGGCGGCCCGTCCCGACGCCCCCGGCGAGCCCCACGAGCTCGCGCAGGGGCGTGCCGAGCGGCACCTCCGCGATCCCGGCACCGGCCGGTCCGCGGACCGCGACGAGCACGGTGCCCGGCGCCGCCGGCGATCCGATCGCCGCGAACGCGGCTGCCCCTTCGCGAATGATCCACGGGACGGCCGCGAGGGTCTGGACGTTGTTCACCACGGTCGGCTTGCCGTGGAGACCGCGCTCGGTGGGGTAGGGCGGCCGCTGCTCCGGCTGTCCCCGGCGGCCCTCGAGCGCCTTGAGCAGGACCGTCTCCTCGCCGAGCATGTACGCGCCCTGGACCGGCCGCACGCGGATCCAGACGTCGTGGCCAGAGCCGAACAGGTCCTCGCCCAGCACGCCGGCCTCCTCGGCCGCGGCCAGCGCGGCCTCCAGGCGTGCGGCCGTCTCCGGCCGGTCGCCACGGACCGCGAGGAACGCCTCCGACGCCCCGACGGCGTAGGCCGCGATCGCGAGGCCTTCGATCACCGCGTACGGGTCCGCGTCGAGCAGCGCCTCGTCGGTCCGGGCCGACGGGTCCGCGCCATAGCCGTTGGCGACGACGTAGCGCACCCCCGGCGCGGCGTTCGCGCACGCCCGCCACTTGTCGGCGGTGGGATAGCCCGCGCCTCCGCGCCCGCGGAGCCCGGATGCCGCCACGGCCGCGATCGTCCCGGTCGGCCCGAGATCGCGCACGACCGTGCGGAGCGCCCGGAACGCGCCGGCCTGGGTGGCCGCCTCGATGTCGAACGGGTCCTGCGCGAGCGCATCCGCGCGCCCGAGCAGCACCCGCGGCCACGCCGCGGGCGTTCGAAGCAGGGATGTCATGCCCGCGCGGGTCCCCGGCCGGGAGCCGAGCCGTCCGCCCCGGGTGCGCCCCCCGTTCCCCGGCCGCCGACGAGGGCGGCGTCGAGGGCGCCGGCGAAGGCCCGCTCGTGCGGGCGCCGGACGTCGAGGGAGGCCGACTGGATCGCGTCCTCGGGGGACTCGAAGCGGAGGTGCCGGTAGTACGACGCGGTGCCGTAGATCATCGCGTACCACGCGCCCGTGGTGTGCGAGATCCGCTTGATCGCGGCGACCGGCAGGTGGCCGTACGCGGTCTGCGTCTCCTCGAGGATGGCGAGCATGTGCCGGGGATCGAAGTCGTACTTCTCGAGGATGGCGTCCACGGCCGTCAGGTCGATCGGGTCGAACGGGGTGAAGCGCCGGTCCGGGACGGTCCGGCCCGACCGCCGGAGCGCGGATTCCTCGCGCCGCTCGCCGTACGTCTCGGGCGGCCCCCAGTGGACGTGGTAGCGACCCTTCGTGTCGATGCCGCCCATGTCGATGCATTCGATCGGGCACGCCTGGGCGCACTGGAAGCACGTCTCGCACTTGAGCGTGCCGTACTCGTCGTACAGGAGCTGGAGGCGGCCGCGGAACTTCACCGCGACGTCCGCTTTCACCTCGGGATACCGGATCGTGGCCTTCGGCTCGAAGAAGCGGCGGAGCGTCAGCCCCATGCCGCGCAGCATGCCGAGACCGGGAACCAGGCTCATGCGGCCCTCACAGCGACTCGACGACGACGATCGCCGCCGCGGTGACGAACAGGTTGACGAGCGACGCGGGAAGCAGCCACTTCCAGGCGAAGCCCATCAGCTGGTCGATCCGGACGCGGGGCAGCGTGCCGCGCATCCACACGAACACGAACACGAGGACGAACGTCTTGAGGAGGAACCAGATGAGCCCGGCCACCCAGTCGAGGCCGATGTAGGCGACGAACCCGAGCCCGCCGATGGCCAGGACGTTGAACGCGATGAAGCCGAGGATGAGCGCCTGCCAGAACGGCATCGAGCTGCGGGCGAGCCAGAACGGCGTCGCGAACACCAGGGTCGCGACGAGCGGCACGCTGGCGAGCAGCAGGATCAGGCCGATCCCGAGCGATCCGGGATCGAGGTCCAGCGGCACCTCGGGGAACGGGAACGGCGCGTTCCAGCCGCCCAGGAAGAGCGCCGTGATCATCGCCGAGGCCACGAACACGTTCACGTACTCGGCGAAGAAGAAGAAGCCGAAGCGCATCCCGGAGTACTCGGTCGCGAAGCCGGCGACGATCTCCGAGTCCGCCTCGGTCAGGTCGAACGGCGTGCGGTTGATCTCGGCGGTGATCGCGATGAAGAAGATGACGAACGCGAGCGGCTGGCGGAACACGTACCAGTCGGTGAACCAGCCGGACTGCTGGAGCGTGATCTCGTTGAGGCTCATCGTTCCGGCCAGGAGGATCAGGCCGACCACGGACAGCGTGAGCGGGATCTCGTAGCTCACGATCTGCGCCGCGGACCGCAGGCCGCCGAGCAGCGAGTACTTGTTGAAGCTCGCCCAGCCGGCCATGAGCAACCCGACCACGGACAGCCCGCCGACGGCGAAGAAGTAGAGCAGGGCGATGTTGAAGTCCTGCCCGAACAGGCCCGGTGCGAACGGGATGACGAGGAAGCTCATCACCGTCGTGAGGAACACGACGACCGGCGCGAGCGTGAACACGAGGCGGTCCGCGCCGGTGGGGGTGAAGTCCTCCTTCATCAGCACCTTCAGGCCGTGCACGACGGACAGCAGCGAGCCGTACGGGCCCACGCGATCCGGCCCGACCCGGAGGTTCATCAGGGCAATGCCCTTCATTTCCATGTAGATGATCAGGAACGCCGCGGGCACGCTGAACAGCAGCACCGCGGTAACCGCGACGACGAACCGGACGATCTCGATGTTCGCGACGAGGATCTCGACCAGGAGCGGCCCGACGAGGATCGCGAGCAGCGCGGTCGCGATCGGCCCGACGACCAGGACGAGCAGTGCGAGCGGCAGCACCACCTTGCCGAGGGTGGTGAGATTGCCCCACGTCCGCGCGATGGCGGTCATCGCCGGACCTCGGGCCCGATTGGCCGATGCGGAGCGCGCTGGAGCACGACGAACGGCCGCATCCGGACGCTCACTTGTCGACGCCGCCCATGATCGGGTCGAGGGACGCCATGATCGCCATCGTGTCGGCGATCAGGTTGTCCTGCATCAGCAGGCCCACCAGCTGCAGGTGGACGAACGACGGATCGTGGATCCGCATCCGGAACGGCTGGTCCGTGCCGTCGCTGATCGCGTACGTCGCGTACATCCCACGCGGCCCCTCGATCGCCGCGAACGCGCGCCCGGGCCGCGGCCGCAGCAGGCGCGGCAGCTTCGCCATCACCGGGCCGTCCGGCATGTTGTGGAGGCACTGGTCGATGATCCGGAGGCTCTGCTTCACCTCCTCGACCCGCAGCAGGTAGCGGTCCAGGCAGTCGCCGCCCTCCGGGCCGTTGCCGCGGGTCGGGATGTCGAACTCCAGCTCCGGGTAGACCGAGTACGGGTGGGCGCGCCGGACGTCGAACGGGACGCCGGAGGCGCGCAGGTTGGGTCCCGTGGTCGCCATCCGGAGCGCCGTCTCGCGGTCGAGCCGGCCCAGGCCGCGCATCCGCCGGACGAAGATCTCGTTCTCGTTGAGCAGCTGCGTGTTCGCCTCGTGCTGGGCGCCGGCGCGGCTCATCCAGTCGCCCAGGCGGCTCATGAACTCGTGGTTCAGGTCGCCGTTCACGCCGCCGATCCGGAAGTAGTTGAACAGCAGCCGCTGGCCCGTGATCGCGGCCAGCATCTCGGCGATCTCGTCGCGCTCGATGAAGCTCCACAGGATGGGCGTCAGGCCGCCCAGGTCGAGCGCCATCCAGCCCATGAACAGCGAGTGCGAGAGCACCCGGTTGAGCTCGCCCGTGAGGACGCGGATGTACTCCGCCCGGCGCGGCACCTCGACGTCGAGCAGCTTCTCGACCGCCATCACCGGCGACCACTCGCAGAACAGTGACGAGATGTACTCGAGCGGATCGACCTGGCTGATGATGTGGTGGTAGTCCGAGTTCTCGCACAGCTTCTCCACACCGCGGTGGAGGTAGCCGAGGACCGGGTCGAGATCGACCACCCGCTCGCCGTTGATCTTCAGCACGACCCGCAGCACGCCGTGGGTCGACGGATGCTGCGGCCCGAGGTTGATGAACATCTCGCCGTCGCCGAGCGTGTAGAACTCGGCCTCCCGCTCCGTGCGCGGCGGATACGGCGGCACCGGCTCGAAGACCCCGATCTCCTGGTCGAGCAGGACCCGGGGGTCGTCGGCGGAGGGGTGCTGGCCGGCGGGCGGAAGCGTGGCGGTCATCGTCAGGCCTTCGCGCGCCGGACCGTGCCCGGCGGCGCGTCGCGGGGGGCGTGGGGCTGTTCCATGTGGCGCACGCCGGCACCCGGCGATCGCGCCGCGTCGTCGGCGAGGTAGAAGTCCTTGCGGAGCGGGAAGCTCGTGTAGTCCGGGGGCATGTAGATCCGGCGAAGGTCGCGGTTGCCCTCGAACACGATCCCGAACATGTCGTAGGCCTCGCGCTCCATCCACTCCGCCCCGGGCCACAGGCCCGTGACCGAGGGCACGCGCGGATCGTCGCGCGGCAGCTCGACCGCGACGACGCGGAGCCAGTCGCCGGTCTGCTGGCTCCACAGGTGGTAGACGGTCTGGAGCGTCGTTCCCGTGTCCACGCCCGCGAGGTCCGCGAGCATGACGAAGCCGAACGCGGGATCGTCGTGCAGGTCGCGCAGAACCGCGGTCAGATCCGCAGGCGATACCCGGATCTCGGTCTCGTCGTGCCGCTGGCGGACGGGGCCGACGAGTCGGTCCCCGAACCGCGATTCCAGCCGGCGCTTCAGCGCGAGGTCCACCTCAGACCTCGGCCGGCACGGTGGGGCCGATCGCGCGCTCCCGGAACTTGCCGCGCCGGTCCTTGACCAGCTGCTGGAGCTTCATCATCCCGTAGATCAGCCCCTCGGGTCGCGGCGGGCAGCCGGGTACGTACACGTCCACCGGCATGACCCGGTCGATCCCCTCGATCGTGGAATAGCTTCGCTTGTAGCGGCCGCCCGAGACCGTGCAGTCGCCCATCGCGACGCACCACTTCGGCTCCGGCATCTGTTCCCAGAGGCGGATGAGCGGACCGGCCATCTTCGTGGTCAGCGTGCCGGCCACGATGAGCACGTCCGCCTGGCGCGGACTGGCGCGGAACGGGAAGTGGCCCCAGCGGTCGATGTCGTTGCGCGAGGTGGCCGAGGACATCATCTCCATGGCACAGCAGGCGAGGCCCGACAGGAGCGGCCACAGGCTGTTCATCCGGAGCAGGTCGAACACGTTGTCCGCGGTGGTCGGGATCGCCTCGAGCGCACCCCAGCGTGCGTCGTCCCGCAGGAGCAGCGGCGAGCCCTCGAGCTCGCGCAGGTGCGTGTGGTCGCGCTGGCCGCCGCCCGCGTACGCGCCCGGCCGGGGCGATTCCCAGAGCGTGTTGCCGACGACGATCGGCGCGGCCACGTCACGGGTGTCCGCGGCAACGAGCGCTCCGGGCAGGCTGCCCGGTTGGTCGGCGGACATCGCGGTTGCGTCGTCGGGTCCGGTGCCGAGCCCCGCGGCGGGATCCGGCACGTCAGGGGTCAGCGCCACGTCAGCACCCCCTTCCGCCAGGCATACGCGAGCCCGATGAGCAGGATGGCCACGAACACGAGCATCGAGACGAAGGCCCCCAGGAGGAGGTCCTTGAACACGAGCGCCCAGAGGTAGATGAACACGACCTCGATGTCGAATGCCACGAACAGCAGCGCGTAGATATAGAAGCTGACGCCGAAGCGGCCGTGGGTGTCGCCGTACGTGTCGATCCCGGATTCATAGGGATAGCCCTTGTGCGCGTCGCCCCGCACCCGGTGGGAGACCAGCCACGCCGCCGCAATCGTGAGGAAGACGAAGGTCGTGCCGGCGAACGCGAAGCCGACGACGTACCAGATCCCGGTCACGAACACCTCGTGGGCGAAACGGCACCACCGAAACGCGGCGGGGGCGCCCGCGGAGACGCGGTCAAGTGCGTCCGGGCAGGGCGGAGACGCCCTCCCGGGGGCGCGCCCATTCTAGTACGGGGTGTCGGGAGGGGGTGGCGCCGCTGCGGCGCACGCGGCGCGCCGGGCTGGCTCGCCGGGGGACGGGGCGCGCCGAGCGCGCGTTGTTCGAGCACGCGACCCATCCCCCGGCGGCGGCGCACCGACGAGCGGTGGCAGGCTGACAGTGGACTCCCCGCAGGCGAACGGCAATGCGGCGCATGCCCTATCGGGCGCCCGCTCGGGCTCGTCAGCCGGTGCCGCCATCCAGCGGATCGAACCCGGGCAGTGGGTCCGTGCCGGCGCCGCGACCGAACGCGACGACCGCGAACCCGCCCATGCCTCGCGGGTCCAGCAGCCGGGCGAGCGCGGACCGGAGCTCGAGCGCTGCGCGGAGGTCGGTCGCGGGATCGTGGAGGCGCTCCGCGACGAGGTCGCCCGCGAGCGCGGCCAGGAGTCGCGCCTGGGTGGTCGTGCCCATCGGCTGCAGGCCGGCCCGGCGTGCGGCCTCGCGGAGCGCGGTCAGGTCGACGTGGGCCGTGAGATCCTGGCGGCCGACCCGACGATACGGGTCGTCGACGAGTCGATGGCGATGGAAGCCCCGGAGCGTGCCCTCGGGACGGGTTGGCCGGTACAGGTCGGCCGCCTCGGCGCCGTAGTCGATCACCACGAGCACGCCGCGGTCGAGCCCGATGGTCGTCGCGCGCACCCAGGCGTCGATGTCGAGGCAGATCTCCGCGAGCTGGCCGTCCGCCAGGCGCACGCCTTCGTGCTCGAGGCGGTCGACGAGCTCGGGACGGGCGGGCGGGCCATCGATCTCGACGAAACCGTCGTCCGTCACGTCGACGAGGCGCTCGCGCAGCTCCGATCCGCGACGGACGACGCGATGGACCGGCAGCGCGTCGAGGACCTCGTTCGCGATCACCAGCGACGGCTTCGTGGCGGTGCCGGGTGGCTCGACGTGATCGCCGAGGCCTGCCGCGTCGAGCCGTTCGCGGGCCGCGACGACCCGGGCCGGCTCGATGTCCTGGGCGACGTACCGGATGGCGGCCAGGAGTGGCGAACGTGCCCGCCGGAGGCCGTCGAGCAGCCCGACGGCAAGGGCCCCCGTCCCGGCGCCGATCTCCAGCACGGCGAACGGGTCCGGCCGCCCGAGCCGCCCCCAGACCGCCTCCGCGACCCGACCGAGCGTGGCGCCGAACACGGGGTGAGTCTCCGGGGCGGTCAGGAAGTCGCCCGCCCGGCCCGGGCCTGGCGCCGAACGACGGTAGTACCCGAGGCCGGGCTCGTAGAGGGCGCGCTCCATGAACCGCGCCACGCTGATCGGGCCGCCGGAGGCGATCTCCGCGCGGATCCGGGCGACCAGCTCGGGCTCGCCGGCCACGCCGTCGGGATCGTCGGCGTCAGCCGGTCCGTCGACCGCCCGCAGCGGGTCGCGCCGCAGGTGGATCGTCGGCTCGTCGGTCATCGGGCGCGACCGGCCGGGGTGAGGATCCGGGGCAGGCCGGGACCCACGAGGGTGTGTCCGCCGAGGAGCACGGGACGAGGTGCTGTGGCGGCCGAGGCCGTGAGCGCGCGGAGCCACGGGTCGCCGATCCAATCGGGAAGGAGGAGGTCCGACGCAAACCGGTCCTCGGCGGCCGGCCATCGGTGCTCGTCACGGCCGACGCGGTGCGCGAGGAGCACCCGCGTGTCGATGACCGCCGCATCGGCCAGGCGGACGACGATCCGGCCCAGCGCGTCGGGCCCCTCCGCGTCCAGCGCCATCCCCAGCGCCGAGGCGGGTGGCCGCTGACCCGGCATGCCGGTCCGCAGCCCGCGCTCCTCGACGAGCGCGCGGACCCGTGCCGCGATCCGCCGCTCGAGCCAGCCGATCGTGCCGGCGGAAGTTCGACCGGCGACGAGCAGCTCCGCAGCCGGGTCGCCGGCGACGGCGCGGACAGCGGCGGCGCGCCCGCGCAGCAGCTGGTCGGCATCTGCGATCCCCACGCGGGCGGCGGCGCGGGCTGCCAGGCCTCGCAGCCGGCCCCCGAGGAGCAGCGCGTCGGCGGGCGAGTCGACGTCGACCTGGAGACGTGCAGTCGTCCGAAGGTCGCGGACGTCCACGTCCCGGCCGTCCAGCCAGCGCGGCAGCGCGTTGTCCCCGATCGTGTCCGGAATCCCGTCGAGGAGGCTGGCGCGGCCGACCGCCACGACGTCGGCCGAGAACCGGTTGTTGGCGAGCGCGACCTCGCGGCCCGAGGCGGCGAGCTCCACGAGCCGCCCGAGATCGCGAGGCGCGGCGAGCGGGATCGCTCCCGAGCCGAGCACGACGAGGCCGCCGCGCGCCGGCTCCGCGCGGAGGATCGCGCGGAGCCGGGCCCCGAAGGGCGTATCGTCCGCACGGCCCGCCACGATCCGGACGTCCTCGACGCCAGCGGCGGCGAACGCGGCTGCATGGCGCTCGGCGATGCGCGCGCGGATCTCGCCGAGGAGCCGCTCGAGGGGGCCCGCGGCGGGCCCGGGTTCGGGATGGAGGATGAGCACCGTGACGCGTGGCACCGGCGAAGCGTCGCACAGCGAGGCGTCCCGCCCGCGCACGCGGCGCTCCGGGCGCACGCCGCGCAGCCGGCGCATCCGCGCGTACATCGGCCTGGGGTCCAACGTCGGCGAGCCGGAGGGGACGCTCGCGGCCGCGGTCGCCACGCTTGCGGCCTTGCCCGGGGCAGGGCTCCGGGCCGTCTCCCCGCTGTACGCCACGGCTCCCGTCGGGGTCACGGACCAGCCCGAGTTCCGGAACGCGGTCGTCGCCCTCGACGTGCCCGCCGGGCCGGAGCCGGCGACCGGCGCGCTCGCCCTGCTCGTCGCCCTCAAGGCGATCGAGCGGTCGTTCGGACGCCGCGAGCGCGAGCGCTGGGGCCCACGCGAGCTCGATCTCGACCTGCTCCTGTTCGGCCGCTGGTCCGGGTCGGCGGTGCGGCCGGCGGACGCCCGGTCGGACGATCCGGCGAAGCGCGACCTGCCGCTCACCGTCCCCCACCCGGAGGCGCGCCGGCGGCTGTTCGTGCTCGCGCCGCTGGCTGACCTCGCGCCGCGGCTCGTGCCGCCCGGATGGGGCGAGACCGTCGCACGCGCAGCTGCGCGGCAGCGCGCGATCGAGGGCGAGGACGCGGTTCGGCGGCTCGGCGACTGGACCGGCACCGGCTGGACGATCGCCGCAGGGCCGATCGCCGCCCCTGACGCGCGGCCGGCCTAGAGGCGGACGGCCGGCGGCCGATCCCGGTCGAACATGTGGACCGTGTCCACGAACCGGACCTGGGCCGTCTGGTACGCCATGACGAGCGAGTGCGTCCGTGCGCCGCCGCCGAAGAACCGGACCCCCTGCAGCAGGTCCCCGGTCGTGACGCCGGTGGCGGCGAACACGAGGTGGTCCCCGGAGGCGAGGTCCGCGGTCGTGTACACGCGCTGCGGATCGCCGTGACCCATCCGCGCGGCCCGCTCGCGCTCCTCCTCGCTCCGGAACCGGAACCGCGCCTGGATCTCCCCGCCGAGGCAGCGCAGGGCGGCCGCGGTGATCACGCCCTCCGGCGCTCCGCCGATGCCCATGACGGCGTGCACCCCCGTGCCCGAGACCGCGGTCGAAATCGCGGCCGAGAGGTCGCCGTCGGAGATGAGCTTGATCCGGGCGCCGGTGGTCCGGACCTCGGCGATGAGCTCCTCGTGGCGAGGACGGTCGAGGATCACGACCGTGATGTCGCGGACGCGCCGGCCGAGCGCCTCCGCAATCCGATGGCAATTCTCCGTCGCGGTCGCGCGGATGTCGACGTGCCCCGCCACCACCGGCCCGACGCACAGCTTTTCGAGATACGTGTCCGGCGCGTGGACGAGCCCGCCGCGCTCGGATGCGGCCAGCACCGTGATGGCGTTCGCCTGGCCGGTGGCCACGAGATTCGTGCCCTCGAGCGGGTCGACCGCGATGTCCACTTCCGCGACGGCCCGCCGATCCTCCTCATCCGCGCGCCCGACCTGCTCGCCGATGTACAGCATGGGCGCCTCGTCGCGCTCGCCTTCGCCGATGACGATCGTGCCGCGGATGTCGATCTCGTCCATCGCGGCGCGCATCGCCTCGGTCGCGGCCCGATCCGCCCCGGTCCGGTCGCCGCGCCCCATGAACCGCGCCGACTCGATCGCGGCGGCCTCGGTCACGCGGATCATCTCGAGCGCGAGCAGCTGTTCCATGGATTACCTCTGGCCCGTCAGGTGGTTCGCGCGCAAGGCGGCGCCGAGTACGGGAGCGAGCGCACCCCAGGGTGCGTGAGCGACCGCACGGAGGAGCCAACGCCGCGCGCGGGCCGCATCACGGGCCAGACTAATGGCGGAAGTGGCGTCGGCCCGTGAAGACCATCGCAAGGTGGTGGCGGTCGGCGACCTCGATCGCCATCTCGTCGCGGATCGAGCCGCCGGGCTGGATGATCGCCGTGACGCCCGCGTTGGTCGCCATCTGGATCCCGTCCGGGAACGGGAAGTACGCGTCGGACGCCATCACCGCGAGCTTGGCCCGATCGCTTGCCCGCCGCAGCGCGATCTCGACCGAGACGTTGCGCGACGCCTGCGCAGCGCCGATCCCGACCGTGGCCGTGTTCCGGGCGAGGACGATGGCATTGCTCCGGACATGACGGACCGCGCGCCACGCGAACAGGAGATCAGTCAGCTCCTCGAGCGTTGGCCGCCGCTTCGTGACCACCTGGAGCCGGCCGCGGTCGAGGTCGACGGCGTCGAGACTCTCCACGAGCAGCCCGCCACCGACCCGCTTGAAGTCGAGGTTCGCGATGCCGTAGTCCCGCATCCCCTCCGTGGGGCTGGGCGGCACGTCGATCAGCTCGAGGCCGGGCTTTGCGCGCAGGATCCCGAGCGCCGCCTGGCTGTAGCCGGGCGCGATCACGGCCTCGTACGAGTTCGCTGCGATCTCGCGCGCCGTGACCGCGTCCAGCTCGCGGTTCACGCCCACGATGCCGCCGAAGGCGGCGACGTGGTCGGTGTCGAGCGCCTTCCGGTAGGCCTCGACGAGCTCGTCCGCGGACGCCACGCCCACCGGGTCGGTGTGCTTGGCGATCACGACCGTGGGCGCCGTGTAGTCCGAGGCGATCCGGTATGCCGCGTCGAGGTCGAGCAGGTTGTTGAACGTGGGCGGCGCGCCGTGGAGCTGCGTGGCGTCGGCGACCGTTCCCGACCGGTGGGTGGTCTCGCGGTAGAACGCAGCGTGCTGGTGGGGGTTCTCGCCGTACCGGAGGTCCGAGACCTTCTCGAGGACGAGCGCCAGTCGGTTCGGGAACGTGTTGCCGCTCAGCTGCTGGAGGTAGGCCGCGATCTCCGCGTAGTACGCCGCGACCACGCCGAACGCGTCCGCCGCCAGCCGGTGGCGTGTCTCGGCGGAGATCTGGCCCAGCGACCGGAGGTCCTCGAGGATGGCGGGGTAATGCGCGGGGCTCGCGACCGCGGCGACCCCGGCGGCGTTCCGGGCGGCGGCCGACAGGAGCGCGGCGCCGCCGACGTCGATCATCTCGATCGCCTCGTCGATCCCGATCAGCTGCCGCCCCACCTCCGGGGCGAACGGCTTGACGTTCACGACGACGAGGTCGATCGCGCTGATGCCGTGCTGGACAAGCTGGTCGAGCTGTTCGGGCACGTCGCGGCGGGCGAGGATCCCGGCGTAGACCGCGGGATGGAACGTCTTCACCTGGCCGCCGACGAGCGGCGGCACCTGGGTGAGGTCCGAGACGCTGGCCGCGTCGACGCCCTCGGCCGCGAGGTGATCCCGGGTGCCGTCCGTGGCGTAGACCTCGTGCCCCTGCTCGAGGAGCTCGCGTGCCAGGCCGACGATTCCGTCGCGGTTGGCGACCGACAGGAGAGCGCGCACCCGGTCGGATCCCTCCCACGAAGAACGGCTCGGGCGCCTGATGCGAAGCCCCGCGGAGGCGTGCAGGGACGCGGATCAGGGCGCGATCAAGGCGCCGAGTATACCCCGGGGTCGTGGCATACTCGGGCCCCCGGACGGATCCATCCGCCGTCGACCACGATCCGCACAACCGAGGCCCTGCCCCCGTGACGCTCGCGCCCTGGGACTACCTGTTCACGGCCTTCAACAGCCGCAACTTCCCGGACCTGTTCCACCCCACCTGGATCAGCGCGGCCGCGCTGCTGGTCGCGCTCGTCGTGCTCTATTCGGTGCGCACGCGCCAGCTCCACCGCCACGGGCCGTACCTCGAGCTGTACGAGTGGCTCCTGTGGACCGGTCTGATCGTGTTCGGGCTGCTCGTGGTGTACGCGCTGTTCGTGTTCGACTTCATCTTCGTCCTCCTGACCGAGGCGGTCGGCCTGGGCGTCCTGTGGTGGATCCGGTTCCGGCGATTCCCGCCCATCCTCGCCGCCTACGAGCGGCAGCTCGCGAAGCAGCGCTACGTGTCGCGTCAGAAGTTCGCTCATCCGGAGGCGACGATCCGCGCGAAGCCGTCGCGCCGGCGCCGGCGCCGGTAGCCCGGCCACAGCCGTCGCCCGACGCGATGCCGATCGAGGTCGTTCGCTTCGGCGTCGGCCATCGGCGGCCCCAGGGTCCGGCCGGGACCATGGGCATCGAGGGTCGCGTGATCCACTCCGACGCACGCGGGGTCATTGCCGAGCTGGCGTTCGCGCGGGGCGGCGCGATCGCGCCGCACTCGAACCCGAATGTCACCTGGCTCGTGGTCATCGAGGGCGGTGGCTGGGTCCAGGTGGGGGACGAGCGCATCCGGGTCCAGGCGGGCGACGCGGTCCTCTGGCCGGCGGACATCGATCACTGGGCGTGGACGGAGCACACGGCGATGCGCGCGCTCGTCGTCGAGTTCGCCGAAGCGGCCGCGGCCGTCCCGGCGGTCGTGGAAGGCGTGACGCGGGCCCTCCCGAATCCGGGCGGCGTGAGTCGCGGCGAGGGGCAGCTGCGGCCGCGCCGGATCCAGCGCCACGGTCCATCAGCGAACCTCGAGGGGGAGCCCTCCTAGCGCCGGTCAGGCGGGCGGGGCCCCGGCTGGTCCGCGGCCGCGGCCGGGACGTCCGAGAGCAGCGCGCCCAGTCCGCCGAGCACCCGCGCCGTCATCCCCCAGACGGACAGCCCCTCCACGGGGTACGCGCTGTAGCGCACGAGCCAGCCGCGAATTTCGCGCTCCACCCGGTCGCGCGGTGCGGACGGGAGGAACGCGTCCACGGGGACGTGGAGGATCCGGGCGACCTCGACCGGCGAGGCGACGAGCTCCGGGCGGCGCTCCGCGAGCGCGACCACCGGCGTGACCGCGTAGTTCGAGACCGGGATCGTGAGCGGCGGCAGCGTGCCGATGACGCGCACGCCGGCCGCGACCGGATCCAGCCCCACCTCCTCGGCCGCCTCCCGGAGCGCCGTCGCGACGAGGTTCTCGTCGTCGTCCTCGGCTCGCCCGCCCGGGAACGACACCTCGCCGCTGTGGTGCCCGCCGCGGTCGACCCGCTCGGTGAGCAGCACGTGTGCCTCGCCGTCGTCGTCGGGATACACGAGCACCAGCACGGCCGCCGGGCGCGGCTCGCCCGGCCCCGGATCGAACCGCGGGCGGACGGTGCCCGTGGACGCGAGGACCGGGATCAGGTCCGGCGGACCGTCCGGCAGCTCGTCGGGAAGCGCGGAGAGGCGCGCGGCGACGTCCCCGAAGCGCACGCTGCCGGGCCCGTGGCTAGTTGACGAGCTCGCCGCCGTCGCCGCGCTTGCGCTCGCCGGTCGGCGGGAGGTCGAATGCGCCCCCCGAGCCCCCCACGCCCGCCGGGCTGGGGGTCTCACCGCCCGCCCGGGCGTCGCGCCGATCGCCCGCATCCGCGACCACGGACCGCGAGTCGGTCGAGAAGACGAGCGTCCCCGAGGTCACGTCCGCATCCGCCTTCACCCGGTCGCCGGGCGCGAACGTCCCGGACAGGAGCGCCCGCGCGAACGGGTTCTCGACGAGGCGCTGGATCGTCCGCTTCAGCGGTCGCGCTCCGTAGGCGGGATCGGTGCCTTCGCGTGCGATGAGCGCGCGCGCCGCCGGGGTGAGCTCGAGCAGGATGTCCTTGTCCGCCAGCCGGCGCTGGAGGTCGGCCAGCAGCAGGTCGACGATCGCCGCAAGGTTCGCCTCGGTGAGCGAGTGGAAGACGATGACCTCGTCCACCCGGTTGAGGAACTCCGGCCGGAAGTGCGCGCGCAGCTGGTCGGTCACCTGCCGCTTCATCTGCTCGTACGTCGCGTCGTCCCGCCGGCCCGCGTACGCGGCGATCTGCTGGCTGCCGATGTTGCTGGTCATGATCACGACGGTGTTCTTGAAGTCCACCGTGCGCCCCTGGGAATCGGTCAGCCGGCCGTCGTCGAGCACCTGAAGCAGCACGTTGAACACGTCGGGATGGGCCTTCTCGATCTCGTCGAGGAGGATGACCTGGTACGGCCGGCGGCGGACCGCCTCGGTCAGCTGGCCGCCCTCCTCGTAGCCGACGTAGCCGGGCGGTGCGCCGACGAGCCGCGACACGGCGAACTTCTCCATGTACTCGCTCATGTCAATGCGGACCATCGCTTGCTCGTCGTCGAACAGGAACTCCGCGAGCGCGCGGGCGAGCTCGGTCTTGCCCACGCCGGTCGGGCCGAGGAACAGGAACGACCCGATGGGCCGGCGCGGGTCCTTCAGGCCGGCGCGAGCACGTCGCACCGCGTCGGACACCGCCTCGATCGCCTCGTTCTGGCCGACGACGCGCGCGTGGAGTCGCTCCTCCATCTTCACCAGCTTCTCGAGCTCGGCCTCCATGAGCTTCGTGACGGGAATGCCGGTCCACGCCGCCACGATCGAGGCGATCTCGTCGGCCGTCACCTCCTCCTTGAGGAGCGAGCCCGGGCCCTGGAGCGTCGCGATCGCGGCCTCCTGCTCGCGGAGCCGGTTCTGGAGCTCCGGCAGCGTGCCGTACTGGAGGCGCGCCGCGGTCTCGTAGTCGGCCTCGCGCTGCGCCTGCTCGATCCGGACCTGGAGCTGCTCGAGCTCCTCCTTCGTCTCACGGATCGCGGCGATCGCGGCCTTCTCCGCCTCCCAGCGCTGCTTCATCGCGCCGGCCTCCTCGCCGATCTCGGCGAGCTCGCGCTCGAGCGCCTCGAGGCGCGCCTTCGAGGCCTCGTCGGTCTCCTTGCGCAGGGCCTCCCGCTCGATCTCGAGCTGGATCCGGCGCCGCTCGAGCTCGTCGAGCTCGACCGGCATCGAGTCGATCTCCATCCGCAGCCGGCTCGCGGCCTCGTCCACGAGATCGATCGCCTTGTCGGGCAGGAAGCGGTCGCTGATGTAGCGATGCGACAGGGTCGCCGCGGCGACGAGCGCGGAGTCCGTGATCCGGACGCCGTGATGGACCTCGTAGCGCTCGCGCAGGCCGCGGAGGATCGAGATCGTCTCCTCCACCGTCGGCTCGTCGACGAGCACGGGCTGGAAGCGGCGTTCGAGCGCGGCGTCCTTCTCGATGTGCTTGCGGTACTCGTCGAGCGTGGTCGCGCCGATCGTGTGCAGCTCGCCGCGCGCGAGCATCGGCTTGAGCAGGTTCGAGGCGTCCATCGCGCCCTCGGCCGCGCCGGCGCCCACGACGGTATGCAGCTCATCGATGAACAGCACGACCTGGCCCTCGGCGTCCTTGATCTCCTTGAGGACTGCCTTGAGCCGCTCCTCGAACTCGCCCCGGAACTTCGCGCCGGCGATGAGCGCACCCAGGTCGAGGGAGACGACGCGCTTGTCCTTCAGGCCCTCGGGCACGTCGCCGCGCACGATCCGCTGGGCGAGGCCCTCGACGATCGCGGTCTTGCCCACGCCCGGCTCGCCGATGAGCACCGGGTTGTTCTTCGTGCGCCGGCTGAGCACCTGGATCGTGCGCCGGATCTCTTCATCCCGTCCCACGACCGGGTCCAGCTTGCCGGCGCGCGCCTCTGCGGTCAGGTCGCGGCCGTACTTCTCGAGCGCCTGGTACGTGCCCTCGGGGTTCGGGCTCGTCACGCGCTGGCCGCCGCGAACCGCCTGGAGCGCGCCGAGCACGGCCTCGCGGCTCGCGCCGTGGCGCTCGAGGAGCTGCTGGGCATCACCGCCGGCGTCGATCACCCCGAGGAGCAGATGCTCCGTCGAGGTGTACTCGTCGCCCAGCCGTCGCGCCTCCTCCTGGGCACGGTCGATCGCCCGCTTGGCGCGGAGGTCGACGGTCAGGGAGCCGCCCTGGATCCGTGCGCGGCGATTCAGCAGCGCCGCGAGCTCGCCGCGCAGGGCGTTGAGGTCCACGCCGAGCCGCCGGAGCGTCTCCGCGGGGACCCCGTCGTCGGGCTCGAGGAGCGCAGCGAGGAGGTGCTCCGCGTCGAGCACCGGGCTCTGGAGCGTCTCGGCGGTCCGCTGGGCCGCGACGATCGCCTCCTGGGCCTTCTGGGTCAGTCGGTCGAGTTGCATGCTTTGTTTTCCCGGTCAGGCGCTGGTTCGTGGGTTGGGTTGGTCGACGAGCTCGAACAGGCGGCGTGCCGCGCCCTGCGCCTCGTCGCTGAGCTGACCCGGCAGGACGACCCGAACCTTGACGTAGAGGTCGCCGAAGCCGTCCTGTCGCAGCCGGGGCATTCCCTGGCCGGTGAGCCGGAAGGACCGCCCGCTCTGGGTACCGGGCGGGATCGTGAGCAGCACCCGGCCCTTCAGCGTGCCCACCGGCACCTCCGCGCCGAGCAGGGCCTCCTCGAGCGTGATCGGGAGCTCCCGCTCCAGGTCTGCGCCGCGGCGCGTGAACACCGGGTGCGGCTTCACGCGCACCGCGACGACGACGTCGCGCCCGCCGGGTCCCTTGCCCGACAACCGGATCCGGCTCCCGCTGTCGGTGCCGCGCGGGATCGTGACCTCGTAGCGCTTTCCCTCGACATCGACGATCCGGGTCGTGCCGTGGTAGGCCTCCTCGAGCGTGAGCTCCGTTGGCGCCTCGATCTCGTGGCGCGCGGCCCGGCCGTTGCCCGCACCCTGGCCGGCCGTCCCGCCGCCGCCGGTCGCGGCGTCGCGCTGCAGCTGCTCGAGGATGTCGTCGATGGAGCCCGTGCTCGTGCCCGACCTCGTCCGGGTTCGGGTGGCCGTGCCGCCGCCCGGCTGCTCGCCGCCGAAGAACATCCGGAAGAAGTCCGAGAAGCCGCCGGTGTCCCCGCCGGTCGTGCGGAACTCGTAGCGGACGTTGCCCGCCTGACCGCGGCCCGCCCCCCCGAAGCCGGCGAACGGGCCGCCCGGGCCGAACGGATCCGCGCCACCGGCACCTCCGCCCGCGCGCGCAAACCGCTCCCAGTCGGCCCCGAGCGCGTCGTACTGTCGCCGCTTCTCCGGGTCGGACAGGACGGCGTGTGCCTCGTTGACGTCCTTGAACCGCTTCTCCGCGGCCTTGTCGCCCGGGTTGCGGTCCGGGTGGAGCTCGCGGGCCAGCTTCCGGAACGCCTTCTTGATCTCGGCGGTCGACGCGTCGCGTTTCACGCCGAGCGTCTTGTAGTAGTCCTGGTACTCCATCGCCTGGCTCCCCCGTCAGGCGTCCCTGCCGCCCTCGCCGCGACCGTCAGTCCCGGCGCTGGACGACGACCGTCGGCTGGTCGGCCGGCGGGAACGTCGTGCGCCGGACGCGGGACTGCGGCTCGGGCTTCGGGAGCTCGTCGCCTCCCTCCACGATCGTCGGCGGCACCGTCTTGAGCGGCTTCGGCTTGCGCCGGAGCGCCGCGTCGAGCACCTGCTCCATGGAATCGGAGAGGACGAGCTTGAGCTGCCTGCGGATCTCGTCGGGGATGTCCCGCAGGTCCTTCTCGTTCTTCTTCGGGAGGATGACGATCCCGGCCCCCGACAGGTGGGCGGCGAGGATCTTCGACTTCAGGCCGCCGATGGGCAGGACCCGGCCGCGAAGCGTGATCTCGCCGGTCATCGCGACGTCCTTGCGCACCGGGATCCCGGTGAACGCGCTGACCATCGCGGTGGCCATCGTCACGCCGGCGGAGGGGCCGTCCTTCGGCGTCGCCCCGGCAGGGACGTGGATGTGGAGGGTGTTCTTCTCGAACTGCTCGCGGTCGATGCCGAGCACGTCGGCGTTGGCGCGGATCCACGAAAGCGCGGCGCGCGCCGACTCCCGCATCACCTCGCCCAGCTGACCGGTGAGGATGAAGTCCTCCTTGCCCGGCATCTTCGTGACCTCGACGGCCACGACATCGCCGCCGACCTCGGTCACGACGAGCCCGGTCGCCGAGCCCACCTGGTCGGTGGCCTCCAGCTCCCCGTACTCGAACCGCGGCGGGCCGAGGTAGGTCTCGAGCTTCTTCCGGTCGACGACCGTCCGGCGCTTCCGGCCCTCGGCGACCTGCCGCGCGACCTTGCGCATGATGTTCGCGATCTCGCGCTCGAGGTTGCGGACGCCGGCCTCGTGCGTGTACGCCTGCACGAGCTGCGTCATCGCCTCGTCGGTGAACTGCACGTGCTTCGCCTTGAGGCCGTGGTTCTCCATCTGCTTGGGGATGAGGAACCGCCGGCCGATCTCGGTCTTCTCCTGCTGCGTGTAGCCCGGCAGCTGGATGACCTCCATCCGGTCGCGCAGCGGGGCCGGGATGGGATCGAGCAGGTTCGCGGTCGCGATGAACAGGACCTTGCTCAGGTCGAACGGCACCTCGAGGTAGTTGTCCTGGAAGCTGAAGTTCTGCTCCGGGTCGAGCACCTCGAGGAGGGCCGAGCTCGGGTCGCCCCGGAAGTCCATGCCGATCTTGTCGACCTCGTCGAGCATGAACACCGGGTTGTTCGAGCCCGCGGTCTTGATGTTCTGGACGATGCGTCCGGGCAGCGCGCCGATGTACGTGCGCCGGTGGCCCCGGATCTCCGCCTCATCGTGGATGCCGCCCAGGCTCATGCGCACGAACTTGCGCCCCATCGCCCGCGCGATGGACTTGCCCAGGCTCGTCTTGCCCACGCCGGGCGGCCCGACGAACGCGAGGATCGGGCTGCGGATCGTGTCCGCGAGGCTGCGCACGGCGAGGTACTCGAGGATGCGCTCCTTGATCTTCTCCAGGCCGTAGTGGTCCTCGTCGAGGATCCGGGCCGCCTCCCGGATGTCGAGCTGGTCCTCGGTCGAGGTGGACCACGGCAGGCTCACGAGCCAGTCGACGTACGTCCGGATCACGCCCACCTCCGGGGAGGCCGACGGGATCCGGCTCATGCGGTCGATCTCCTTGATCGCCCGCGTCCGGACCTCCTCGGGCATGCCGGACTGCTCGACCTTGTCACGCAGCTCGTTGATCTCGGCCTGCTGCGGGTCATCCTCCCCGAGCTCGCGCTGGATCGCCTTGAGCTGCTCCCGCAGGATGTACTCGCGCTGGGTCTTGTCCATCTCGGACTTGACCTCGCTCTGGATCCTGCCCTTGAGCTCCAGGATCTCGACCTGGCGCGCGAGGAACGCCGAAACGAGCTTGAGCCGGTCGACGACGTCCACGGTCTCGAGCAGCTCCTGTCGCTGCTCCGTGGTCATGTCCGGGCTGTAGGCCACCATGTCCGCCAGCAGCCCGGGTTCCGTGATGTTCCGCGCGGCGACGGCGGCTTCCGGCGGCACCGGCGCGCCGTTCGCGACGTACTGCTCGATCTGCGCCTGGACGCTGCGCATGAGCGCCTGCGTCTCGACCGCCGTGGACGGCTCGTCCTCGAGGACCTCCACGCGGGCGGCGATGTACGGGGCAACGCGCGCGAAGCCATGCACGCGCAGCCGGTTCTGGCCCTGGACGATCGCCCGAACGGTGCCGTCCTGGAGCTGGACGACCTGCGCGATCTTCGCGAGGGTGCCGATGCCATAGAGCTCGGACGGATCCGAGATCTCCTCCTGCTCGGCCTGGCGCTGGGTGACGAGCGCAATCAGGCCGCCGCCTTCGACGGCGGCGTTGAGCGCCGCGACGCTCTTCTCGCGTCCGACCTGCAGCGGGACGATCATCTCCGGGAAGATGACCGTCTCCCGGAGGGCGACGAGCGGCAGCTCTCGCGAGCCGCGGGTCGCGCCTTCGTCCGGGTTCGACGGTCGCTTGGCCATGGGTTCTCCTTGGAGCCGCCATCCGGCGGCGGTTCGATCTTCGCCGGCCCGTCGGTCGGGCCGATGTGTGCTCGGACGGGAGCGGGTGCCGCTCAGCGAGCGGCCCCGGGCTCCCGTTCGCGGGTGACAGGTTCGGTGGTGGACGACGTGCGCCGGCTGTCGGTGCCGTTGGTGCCGTCCCGGGTTCCTTCGTCGTACAGGCGCTCGAGGATCCTCGTCCCCAGGCGCTCCTCCAGCTCGAACAGGATGCGGACCCCGGCGAGATTCACGCCGCGGTCCCGGGTGAGGTGCCGGATCCAGAGGATGCGGCGGATGTCCTCCTCGGAGTAGAGCCGGATGTTCGTCGGCGTGCGCGCCGGGCAGACGAGGCCTTCGTCCTCGTAGATGCGCAGCGTCCTCGGATGCGCGGAGACGAGCGTCGCCGCGACGCTGATGACGTAGACCGGACGCTTGGGGTCACGATCCGGTCGGCGCGCCGCCATCGATCAGCCGGCCCCGCCGGTGGTCGTGCCGGTTCCGGAGCCGCTCGCGGCGGTTCCGTTGGTCACGGCGCTGATCCGGATCTGGCGCGGCTTCACCTGCTCGGCCTTGGGGATCCGCAGCGTGAGCACCCCGTGCTCGAACGTCGCCTCGGCCTTGTCCGGTTCGAGACCGTTCGGGAGCGAGATCGTCCGCACGAACGAGCCACGGGTGATCTCGCGGACGAGATATTCGCCTTCGCCCTCACGGGCCTCGGTCTTCGACTCGGCGCGGATGGCGAGCGTCCCGTTCTCGACGGTGATGTCCACGTCCTCGGGCTTCACCCCGGGCAGCGCCGCCTCGACGACGAGCGCATCGGCGGTCGTACGGACGTCCAGCGCCGGCGCGCCGAGGTCCGACCCGCCGTGGAACGGCCGGTAGAAGGGCTCGTCGAACATCCGATCGACGGCCTGACGGAGCGTGAGGAAGTCGCCGAAGGGCGACGGGCGACGCATCAGAGTCATCGTCGAACCTCCTGCATGGGTG
>DASSPX010000102.1:0-22431 GCA_035699445.1 Candidatus Limnocylindrales bacterium | reverse complement strand
TACTGGAACGACTCCGATGCCGCCGTCACGTTCAAGCGCTTCGACCGGTGGGGTGGCCAGGATCGCTACGTCTACCACGGCAATGACGGCACGAGCTTCCCGTGGAACGATACGGCCCAGCTGGACTTCCTGAACCCGGAGGTCCGCGAGCACGTCATCCAGGTCATCCTCGACGTCGCCCGGCGCTTCCCGGTCATCCGCTTCGATGCCGCGATGGTCCTCGCCAAGAAGCACATCCAGCGACTGTGGTGGCCGCTGCCCGGGGCCGGCGACGGCATCCCGTCGCGGGCCGCGCACGCGATGACGCAGGCCGAGTTCGACGCCCGCATGCCCAACGAGTTCTGGCGCGAGGTCGTCGACCGCGTCGCGGCCGAGGTCCCCGGCACGCTCCTGCTGGCCGAGGCGTTCTGGATGCTCGAGGGCTACTTCGTCCGGACGCTCGGGATGCATCGCGTCTACAACAGCGCGTTCATGCACATGCTCCGGGACGAGGACAACGACAAGTACCGCAAGCTCATCCGGGACACGCTCGAGTTCGATCCCGAGATCCTCAAGCGCTACGTGAACTTCATGAACAACCCGGACGAGAAGACGGCGGTCGAGCAGTTCGGGAAGGGCGACAAGTACTTCGGCATCGCGACCGTCATGGCCACGATGCCGGGCCTGCCGATGTTCGGCCACGGGCAGTTCGAGGGCTTCTCGGAGAAGTACGGCATGGAGTTCCGGCGCGCGTCGCTCGACGAGGCGATCGACCCGTGGCACGTCGCGCGGCACGAGCGGGAGGTCGTGCCGCTCCTTCACCGGCGCGGCGACTTCGCCGAGGTCCGCGACTTCCTGCTCTACGACGTCGTCGGCGACGGCGGCGTCATCGACGACGTGCTCGCATACTCGAACGGATCGGGGCCGACGCGTTCGCTCGTCCTCTACCACAACCGGTACGGCGAGGCCGCCGGGTGGATCCGCGATTCGGTCGCGTTCGCGGTCAAGGAGAGCGACGGGTCGAAGCGGCTCGAGCGCCGGACGCTCGCGGAAGGGCTGCATTTGCCGGAGGGTGACGACTGGTGGCTCGCGTTCCGGGAGCAGCGGAGCGGCCTCGAGTACCTGCGGCCGGTCCGCGAGCTGCGCGAGCGTGGCCTGTTCGTGTCCCTGCGTGCCTACGAGACCCAGGTGCTGTGGGAGATGCGCGAGCTCCACGACGCCACCGGCATCTGGCGCCGGCTCGCCGAGCGGCTGGGCGGCGCGGGCGTGCCGTCGCTCGAGGATTCGCTGCGCGAGCTCCAGCTGGCTCCGGTCCACGAGGCGGTGGCGGCGGCAGTGCGAGACCCCGATCGGGAACGAATCGAGGCCGCCCTGCGCGCGATCGCCGAGGCGACGGGGACGACGGGGGACGCGGGTGCGATCGCTGTGCAGATCGGGGAGCGGCTCGCGCGGGTGGACGAGGTGGCACCGAGCACCGCCGGCGAGGCGGTCGAGGCTGCGACAGCGGCGGAGGATTCCGCCGCGGCGGCAGCGCGGGAGGTCCGGTCCACGCTGCTCGTGTGGGCCGCGACGGCCTCGATCGGTGCGCTGGCGCCGGGCGCGCCCGTCGCGCCGACGAGCCGCGCCTGGTACGAGGAGCTGCGGCTCGCTCCCGTGATCGCCCGGGCGCTGCGGGACCGGGGACTGGACGAGGGAGCCGCGTGGGCCGTGGCGGAGCGCGTCCGCACGCTCGTCGACCTGCCCGTGCCGGCGACGATCGGCGGTCCGGCGAGGACGGCCGCGGCGCGGCTCCTCGAGGCCTGGCTCGGGCACCCGGACGTGCGCCGCTCCATCCGCGTGAACACGTTCGAGGGCAGCGAGTGGTTCCACCAGGAATCGTTCGATGGGCTCGTCGACTGGATGGAGCGGCTCGATCGCGTCCTCACCCCGCGGGACGCGCGCGGCCGCGCTCCGGTCACGCGCGACGCGATCGGGCGCGCGCTGCGAGAAGCGGCAGCGGCGTCCGGCTACCGGGTCGACCGCCTGCGCGACGCGCTGGCGGGCGGCACACCGGCGGGCAGGCGCCCGGGCGCGCGGTCGGGCGAGCGGGGTCCGCGCACGGTCAAGGCCGCGCTGCCACCGGGCCCGCGCCGGAAGAGCTGAGCGTCGCAACCGGCTGTCAGCGGGGCGCCCACCCCGGGCGTGACCGCCAGGTGGTCAATCTGGCGCCGTCGGCGTCCTCATGGCCGTTCTCCGGACGCGGATGCGCCGGCTGACCAACCGTCACGAAGCGCGTGAAGGCGTGGCCGGCGCCGGCGCCCGGGTCCCGACGGACGCGCGCCCATGGAGCGGCAGGAATGCCAACCTCGTGGTCACGCGCGCAGTGGCGCCGCGACGACGGGCGCGAAGCGCGTCTACCGGTCGACGACCGTCGGCGCCGGACGCTGAGGGCCTGCCCAGCGCCCGCTCGCCTCGAGCTCCGCGAAGCGGGTCATGACGGCCTCCAGGCGTGGGCCTTCCAGGTCCGGATAGAGACGCCGCAGCAGGAAGCGGGTCAGCTCAAGCGGCGTCATCGGGCCGGCTCGGTCCGCCTGGGCCCAGGCCAGCAGGTGAGCCTCCCGCGCGAGCCGGGCGTGGAGTCGAAGTCGATCCGCGAGCGGTGTGCCGCGCACTCGCTCGTCGAGCTGGGCCTGAAGCAGGTCAACCGTCACGGACGCCTTCCAGCAGCTCCCGGATGCCGAGGATCGCAGCGTAGTGCTCGAGGTACGCCCAGTCGAGGGCGGGCTGCAGGCGAATGATCGAGCGGACGTCGCGCAGCTGGAGCTCCGACGTCCCCTCGGACCACTCGAGCTTGGCGAGGACGAGGTCTTCGGGCGCGATTACGGGGACGACCCCCAGCATCGGGTGGTCCACCAGCCTCCTGCGGTCCATCGCGGAGCGGGCGAAGGCGTCGGTCCGGCCGAAGACGAGGTCGACACGGACGATCTCCACCTGATGGATCAGTCCCCCGAGCCACCTCCCGCCGAGATCGAGCGGCTCGTTGACGGCGAAGTCGTGCTCGAACGCGGGGCGCACCGTCGATTCGTAGTCCGCGGTGGCCATGTCCACGACGACGTCGATGTCGCGGGTCATGCGCGGCTCGGCATAGACCGCCAGTGCCCACGACCCCGTGACGTAGTGCGCAAGGTCGAGCGTGGCCAGCCGCTCGAGGACGTCCCGCTCGACGCTCATTCAGGCGTCCCCGAACAGGATCCGGCGGACGAGCGGGATCGGTGGCGCCCCGTGGCTGATCACCGCCTCGAGGTGGTCGCGATACCGGAAGCCCGGCGTCGGGCCGTAGCCGCCGACGACCCGCGGCGCCGGCACCGCATCGGCGCCGGCTCCCGTCGCGATCGCGGCCCGCCGCCGCGCCTCGGCCTCGAGATCCCACATCCCGAGCGAGCCGATGAAGTACGTCGAGAGCTGCGTGGACGACAGCCGAGCCCGCTCGTCCTTCGCCTTCGCCTCCGCCTCCTCCTGGAAGCCGCCCTCGACCATGAACCGCACGGCCTCGTCGGTGGTCATGCCCCGGGTGTGGATCCGGACGTCGATGATCGCGTTCGTGACCACGCGCAGGTAGAACTTCCAGTGGCTGAGCCACAGCGCGAGATCGCCGTCGCCGTACCCCTCGTCCATCATCACCTGCGTCACGTAGACCGCCCAGCCCTCCGCGAACAGCCCGCTCGCAAAGGCCGCCCGGACGATCGAGGGCACCCGGTTCGCGTACACGAACTGGAGGTAGTGGCCGGGCACCGCCTCGTGGATGACGAGCAGCCGGGCCTGCCGGGTGTTGTTCTCGCGCAGGTAGCTCTCGACCTCCTCGGGCGTCCACTCCTCGCGCACGGGGGTCACCGCGAAGAACGCCTTCTGGCCGCGGTCGAGCGGGCCGGGCGAATCGAGCATCGCGCCACCGAAGCTGCGCAGGAACTCGGGCGTCCAGCGGATCTCGAGCGGGTCGTTTGCGAGGCCGATGAGCTCGCGTTCGCGGACGAACGCCTCCACCCGGGCGAGCTCGCGCCGGCATTCGTCGAGGAGCTCGTCGGGACCGACGTGTTCGAGCGCGATCGCGTCCAGGACATCACGGACGAGCCGGCCGTCGTCGTCCGGCATCGACCGGCCGGGGCACCACTGGGGCCACGCCTGGCGCGCGATCCGGACCATCTCCGCGCGCACGGCGCGGAATTCGGTCTCGGCCCGCTCGAGGAGCCGCTCCGGGGTCACGGTCGGGTCGCGCAGCGTGTGCCGGAGCTTCGCACGGAACAGCTCGTCGCCCAGGAGGCCCTCGCCCTCCGCCCGCGGCAGCACCTCCGAGTCCAGCCACGCACCGAACCGCCCGACCGCTTCGTCGGCGGCAGCCTGGGCGGCGCGCAGCCGGGGCAGCACGGCGGCGACGTCGGGATCGCCCGTGGCCGCGGCCTCCGCCTGCGCCACGGCGTCGCGGGCGATCGATCCGATGCCCGGCAGCCGCCGGATCGCGGTCTCGGCATGGAGGCGCGAGACCGGCCGGGCCGGGTGGCGGCCGATGACCTCGCGCGCACCCGCCAGCACGGCATCCACGGATTCCAGCCGGCCCGCAAGCGACGCCAGACGCTCCGCCAGCGGGGCGAACTCGCGCGCGGTGAGCGGGAACAGGCCGAAGCCGAGCAGGTAGACCCAGTCCAGGGGATCCCAGGCGTCCTGGCGCAGCACGTCCTCGGCGAATCGGAGCGCCTCCAGCTCGCCGATCAGCAGGTCGCGGTCGATGCGCTCGTCCGGGGTGAGCCCGTGATCGGCGGCGCCGAGCTCTGCGAGCCAGCGGTCGGCGAAGGCGAGCCGTTCGCGGCGGCCCGCATCGGTGACGTCCGGCCACCGATCGTCGTACCGATGGTCGCCGATCGACGTCGCCCAGTGCGGGTGCAGTGCGAGAAACTCATCGAGGAACGTGTCGACGCGGGTGGAGAAGGCGGACAAGGAACACTCCGATGCGCAGGCTGGGGACGGACGCCATCATGCCCGGAATGGACGAATCGCTGCCGGCCGACGACGACCCGCGGCCTCTCGGGCGAACGCACCCGCCCTTCGACCCGCAGCCGGTCATCCTGACCGGTCGGCTGGTGCGTCTGGAGCCGCTCACGCTCGACCACGTCGAGCGGCTCGCCGAGGTCGCCCTCGATGCCGAGATCTGGCGCTGGACGCGTGACCGCCCCGGGACGCTCGCCGAGCTGCGCGCCTACGTCGAGCGCGCCCTCCACGCCGCGTCGACGGGCAGCGAGGTGCCGTTCGCGCAGATCGACCTGGCGACGGGGCGGGCGATCGGGTCGACCCGGTTCCTGTCGATCGTCCGCGAAGAGCGGCGGCTCGAGATCGGGCATACCTGGGTCGGGCGCGCGTTCTGGGGCCGGGGGCATAACCCCGACGCGAAGCGAATCCTCCTCGCTCACGCCTTCGACGACCTCGGCGCGCACCGGGTGGAGTTCAAGACCGATGCGCTCAACGGCCGCTCACGGGCGGCGCTCGCACGCATCGGGGCGACCGAGGAGGGCACTCTTCGCCGCCATCTCCACACGTACGGCAACCGGGTCCGTGACAGCGTGTACTTCTCGGTGATCTGGGAGGAGTGGTCGCAGGTCCGGGATCGCCTGGACGCGAGCATCGACGAGGCCGTCGCCCGGGCATAGAAATGGGCCGGCCGCAGTCGCGACCGGCCCGCTAGAAGTCGGTGAGCCGCTGGCTCAGCCGCCCTCGTTCGTCCGCTCGTCCCAGCCCGTCGTCGAGCCCTGGCCGCGCTGCTGCGCGCCGGACTGACCCCCGGCCACGCCGCCGGTGCTGCCGGTGGACGTGCCCTCGGTGCCGCTCTGCCGACCGCCCGGGACGTTGTCCTGCATCGCGCCGCTGTCACCGCCCATGCCGGTCGAGCCGGTGGACGTGCCACCGCCGCTCCCGCTCTGGCGCCAGTCCTCGCGGTTCTCGCTACCGAACGGCCGCTCCTGCTGGCCCTGGCCCTGCTGGCCCTGCTGGCCCTGGCCCTGCTGGCCCTGGCCCTGCTGGCCCTGGCCCTGCTGGCCCTGGCCCTGCTGATCGTGCTGACCCATTGGGTTCCTCCGATCACGTTCGTCGCGTCGTCCCCGTTCGCCGAGGATGGGCGACGTCGACACGCGCGCAGGCGCCATGGCACGGGCGCAAGGTTGCAGGTTGGTTGCGGCCAACGATAGCGGCGCCACGATGGAGCCGGCCGCCACGCGCGCGGTGTACGGTGCCGCCGATGGACCAGCGCAGTCGGAGGGGTCGATGAGGGGCTTCGTCATCAGCACCGTCGTCACGGCGATCGCGGTCTGGATCACCGTCCAGCTGCTGCCGGACTTCCTCTCGTACCAGGGCGAGCCGGTCGGGCTGCTCGTCGTCGCGCTCGTATTCGGCATCGTCAACGGCCTCATCAAGCCGGTCGTCCGCCTGCTCACCCTGCCCGTCCGCCTGGCGACCATGGGCGTGCTCGGCTTCGCGATCAACGTTGCGGCATTCCTGCTGGTCGCCTGGCTCAGCGGCCAGCTCGGCGTCGACTTCCGCGTCGGTGGCTTCCCCCCCGACCTGACCGCGGACAGCCTGATCGGCGCGGTCATCGGCGGGTTCGTTCTCAGCCTGATCTCCACCGTCGTCGGGTTCGTCGTTCCCGACTGATCGCGCGATCGGCCGGTGGACGACCCCGGGGCCCTGGCCACGAGCCTCCGCCGTGCGGCCGCGCGCTTCGGGACGCCGCTGTACGCGGTCGACGTCGCGGGGCTCCACGCCGCCGCTGACGAGCTCGAGGCCGCGTTCCCCGATCCCTGGCAGCGGCGCTACTCGCTCAAGGCGAACGACGAGCCGGCGATCGTTCGCCTGCTCGCCGGGCGCGGTCTGGGCGCGAACGTCGTCTCCCGGGGCGAGTGGGCGCTGGCGAGGGCGGCCGGAGTGACCAACGATGCGATCACGCTCGAAGGCGTCGGCAAGACCGACGCGGACCTCGGCGCCGCGGTCCGGACGGCAGCGCGCGGCGAACCCCTTGCCTGGGTGGCGGTGGAATCCGCGGACGAGCTCCACGCGCTGGCCCGCCTCGCCCGACGCGCCGGCCTGGGTCGTGGCGATCGTCCGTCGCTCGAGGTGCTCCTCCGCCTCAACCCGGACGTGGCACCGGAGACCCACCGCGGCCTGGCAGTCGGGCGCGGGGCGTCGAAGTTCGGCTTCTCCGAGACGGAGCTGACAGCGGCGGCGGACGCGGCCTCGTCCGACGCACCCGCCGTCACGCTGCGCGGCATCCAGCTGCACGTGGGGTCGCAGCTCGGCGCCGTGGACGCGTGGCGCGACGCCGTCCGGCTGGGGCTCGCGATCCTCGGCCTGCTGCGCGGTGGCGTCGACGGATTCGACACGCTCGACGTCGGCGGCGGCTTCCCGGTCGGATCGCGCGACGGGGCCGTGCCCACACCGACGACGTTCGCCCGCCTGATCCCCGGGCTCCTCGACGGCCTCCCGGAGGATCGCCGGCCGCGCCGCTGGGCGGTCGAGCCCGGGCGGTTCCTCGTGGCGAACGCGGGCTGGCTCGTCGGACGGGTGCTGCATGTCCGGGATCGGGCTGGTGCGCCGCCGCTGGTCGTGCTCGACGTCGGGATGACGGAGCTGATCCGGCCGGCGCTCTACGGCGTGCAGCACCCGGTCGTCGCCCTGACCTCGCTCGGCCGCCCGGTCGGCACCCGCGATCCGGCGGGCGACGCAGCCGGCGCCGCGACCCGCGTCGAGGGACCCGTGTGCGAGTCCACCGATTCGCTGGGCGTCCACTTCCTGCCGCCGCTCCGGCGCGGAGACCTGGTCGCGATCGCGCAGGCGGGCGCCTACGCCGACTCGATGGCGACGACGTACAACGGGCGGCCGCGCCCGCCGGTCGTGCTCATCGGCCCCGATGGAGCGGTCGAACGGGTGCGGCGACGGGGCCGGCTCGGGCGGTAGGCTGGTGCCCGTGCTGGGATCCGTCACCCCCGCCCGGCGGCTCGGCGTGCTCGTCGGCACGGCCTGGGCGCTCGCGCTCGCGTTCGGCGGACCCGCGGCGCTGCTCGCCGCCGGACCACCGTTCCCCGACCCGGTCTTCGGCACCGCGGTGTACGACGAGGCCGACGTGTTCTCGCCCGCCACCGAGGCGGAATCGGAGCGGGTCATCGATGCGATCGAGGCGCGGACCGGGGTCGAGATCGTCGTCTACAGCCAGGTCGTGGACTACGGCGTCACCACCGCCGACGCCGAGCGGCACGCGATCGCGCTCATGGACCAATGGGGCGTCGGCCGTGCGGGCTACGACGACGGTCTCGTGATCCTGTTCGACCTCGATCCCAGCCTCGTCCACGGGCAGGTGCAGCTGTACGCCGGGCCCGGGTACCAGGCGGCCTACCTCTCCAACGAGGACCGCCAGCGAATCTTCGACCAGACGATGCTCCCCTACCTGCTCGGGGAGGACCTCGATGGCGCGCTGCTCGCCGGGTTGCACGAGGTCGACCTTGCGACGACCGCCGAGCATGCCGCGGAGCTCCAGCGCGGCCGCCAGCTCAACGCGGTCCTCGGCCTGATCGTCGCACCGCTCGCGTTCGGGGGGATCGTGTTCTGGGCCGTGCGCGGCTGGGCGCTCACGGGCCGGGACCCGGAGCTGGCGGATTCCACGTCGATCCTCCTGCCCGCACCGCCCGCGAACCTGACGCCCGCCACCGCCGCCCTGCTGCTCGAGGGCAAGGCGACGCGCCGATCGCTCACGAGCGCGATGCTCGACCTCGCCGCCCGCGGCCTCGTCCGATTCCGGGAGGAGAAGGGCTTTCTCGGAATCGGTCCGTCGAAGGTGGGGGTCGACCTCGCCGGGACGACCGGCTCGGACACCTGGGACGAGTACGAACGCCAGCGCGCCGCACGGCAGCCGCTCGGACCGGCCGAGGAGCTCGCCTACGCGAAGCTCATCGGCGTGGCGGGCACCGACCGCTACCTCGAGCCGGACGAGATGCTCACCTACGGGCAGGCCGTGACCGGCTTCGACAAGCGTCTCGAGCGGCACGCGACCGACCAGGGCTGGTTCCGGGAACCGCCGACGCAGGCAGCGCGGCGCTGGCAGATCCGGGCCACGCTCGTCCTCGTCGCGGGCGTCGTCGTGCTGTTCGGCGGGTTTCCGCTGCCGTCGTCCGGGCTGGTCGTCGTCGGAGGTGCCCTCGTGGCTGCCGCGATCGTCCTGTACGCCCTCGCCGGGGCGATGCCGGCTCGCACGACGGAGGGCGTGCTCCAGGTCCTCCAGCTGCGCGCGTACCGACGCACGCTCGAGCGGACGATGGCGGAGGCCCGCTCGATGGACCAGGTCGTCGCAGAGTCCGGGCTGGACTGGCTGGACACGCCCGACCGGGCCGTCGTCTGGGGCGTCGCGCTCGGGCTCGAGCAGGAGGTCGAGCGGGTGCTCGAGCGAAGCCTGGACGATCTGCGGGACGGCCGGGCGACCGGAACCTACCTGCCGTCGTGGTACACGAGCGGCTCGACGGGCGGTGGCAGCAGCGGCTGGTCCCCGGGCGGCTCGCTCCTCTCGTCGTCGGCGATCCCGAACTTCGGCGGGATGATGGCCGCGCTCGGCACGATCGGGAACACTCCGAGCGACTCGGGCGGGGGCGGCGGCTTCGGGGGCGGATCGTCGGGTGGCGGCGGCGGGGGCGCCGGCGGCGGGTTCTAGCGTCCTGCTGGGGCAGCCCAGGGCGGCGGCCGGCAACCGCGCCCCGCGTCCTCGCCGGCGTGCAGGGAGGCCGCGGCCGGCGTGCACTGGGGCCGCCGCGCCGGCGGCTACACTCGCGGCCATGGGAGCAGTCGACACGATGGAAACCTTCTTCGAGCGCCTGAACGCGGGTGACGTCCAGGGCGCCGTGGACCTCATGGACGAGCGGACCGAGATGCGGGTCCACGTTGGCGACAACGCGCGGACCCTGCGCGGCGTGGCGCAGGTCGGTGGCTGGTTCCTCCGCGCGGACAAGGGCATCCGGATGATCCCGGGCGACGTGCGCGACACCGGCAACACGTACGAAGCGGACCTGCTCGTCGTGCGGCCCGGCGCGCCCACCCAGCACATCGATGCCACGTTCCGCGTCGAGGCAGGGCGGATCACGTCGATCAACCTGTCGCCCCGCTAGCCGGCGGCCGCTCCGCGTACCCGCGAGAGCCGCCACGCCTCAGGGAGCCGGCGTCACCTCGCCACCGACCTCCGCCGGCACACTCGGTGCGGCCGCCGGGATGATCACCTCGTCCCCGATCGCGATCCGGTCGGCGTCCGTGATCTGCGGGTTGGCCGCGAGCAGCTCGTCCAGGGTGAGGCCGTAGTCGCTCGCGATCTTCGACAGCGTCTCGCCCGCGGCCACCACGTGGACGGTCGGCGTCGGAGCCGGCGTCGGCGTCGGTTCGGGCGGTGGCGTGACGCTGGCAGCGGGCGTCGGCGTTGGGGTGGCTCCGGGCTCGTCGTCGCCGACGCCGAGGAACGCCGGCAGGAAGAACAGCGCCGCGGCGGCCAGGATGAGGGCGACGAAGCCCACGACCACGGACGAGCCGGGCAGCGACGGCAGGCCGACCCTCCTTCGAAGCGACGGGTAGGCCTCGAACCGGCGGGGCTGCTCCCAGGACGGACCCCGCAGCGCGCCGGCGTCCTCGCGGCGCTCCGGCGCGTGACGGGAGGGCGGCGGCGTGTAGTCCGGGCGCTCGGCGGGCACCCGGTCGCGGCGTTCGATCCGTCGCGGCGACGGGGCCGCCTCGTGGCCCAGGTCCTCATCGGGCTCGTGGCCCGCCCAGGCGTCGATGCCCATCCGCTCGGCCGCCACGCGCTCGGGCGGCACCGGGGAGCTGCCGAGGCGAGATGTCCCGGCACCGGCATCGGCCTGCCCGGCGGCGGCGCTCCGGTCCGCGGTGGACCCGGACCGCCCGGACGCGACACGGTCGGCGCCCGACCCCGCGAGTCCCGACGCGATGCGGTCCGCATCCGAGCCGGCAAGGCCGCGGCCCTCATCCGGCCCCGTCAGCCCGCGACCGCCGTCGGCTGCCCCGGATCCGCGGCCCTCCGCAACGGCGCGCCCGGCCGGACGGTCCGTGAGGAACGGGGGTGGCGTCGCTGGGGCCCCATCCGGCCGGATCCCCTCGCGCGCGGCCGGGTTGAGCCACGGCGGCGGCGCCGCCCAGTCCCGTGGAGCGGGACGGTGCGGGGGCAGCGGCGGCACGGAGGACGCGGGCGCGTGCCGCGCCTCCCGTTCGGGCGGCGGCAGCGCGGCGCGCTCGATCGCCGGATCCGTGTCGCTCCGCGGCGCACCCGCCACCGGCCCCGGTGACGCCGCCGACGGTCTCGCCGCGGCTGCCTCCCGGCGGGCCCAGTCCTGGAACGTGGGGCAGACCGCGAACGCCGACGACAGGCAGTACGCCTCCTGGTGGGCCAGCGCGCGCGGCGCGGGACGGGGCTCGGCGTAGCAGCGGTGGCGATGATCGGGCGCCGTCGACCGCGCGTCCCGGTCGTCCTCGAAGGCGACGAACGGACAGGCCGGCGCGCCATCCACCGGGAGGCCGGGTTCCCTCATCGGCGGTGATGATAGCCGCCGGGCTCGGTCCAACGGGCCGGCGCGACCTTGGCGGACGCCCGGCCGTCCCCTACGATCCCGGCGGGGGGCGCGTTCACAGCGGTGCGTCGCAGTGCGCGGCGCCGGTTCTGTCGTTCGGCGCGTCCCCGTGGTAGCGCAGGTTCGACTCCTGCACCATCACCCGTCCGCCGGGCCGGCGGCAACGCACCGGGAACGGCGGCCATGCAGGCTTCGGGCCTCCGCCGCCCGACCCGGGGTCCGGCGCGACGGGTGACACATCGTCGGAGGACCCGTGGACACGCTCCTCGCGCTCCTCGCCATCGTCGTCGCGCTCCTGATCGTCGTCCTCGCCGTGCGCGCCGTCGTGTCGGTCGTGACCGTGCATGACTACGAGCGCGGGCTGCGGTACCGCAACGGGCGCTTCCGCGGGCTCGTCCCGCCCGGCGCCCATCCCGTCGTGCGTCCGCTGTCCGAGATCCAGGTCATCGACTCGCGGCCGGCCTGGCAGGTGCTCGAGGGTCAGGAGGTCCCGACGGCGGACGGCGTCGTCGTCCGGGTCTCGCTCGCGTGCCACTACGTGATCGGCGATCCCGTCGCGGCGTTCACCGCCGAGCAGGACTACCGCCGGGCGCTCTACCTCGCCCTTCAGCTCGCGCTGCGGGACGCGCTCGCCGGCCGGACCCTCGAGGACACCCTGGCCGCCCGGACCACGATCGGCCCGGAGATCGCCGAGGCGTGCGGCACCCCGCTCGCACGCCTGGGGATCGAGCTGCTCGAGGTGCATATCCGGGACGTCGCCGTGCCGGCCGAGCTCAAGCGCGCGTTCGCCGGCGTGATCACGGCACGCAAGGAGGGCGAGGCGGCCCTCGAGCGGGCGCGGGGCGAGACGGCGGCGCTGCGGAACCTCGCGAACGCCGGCCGGCTGGTGGAGGAGAGCCCGGGCCTGCTCAGCCTGCGCATCGTCCAGCAGCTGGGCCAGACGACCGGCAACTCGGTGATCGTGAGCCTGCCTGGGTCGGACGGTGCCGGGTCCGGCACCGCGACCCCGGCTCCCAGCCTGCGGGCCGCCCGCCGGCGGCCGTCGGTTGACACCACCGGAGCCGGTCCCGAGACTTGAGCGATCGAGACCATCGACATCCGGACCTCTGCCGGACATGACCGGCACGGATGCCGCCTTCAGATGCCCGGAAGGAGTACCAGTGTCCCGTCTCTCCCGCTGGCTGGCGCCCACGACCCGCGTGCACGCGCACTGCGATCTGCCGTGCGGCATCTACGATCCCGAGCAGGCCCGCATCGAGGCGGAGTCGACGCTCCGGATCATCGAGAAGATGGCCGCCAACAACGACGCCGCCTTCCAGACGCGCGCCATCCACATCAAGGAGGAGCGCGCGGATCTCGTGAAGCACCACCTCGACGTGCTCTGGCACGACTACTTCAAGCCGGAGCACCTCGAGAAGGTGCCGAACCTCCACGAGCTGTTCTGGAACGCGAACAAGCAGGTCTCGAAGGTGAAGGCCTCGACCGACGCCGCCGACGCGAAGCGGCTGCTCGAGATGATCGACGAGATCGACGCGGCCTGGAAGGCGACGGGCGGACCCGAGAAGACCCGGGTGGCCGGCCGGCCCGGCTGATCCGGCCCCCGATGACCCCCCGGAGCGTCGCACCGGCGCTCCGGGCCATGCTCGCCCGGCTCCGACGCGCGACGCGGGGCGGTCTCTGGCGGGTGTCGGTCGCGGACCGCTCGATGGCGCCCGCGATCCTGCCCGGCGACTGGCTCCTCGTCGACCCGACCGTGACCCGCTGGCCGCGGCGTGGGGCGGCCGTCGTGTTCCGCGAGCCCGGCTCGGAGGTGCTCGCGATCAAGCGGGTCGTCGCCCGACCAGGTGACTGGCTCCGGTTCGCCGGCGGCTGGCTCCGGATGGGACCGGACGAGGCGTGGCTCCTGGGCGACGCGACCGACGACGACCTCCGGGCGGCCGGGAGCGGCGGTTCGATCGATTCCCGACGCTACGGCCCGGTGTCGGAGGAGCGCCTCGTCGCGCGAGCGTGGCTGCGCTATGCGCCGCTCCGCCGGATCGGCCGGCTGCCGGCGCCGCCGGTGGACCTGCACCTGCGCTCCGCGGCCTCCCCGTCCCCGTTCGCACCACCGGAGATCACGCCGGGCGAGGGCGCCGCGCCGCCGCGTCCCTGACGGCGGCCCCCGACTCAGACCGCCGCTGCGAGCTCGATTCCGGCCTCGCGGACGTCCTCCGCGAAGGCAGCCTGCGCCTCGGCCGTCGGCGACCAGCGCGTGGGGAAGGCCACCAGCCGATCGAGGCCGATCTCGGCCAGGCGGCCGATGAAGTCGATCCGGGCCTGCCCGGGTTCGCGCACGTCGGTGTCGCGCGAGTACAGGGACAGCCGCAGGGTCGCAGGATCGCGGCCCTCCTCCTCGCAGCGCTGCCGGATGACGGGCAGCTGCGCGGCGACCTCGTCGGGATCGAGGAACACGAGGTTGAGCTCATCCGCGAAGCGGGCGGCATAACGGAACGTCACCCGCTGACCGTTGCCGCCCACGATGATCGGCATCCGCGGGGACTGGATCCCCTTCGGGACGTTGATCGCACCGTACACCTGCGCCCAGGCACCGCGGTACGTGGCACGACCCGGGACGAGCATCCGGGTGATCACCTCCAGCTGGTCACCGAGCGCGTCCATGCGTTCCTTGAGGGTGGGAAAGCCGTAGCCGTACGCCTTCCACTCGTCCTCCTTCCAGCCCGCCCCGATGCCCAGCTCGAACCGGCCGCCGCTGATCACGTCGAGCGTGGACGACATCTTGGCCGTCAGGGCAGGGTTCCGGAACCCGGCGCAGATGACCATGTGGCCGAGGCGGACCCGGCGGGTAGCCATCGCGAGCGCCGCCAGCATGCTGAAGGACTCGAAGGTGATCTCGTCCCTGGGCACCGGGACCGTCGTGAAGTGGTCGAACACCCAAAGCGACTCGAAGCCGAGCGCCTCCGCCTGCTCAGCGAGCTCCACCGACCGCGCCCAGGCAGCCGCGGCATCCCAGCCGTCGTACTCGCCCTTCCAGCCCTGGGGAACCATCAACCCGATCTGCACCCTGATCCTCCGCGCGAATGCCCCGACTCGCTGTCCCACCCCCCGGGATGCTCCGGAGCGGTGACGTGGCGGCCGGGCCGGCCTGTGTCACCATCGCCCGATGCTCGGATTGCTCCGTGAGCTCACGCCATCGTTCGATCCGGAGGCGCCGCTGCCGGGTCCACCCGACCCGTGGACGTCCACGTCCATGCCGGCGCCGCGCTCGGGTCCACCGTACGCGATGACGGAGATGATCGCCGTGGAGCCGGGCCTCGCGGAGCGGCTGGTGCGCACCTTGGCGCAGCCCGGCAGCCAGGCAGCCGCCCTCGCCGGGGCGATCCGGGAGGCGGCGAGCCGGGGCGAGCCGGTCGTGGTCACCGGCTGCGGCACATCGGAGCACGCCGCCCTCGGCCTCGCGGAGCTGCTGCGCCACGCGTGGCGCAGCGCCGGCCTGCCCGGCCGCGGACCGGTCACCGAGCAGGCGTTCGAGCTCGCGCTCGATCCACCGTCCGCCGGGCTGGTGCTCGGCGTGTCGCATGAGGGTGGCACGGCCGCGACGAATGCCGCGCTGGCGGCCGCCCGCCGGACCGGCGCCGGGACGGCGCTCGTGACCGTGACCGGGCGGTCGCCGGGCGCCGCCCTCGCGGATGTCGTCGTGGAGACGCACGAGCTCGACCAGGGCTGGTGCCACGTCGTGGGCTATCTCTCGCCGCTGCTCGCCGGCTGGGCCACTGCCGGTCACCTGGCCGGGCAGGCGGCGGACCCGGCCGCCGCCCGGCACCGGGTGACCGAGGGCATGGAGGCGGCCCTGCCGGCCGCCGAGCCGATTGCCGCCGCGCTGGCGGACGCGGGCCGGCTGCTCGTCATCGCCTCCGGTGCCGATCGTCCCGCCGGGCGGGAGCTCGTGCTCAAGGTGGAGGAGGCGTCCTGGCTGCCCTCGGCCTACCGTGACCTGGAGACGTTCCTCCACGGCCACCTGCCGGCAACCGGACCGGACACCGGGCTCGTCCTCGTGCTCACGGACCCGACGGCGCGCGCGGAGCGCGTCCGCCGGGCACGCGGCGCCCTGCGCGCCGCGCGCGTGCTCGGGCTGCGGGCGGCCGCGATCCTCACGGCCGGCACCGCGGACGGGATCGGTCCGGAGCTCACGCCCGCCGGCCGGATCGTGCTGCCCGAGGCGCCCGACCTCGACCCGCCCGCGGCCGCGCTGCTCGGCACCGCGACCGCGCTCCAGGTGCTCACGGAGCGGCTTGCCCGCGCCCGCGGCACCAACCCGGACCCGATCCGGCGCGACGACGAGCGCTACCGGCGCGCGTCGGAGGCCGCGGAGGGCGACTGACCGGGCTCAGACGCGGCCGACGAGCTCGTGACCCAGCAGGTCGATGTGCTCGAGGTCCCAGGGCAGGAAGTCCTGGAGCATGATCCGCTCCACCCCGGCATCGGCGAACCGCCGCACGGCCGCTCGCGCCTCGTCCGGCGTGCCGATGATCCAGCGCTCGCGTCGCTCGGCGAACCAGTCGTCGCCCGCCTCGTCGGCGCCGATCGTGGTGAGCAGGTCGCGCTCCCGTCGCCGCAGCTCGGCCTCGTCCGCGCCGACGAGGACCCCGATCATCGCCGAGCGGGTCAGCGTCGCGGGGTCGCGGCCGGCCGCCGCGAGCGCGGCGTCGAGCTGCGCGTACTTCTCGCCCGCCATCGCCGGCGACGACGACGTGAGGTTGAACTCGTCCGCGTAGCGCACGGCGATCCGGATCGAGCGCGGCGAGCCGCCACCGCCCACGAGCAGCCGGGGTCGCGTCTCGCCGCGCGCGCGGCGCTCCGGCAGGTCGCCCGGCCGCGGCCGCGTGCGCGCATCGCGGACCTGCCAGTGGGCGCCCTCGAACGACCAGCCGTCCGGTCCCTCCCACAGGCCGTGGAGGATCTCGAGCGTCTCCTCGAGCATGTCCGCGCGCTCCTCGATGGGCGGGAACGCGAACCCGTATCGCGCGTGCTCGACGTCGTTCCATCCCGCGCCCACGCCGACCTCGAGCCGCCCGCCGCTCATCTCGTCCACGGTCGTCGCCAGCTTGGCGACGTTGCCGGGATGGCGGAACGTGACCGGGCTCACGAGCACGCCGAGCCCGATCCGGGTCGTCTCCCGGGCGAGCCCCGCGAGGACCGCCCACGCGTCGGTGGTCGGGTTGTCCTCGGGGCCGGGGAACGAGCCGTAGTGGTCCGAGCGGAACATCGCCTCGAACCCGGCTGCCTCCGCATGGCGCGCGATCTCGACCTGATCGGCGTAGCTGACGCCCTGCTGGGCCTCGATCATGAGTACGAACCGCACAGGCATCCTCCGCTGGACGTCGATGATCGCGTTTGACGCCATCATTCGCACATGACGAACCGGAGCGGCACCCACGACGCGGCGGCACGCTCGCCGATCGAGACGACAGCATGCCCGAGCACATGACGCCCCGCCCGATGGCCCACCGCCCGGAGCTCACGGCCCCGGGCACCGCCGACGCCCCGTACGTCGATGCGCTCGGCGTGGACGAGCTGCCATCGGGTGCGATGCGGCGGGTGTCGTTCGGCGATCTCGACGTGCTCGTCGCGCACACGCCGGAGGGCCTGGTCGCGGTCGACGATCGCTGCCCGCACATGTCGGCACCGCTCTCGATCGGCGACCTGGAGGGATGTATCGTCGCGTGCCCGCTCCACGAGGGCCGGTTCGACCTCTGCTCCGGCGATCCGGAGCGGATGCCGACGACGGGCGGCCTCGACGCGGACGGCGTCTACCACGCGCCCTGGGCACCCGCGGGCAGGGCACCCAAGGAGGACGTGCCGGGTCGGAAGGCGGACGCGCGCCGGCACACCCGCGTGCGCCGCTTCCGCTACTACCCGCTCCGCATCAACGGCGACCGGATCGAGATCGCGGTCCCACCCTCCTGATCGGCCCGGCGGCTACACGCGCTCGAGCGCCTCGGCGCCAGGGTCCGCCCCCTGCTGGTCCCGGAGGTAGGCGGTGACGATGTCGCACACCTCGGCGGGGTCATCGGTGAGCTTCAGCAGGTTGACGTCCTCCTGCGAGATCGCGCCGGCCGGCAGCTGCACCTCCCGGACCCACTGCAGCAGGCCGCTCCAGTAGCTGGAGCCCACGAGGACGACCGGGAAGTTCCGGATCTTGCCCGTCTGGATGAGCGTGAGCGCCTCGAACAGCTCGTCGAGCGTCCCGAAGCCACCGGGCAGGATGACGAAGGCGTCCGAGTACTTCACGAACATCGTCTTGCGCGCGAAGAAGTAGTGGAACTGGACCCCGATGTCGCAGTACGGGTTGAGCGACTGCTCCATCGGCAGCTCGATGTTGCAGCCGACCGAGAGTCCGCCGCCCTCCTGGCAGCCCCGGTTGGCCGCCTCCATCACGCCGGGGCCGCCGCCGGTGATCACCGTCAGCCCGCGGCTCCCGAGGGTCCGCCCGATCTCCCGGGCAAGCGCGTACATCGGATCGTCCGGCTTCGTGCGCGCCGAGCCGAACACCGCCACCGCCGGCCCGAGGCCCGCGAGCGCCTCGAAGCCCTCGACGAACTCGCTCAGGATGCGCAGGGTTCGCCAGGTGTCCGAGTCCAGGAACGCCGGGCGCTCCTTGCGCTGGAGGAGTGCCTCGTCCTCGGTGCGCGCGCGTCCCGGGCGGAGGTCGCGGGCACGGGGCCCGAGGGTGACGCGCCCGGAGCGTCGCTCGCCATCGCCTCCAGCCGGCGCCGCCGCCTGCGCGGCGTCGGCCTGTCCGGCGGATTCCTTGGGATCGCTCATCGGTCCAGCATGCCAGCCTGGCGTCGCGACCGCGTGGGCCTGGCGGGGGTGGCCGGGCTCAGCCGCCTTTCGCCCAGCGCGCCCAGGTGGCCTCGTCCCGGCCCGCCGTGACCTCGTTGCCGTGGCGGACGAGCGGCAGGTTGAGGAGGGCGTCGTTCGCGAGCAGTCGCGCGACGATACCCGCCTCGTCGGCGGTCAGGTACGCGAGGCCCTGCTCGCGATAGGCACGGCTCGTCGTGTCGAGCAGGGCTGACGCGCCGAGCCGATCCACGAACCGGCGGAGCTCGCCGGGCGCGATCGCGCGCTTCTTCAGGTCGACGAACGTCACGACGATCCGCCGCTCGCGGAAGAACCGCAGCGCCGCCCGTGTCGCCTGCGAATCGTCGCGTCCGAACACCTGGATGTCCGGCATCCGCTTCGTCGGCTGCTTCCCCAGCGGCGCAGGCATCAGCCCTCCTCGATCGGCGTCAGCACGAACAGCGGGATCCGGCGGGTCGTCTTCTGCTGGTAGCGCACGTAGGTGGGGAACTCGGCGGTCACGAGCGCCCACAACCGATCCCGCTCCTCGCCCTCCGCCTCGTGGGCGACGACCTCGAGCTGATCCCGTCGCACGCGGACGCTCGCTCTCGGGTTCGCGCGGAGGTTGCCCGCCCAGGCCGGCTCCCGGTCCGAGCCCCCCTTCGAGCCGACGACCACGAGCCGCTCCCCCTCGCGGAACGCGTAGAGGGGCACGTCCCGCGGCTGCCCCGACGACTTGCCCGTGGTTGTCAGGATCACATTGAGCATGCCGAGATTGTGGGCGAGGGGGCCGCGCCCGCCGAGGGCCCGGTACAGGATCGGATGGAGGCGGGTGACGATCCGGGTGTTCCCGAACCATCCGGCGAACGGCGCCAGCAGGTCGCGCGTACGGGGCACGGACGGGAAGGTAGCGCGGCGCCGTGCGGAATTCCTGCCACGGACTGGCCGCGCGTACCATTCGCGCCCAGGAGGTGCCGCGGTGACGGTGTGGTTCACGGTGAAGCTCGACGATCGGCCCGGCGCCCTCGCGCGCGTGGCAACCGCCCTCGCGGAGCGCGACGTCAACATCACCGGCATCGTCGGCGTGGCCGAGGACACGGACGGCGCGCTCATGCTCACGACGAGCGATCCGGCGCGAAGTCGCGAGGCGTTCGAGACGCTCGGGATCTCGTTCGAGGAGCACGATCCGACGTCCGGCGAGCCGCACGGCATGACGATCACGGACGTGGTCGCCGGCCGGCGCGGCTGACCGCTGACCGCCGAGCCGCAGCCCTCGCGCCGCGTGGCCCGTCGCCCCTCTGCCGGCCAGCCGCCGGTCGCGATCCGCTTCGATCACGTCGACGGACCGCGGACGATCCCGACCGTCACCGACGCGATCGCTGCCGCGGGCGGCCGGGTCCGGCTGCTCCAGACCGTGCGCCGGCTCCCGCTCACCGAGGACGGCACCCCGCCGCTGTCCGAGACCGAGGTCGAGGTGGAGGGGCTCGGCGAGGCCGCGGTCGTGGCCGCGCTCGAGGCGCTCGCCGACGTCCGCGCGGTCCATGTCACGAAGGCGCTCGACCGGATCTTCGGGAAGCGCGTGATCGTGGTCGGCGGCGGCGCCCAGGTGGCTCAGGTGGCGCTGGGAGCCGTGTCGGAGGCGGATCGACACAACCTGCGCGGCGAGAGGATCTCCGTGGACACGATCCCGCTCGTGGGCGAGGAGGCGATCGCCTCGGCCGTGCGCGCCGTCGCGGACCTCCCGCGGGCGCGGCTGCTCGTGCTCGCCGGCTCGATCATGGGCGGCGACATCAGCCGTGCCGCCGACGAGATCCGTGCCGTCGGCATCCCGATCATCGCGCTCAACATGGCCGGCTCGATCACGGAACACGTCGACCTCGTCGTGTCCGACCCCGTCCAGGCGGGCACGATGGCCGTGATGGCGATCGCGGACACGGCGACCTTCGACCTCGTCCGCCAGCGCGGCCGGCGGTACTGAGCGGGGCATCCATGCGCGTCGCGACCTGGAACGTCAACTCGCTCAAGGCCCGGCTCGAGGCGGTCGAGAAGTGGCTAGCGCGCGCCGAGCCCGACGTGCTGCTGCTCCAGGAGACGAAGGTCGCCGACGACGACGTCCCCGAGATGCCGTTCCGGATCGCCGGTTACGAGATCATCCACCACGGCGAGGGCCGCTGGAACGGGGTTGCGATCGCCACCCGTCTCGGCGCGAGCGACGTGATCGCGAACTTCGGTGACGGGCCGGTCCGCGATTCCCGGGCGGGTGCCGCGGCGGGGCTCTCGGAGGACGACTTCAACCCGTTCGACGAGGCACGGATGGTGAGCGCGGTGTCGGGCGGCATCCGCTTCGTCAGCCTGTATGCGCCGAACGGGCGGGTGGTCGGCAGCCCGTTCTACGAGGGCAAGCTCCGCTGGTTCGAGCGGCTGGCGCGCTGGCTCGAGGAGACGCAGGACCCGGCGACGCCGCTCGTCCTCGGCGGCGACTACAACGTCACCCCGGCCGACGAGGACGTGTGGGATCCCGTAAAGGCGCACGGCGGCACGCACGTCAGCCCGGCGGAGCGCGAGGCGCTCGCGCGGCTGCGCGCCTGGGGGCTCCAGGACGGCTACCGGGTGGTGCGCGGCGAGCCGGGGCGGTTCTCGTGGTGGGACTACCGCGCGGGCATGTTCCATCGCAACGAGGGCATGCGGATCGACCTGCTGTACGTCACCGAGCCCGTGGCCCGGCGGGTGGTCGCGGCCGAGATCGACCGCGAGGCGCGGAAGGGGCCGCCGACGCCGTCGGACCACGCGCCGGTCACGCTCGACCTCGACGAGCCGGGCAAGCCGTACGACGCCGGCTGGGAGGCCGCGATGGCCCGGATCGCGGCGCGCGCGAGGCCCGGACGCCGGAGCCCGGCGCAGATCCGCTACGACCAGGAGCGCGGTCGCGGGTGAGCGGCCTGCCCACGAACACCTACCACTTCGTCACCACGTGGGACGTGCCCGCGCGAGTGGACGAGGTCGAGGCGGTCATCGGCGACGCGACCGGCCTGCCGCGCTGGTGGCCCTCGGTGTACCTGGACGTGGCGGAGGTGGAGTCCGGCGGAGCCGACGGGGTCGGCCGCGTCATCGCGCTGTACACGAAGGGGTTCCTTCCGTACACGCTCCACTGGACGTTCCGCGTCACCGAGGTGACGCCGGGTCGCGGGTTCGCCCTCGAGGCGTGGGGCGACTTCGTCGGACGCGGGATCTGGACCTTCGAGCCCGTCGGCGACGGCGAGCGGACGCTCGTCACCTACGACTGGCGGATCGCGGCCGAGAAGGGGGTGCTGAAGCGGCTCTCGCGGGTGCTGAAGCCGCTGTTCTCCTCCAACCACCGCTGGGCGATGGCGCGCGGCGAGGAGAGCCTGCGGATCGAGATCGCGCGCCGCCGCGCGGCCGGGGACCCCGCGATCCTGGCGGCGCTGCCGTCGCCGCCCGGGCCGACCTTCCCGCACCAGCTCCGGATCGTCAGGCGGCTGCTCGCCCGGTACGGCGGCGGGACCGCGCGGCCGTCGCCGGCGCCTTAGGGGTTCGGGGGGCCCGTACCGGCCGCGTGACACGGCTGGCGGCGCATCTGACAACGGACACGTCACGTTGCGCCGCCGGACGCGCCAAACGATGACGGACGGGCCTCGAAGCGGCCTGCGACGCCGCCGGCCCGGGGTCTCCGTCATCAGGTGGAACGCCGGGCGGCTCAACTGCGCCGCTAGCTGACCGGCGACGACTCCCGCTCGCTCGCCGGCCGGGTCGTGGCGCTCCGCGAGCCCAGGATTCGGTCGAGGCGGGCCAGCACCGGCGCCGCGCGCAGGTGCTCGAGGATCGCGCGGCTTCGATTGATCGCGGATCGGACCTCCGGCTCGGCCGGATCCAGCCCGGCCGCCATGTCCATGCCGGTGAGCGCCTCATCGAGAAGCAGGCCCAGATCGACCCAGCCACGCAGCACGTCCCGGTAGGCGGCAAGCGCCTC
>DASSPX010000101.1:0-10049 GCA_035699445.1 Candidatus Limnocylindrales bacterium | reverse complement strand
CGGCGCGGGCCGGAGGCCCGGCTGTTCGGCGGCCATCAGATCTGCGTGTTGATCGGCACCAGGCGCACGATCCACGTCAGCAGGTCCAGGATCATCGCGATCCCGATCGCGACCACGAGCAGGCCGCCGATGACGCTCACGGCGCGGCCGTGGCGGAGGAGGGGGCGCAGGATCGCGGGCGAGCGGTCGAAGAGGAGCGCGACGGCAAGGAACGGCAGGCCGAGACCGAGCGTGTAGCCGACGAGGAGGATCGCGCCCGACCCGACGGTCGCCGACGAGGCCGCGAGCCCGAGGATCCCGCCGAGGATCACGCCGATACACGGCGTCCAGCCCACCGCGAAGATCGCGCCGAGGCCGAACGAGGCTAGCATCCCCGCCCGCGGGGTTGCGAGGCGCTCGCCGACCCGCGTTCCCAGCCCGCCGCCGCCCGCCGGTGCGAGCGCGACGCCGCCACCCGCCGTCGCGAGGGCCGCGGACGCGCCCGCGTCGAGGGGCCGCCACGTCCGCTCGAGGACCGGGATGCGGATGACGCCGGCGAGCGACAGTCCAAGCACGACGAGGACGATCCCGCCGGCCGTCCGCAGCTCGTCGATGTACGCAGACAGCCCTGCCGCGGCAAAGGTCGCGGTGACGCCGAGGAGCGTGAACACGGCGCCGAAACCGAGCACGTAGGCGAGCGCGTGCCGGACGGCCGTCCAGCGGCTGGGCGCCGAGCCCGGACCGGCGTTGGCGACCGCGATCGCCGTGAGCTGGCCGAGGTACGCGGGGACGAGCGGCAGCACGCACGGCGAGAGGAAGCTCAGGAGCCCCGCCGCGACCGCGACGAGGAAGCTGATCTCGGTGGCGGAGCTCATCGCGGCACGGACGGAGCCGGGGTCGCGGCAGTGCCGTCGAGGGCATCGTGGAGCAGACGGCGGAGCTTCCCCGGGCTCGTCGCGAGCTCGACCCGCCGGTCCGCGATCTCGACCACCGGGATCGTCGTGAAGTAGGCCCGTTCGAGTTCGGGGTCGGCGGCGATGTCGATCTCCCGCACCACCGGGACCGGCAGGCCCTGGGCCGCCCGCTCGGCGACGAGCGCCTCGAGCGTCGCCCGCGCCTCGTCGCACAGGTGGCAGCCGGGGCGTGTGTAGAGCAGGAGGTCGGGGAGGGGAGCGGTCATCGGCCGCCGCGATGGTACCGCCGGCCGGACGCGGCGCCCGTCGGGCGCGGCCGGCGGGCGATGGGGCCTGCGCCGCTTCGTGCTCGGCCGCCGATAGACTCCACGATCGTGCGTCAGCTCGAGCTGTTCGAGGTCGTCGGGGGCATGCCGTTCTTCGAGCAGCTCGTCGACCGGTTCTACGAGGGCGTGGCTTCGGACCCCATCCTCCGGCCCCTCTACCCGGAGCCGGACCTCGCCGGGGCGCGCCACCGGCTGACGCTGTTCCTCGCGCAGTACTGGGGCGGCCCGGCGACGTACAGCGAGGAGCGCGGCCACCCCCGGCTCCGGATGCGGCACATGCCGTTCGCCATCGGCGGCGTCGAGCGCGATCGCTGGCTGCTCCACATGCGCGCGGCGATCGAAGCGTCCGACGCGCCGGAGGAGGCCCGCGCGCGGCTGAACGAATACGTGACGATGGCCGCGGAGGCGATGCGCAACCGCCCGGACGAGTCCGTGGCGGGCTGAGTCGTCGCGGGCCGATGATCCTGGGCATCGATCACGTCGTCCTCGCGACCGCGGACGTCGATGCCACCGCCGCCGAGCTGGAGCGGAAGCTCGGGCTCGTGGCCACGGGAGGCGGCCGGCACGACGCGCTGGGCACGCTGAACCGCCTCGTCTGGCTGGGCGACGCGTACCTCGAGCTCGTGGGCGTGTTCGATCGAAGGCTGGCGAGCTCGAGCTGGCTCGGGCGGCCCGTGCTGGATGCCCTCGAGCGGGGCGGCGGACTCGTGACGTGGGCGATCGCCGTCGCCGACCTCGAGGACGTCATGCGCTGGGCACCCGCAGGCGCCTGGCTCGGCCCGATCGGCGGCGAGCGCCGGCGGCCCGATGGCGCCGTGGTCCGGTGGCGCCTGGCCCGGCCCGAGGCGCTCTCGGCGACCTCACCGTTCCTCATCGAGCACGACGAAACGGCGGCGGAGTGGACGCCCGCCGAGCGGGAGGTCCGGGCGAGCGAGCAGCACCCGGTCGGCGGGTCCGTGCGGCTCGCGGGCCTCGAGGTGCCCGCCCCGTCACCGGCTGTGTCCGCCGGCCGGCTGCGCTCCACGCTCGCGCTCCACGCCGAGCCCGTCGGCCGGCGTGCCGTTCGGCTCCGGGTGGGCGAGCACGAGTGCCAGTTCTCCACGCCACAGGCGGCTGCGTCGCCGACGGTCGACCTCGTCGCGGATGTCAACGTGCGAACGCGCGTGGCGCGTATGGGCGGCTGCGCCATCCGCGTTCGGGGGCGCCCGGAACCCATCGGCTAGGATGGCGTGACGCCCCCGTAGCTCAGTGGATAGAGCGGCACCGTCCTAAGGTGCGCGTCGGCGGTTCGAGTCCGTCCGGGGGCGCCAACTGTCGCGCCGGATCGGCCACCGCAGATCGGCAGCAATCCCCGGGGCCCGGGAGCGCGGGAAGCGCCGAGGCCTCCCGCGCTCCGTCCGATCAACCCGGTCCGCGTCCCAGGGTCGGTTCCCAGCGCGCGCCGGTCGCCTGCTCGAAGTCGAAGGCGAAGGCGATGATCTCCGGCTCCTGCCAGCGCCCGGCGATGAACGACACGCCGATCGGCAGCCCACCGACGGACCCGGCCGGGACCGTGATGGCCGGGTAGCCCGCGACGGCCGCCGGCGTCGACGATCCGACGAACAGGCTGAAGTCGCCGCCCAGGTCGCCGTTGACGGGATCGATCATCCACGCGGGTCCGTTCGTCGGCGCGACGATCGCGTCCAGATCCTGGCTCGCCATGAGGTCGTCGATGGACGCTCGGGCGATGGCGTTCGCGGCCGCTCGTGCCTCCACGCAGGCGGGGTCGGTCCGTCCCCCGGTCTCGTTGGCCAGTTCGAAGATCGCGTCGTTCCAGTCACCCTCCAGCTCGGGGTGGTCGTGGTTGAACGCGATGAGGTCGGCCAGGGTCTTCGGATATCCCGTTCCCGTATACGTGCCGAGGTAGGCGGCGATGTCCGTCCTGAACTCGCACAGCAACGCGGTGAACTCGGGCTCATAGGCATCGCCGATCGGGACGACGAGCGGATCCACGACCACGGCACCCTGCGCTTCGAGGACGGCCGCGGTGGCATTCATGATCGAGTGGATCTCGGGACTCGTCGTCGGGTCGTAGGTGCCTTCGCGCCAGATGCCGATCCTTGCGCCGTCGAGGGCGGTCGCGTCCAGGAACGCCGTGTAGTCGGTCACCGCCGGCTGGCCGACGGTGGCCGGGTCCTGGGCGTCGACTCCCTTCATGGCTCCCAGCATCACGGCGGCATCGGTCACCGAGCGGGCCATCGGGCCCGCCGTGTCCTGGTCGGCGGTGATCGGGATGATCCCCTCGCGGCTGAGCAGGCCGACCGTCGGCTTGATCCCGACCACGGCGTTCGTGCCGGCCGGGCAGACGATGGAACCGTCGGTCTCGGTGCCAACGGCGAGGGTCGCAAGATGCGCGGCCACGGCGACCGCCGAGCCGGAGCTCGACCCGCACGGGTTGCGACCGATCTCGTACGGCATCGTGCCCTGACCCCCGATGCCGCTCCAGCCACTCGATGAGGGGATCGACCGGAAGTTGGCCCATTCCGAGAGATTCGCCTTGCCGAGGATCACGGCACCTGCGGCTCGCAGCCGCTCGACGATGAAGGCATCGTCCGGCGTGCTGCCCGCCAGGGCCCACGAACCGGCGGTCGTCGGCATGCCCGTGGTGTTGACGTTGTCCTTGATGAGGACCGGGATGCCCAGCAAGGGCAGGTTCGTTCCGGCTCGCCGGGCCCGGTCAGCGGCTCGGCCATCGGCAAGTGCGGTCGGGCTCACGGTGATCACGGCCTTGAGGGTGGGGTTCAGCGCGTCGATCCGTCGCAGGTAGAGCTGGACCAGCTGGACCGAGGACAGGCGATGGCGGTCCATCAGGTCCTGCAGCTCCGGCACGGTCAGCGGTTCGAGCTCGAGACCGGCGACACGCACGCCCGCCGGTGGCTTCGCGAGCGCCGCCGGCGGCACAGCGACGGCGCTGATGAGGAGTGCAACGAGGCTGGCCAGGACGAGCGGACGGCGCGCGGGTGTGCTCATGTGCGCGTTGACCTCCAGGGACGTGGCGGGCGCGGATGGGCAGCAGGGACCCGTCGGGATGGTTGCGGCACGGCGTCATCGAGCGTCTCGATGGACACCGGCAGTGAGTCCAGGCGCGCCCTCGCCCAGATGCGCGTGCGGTCTCGATGGATGGCTCGGTAGAGTCCGGGGGTGGCCGGATCCGCGCTCCGGGTCGTGTCGTATCCCGACGTCGCCGCCTACCTCGACGCGGTGGGCCCGTTCCTCATCGCGCGCGAGGCCGAGCACAACCTCCTGCTCGGGATCGCGGGCACGGTCCGCGACTACCCTGACGTCTATCCCGGTCCGAAGCTGTTCCTCGCCGCCATGGACGGGGACGAGGTCATCACGGTCGCAAGCCGGACGGATCCGTGGCGGATCCTGCTATCCGAGACCGCCCATCCGGAGGCTGTCGAGCTGTTCGTGCCTGCCGCGGCGGGGCACGGCACGCCGCTGCCCGGGGTCGCCGGTCCCCCGGCGCCGGCCGCCCGGTTTGCGCGGGCCTTCGGGGCCGCGACGGGCCGTGCGGCGAGCCGAACCATGGCCGAGCGGGTGTTCCGCCTCGAGCGGGTGATCCCGCCGCCGCTCCCGCCGGGGCGGTGGCGCTCCGCCGAGCTCGCCGACGTCGACCGGATCGCCGCCTGGCTGGTGGCGTTCCAGGCGGAGGCGGTGCCCCACGATCCGCCGATGCGCGACGTCCATGAGGTCGTCACGGCCTGGGTGGGCGGGCGTCGGTTCGTCTACCTGTGGGAGGTCGACGGGAAACCGGTGAGCCTCGCCACCGCGAGCGCCCCGACGCCGAACGGGATCCGCATCGGGCCCGTGTACACGCCGCCGGAGCAGCGCGGCCGCGGCTATGCGCGGGCGCTGACCGCCGCCGCCAGCCAGGACCAGCTGGACCGCGGCCGCCGCTTCTGCTTCCTGTTCACCGACCTCGCGAACCCGGTCTCGAACCGGATCTACCAGCAGATCGGGTACGAGGCGGTGACCGACGTCGACGTGTGGCAGTTCGACGCCGCGCGCGGGGATCGGGCTACGCTCGGCGGGTGAGCCTGCCGGACGTCCGTCTTCGCCGCCGCATGCTGGTCCAGACTCGACCGCGTTCCGTGCGCGCACGGATCGCCACGCCGGGCGACGCCATGCCCGCCATTCCGTGCATGCAGCCGGACGATCCGATGCTTCGGGAGCATCATCGCGGGGAGCGGGGAGACATGGGCAACCAATGACCCGGCCGGAGGTCCCGCCCCCGATCCTTCGCGCTGCCCGCGATCGCGCCCGGGCTCGCCGGGAGCGTGACTGGGCGACCGCCGACCGGCTCCGCGCCGAGATCGAGGCGGCCGGCTGGAAGGTCGTCGATCGAGGCACGGAGTTTCGCCTCGAGCCCTCCCACCCGCCCACGGTCGAGGAGGGCGGAGTCGCGCGCTACGGCTCGAGCGCGGCCGTCCCGTCCCGCCTGGACGACACCCCGGTGGGCGTGGCGAGCGTCGTGCTCGTGGCGACCGACTGGATCGAGGACGTGGTCCGCGCGGTCGGTGCACTCGCCGGTCAGGTCCCGGACGGCACGCAGGTGATCGTCGTTGCAAACGACCCGACCGACGGGGACGGGCCGATCGACGCGCTCTCCGCCCTCGAGACGCTCGATCGCCGCGACCCGGGAGCGCCCGGGGTCGTCACCGAGCTCGTCCGGACCAGCGCCCGGCTGGGACACGCGGCGGCGCTCAACGTTGGCGTGCGTCGCGCGAGCGCCCCCGTCGTCGTCCTGGTCGATCCGTCGGTCGAGGCCACGGGTGACGTGATCACCCCGCTCGTGCGCACGCTGGACGATCCCACCGTCGCGGTGGCCGGGCCGTTCGGGATCGTGTCGTCGGATCTGCGCCGGTTCGAGGAGGCCCCCGAGGGCGTCGTTGACGTGGACGCGATCGAGGGCTACGCGCTCGCGTTCCGGCGCGCCGACTACGTGGAGCGCGGTCCGTTCGACGAGCACTTCACCTTCTACCGGAACCTCGACATCTGGTGGAGCCTCGTGCTCCGTGACGAAGGCGAGGGCGAGCGGCCGCGCCGGGCGGTGCGCGTGCCCGGCCTGCCGGTCCGCCGCCACGAGCATCGCGCGTGGGCCGTGACGCCGGAGGCCGAGCGCGACCGGCTGTCGAAGAAGAACTTCTACCGGGTGCTGAAGCGGTTCGCGACCCGGGGCGACCTGCTCGTCAGCGGTCCCGGATCTCCACGCCGAGCCTGACCAGCTCCCGGCGCAGGTCGTCCGCCCGTTCGAAGTCCCGCGCCGCGCGGGCGACATCGCGCTCGGCGACGAGCTCGCGGATCCGCTCGTGCGTGGCGGGCTCCTCGGCCGGCTCATCCCAGGCCCGGTGGAGGTCGAGGCCGAGCACGGCGTCCGCGTCGAGCACGAGCCAGCGCCGCTCGTCGGGCGGCAGGTCGGCCCGCAGCGTCTCGCGCACGACGGCGAGCGCGGTGGGCAGGTCGAGATCGTCATCAAGCGCGGCCACGAACCGAGCGCGGAGCGCACGACCGGCCTCGGACAAGGGCGCCGCCGGGGCGTGGGCCCGGTCCGACAGCGTCACGGTTGGCCCGGCTGCGTCCGACTGGTGGCCCACCGTGGCGGCCGCCTGGCCATGCGGGCGCTCGCCGGCGAACCCGGCGACGATCGGCGGCGGGGCCGCCCAGGGGCCCTCGGACGGCGGCTGGCCCAGCGTACGCAGCCGGCCACGGAACGACGCCAGGGCCGCCGCGGCGCCGTCGAGCGAGGCGCGCGAGTAGTTGAGCTTGTGCCCGTACCGGACGGTAAGCGCGAGGTAGCGGAATGCGAGCGGGTCCAGGCCGTGCGCGCCGAGCTCCGTCACCCGCTCGAAGTTCCCGGCGGACTTCGCCATCTTGTGGCCGTCCGCGAGGAGGTGCTCGCCGTGCACCCAGAGACGTGCCGGCACGCCGCCCACGACCGGCGCCGCCTGGGCGATCTCGTCGTCGTGGTGGGGGAAGACGTTGTCGATGCCGCCGGTGTGGATGTCGAACCGGTCGCCGAGGTACCGCCGCGCCATCGCCGAACACTCGAGGTGCCAGCCGGGATAGCCCTCGCCCCACGGACTCGGCCACTTCAGCTCACGCCCTTCGCCCGCCGCCTTCCAGAGCGCGAAGTCCGCGGGGTCGCGCTTGTCCGGCTCGACGTCGCCCCGGTGGCCGGCGCGAAGCGTGTCGAGCGAGTTCCCGGACAGCGCGCCGTAGCCCGGAAACGACGCCACGGCGTAGTAGACGTTGCGCGCTGGCGACACGTACGCGTGGCCCGCGGCGACGAGGTCCTCCGCCAGCGCGAGCATCTCGGGGATGTGCTCGGTGGCGCGCGGGAAGACATGGGCGGGCAGGATGTTCACCGCCGCCTCGTCGGCGTGGAAGGCCGCCTCGTATGCGTCGGCGATCTCGCGCGTGGAGCGACGCTCGAGACCTGCCGCGACGAGCATCCGGTCCTCGCCGCGGTCGAACCGCTCGTCGCGCAGGTGCCCGACGTCGGTGACGTTCTTCACGTGCAGCACGTCGAGCCCGTGGTACAGCAGGGTCCGCCGGATGAAGTCCGCGAGGAGGTAGCTGCGCAGGTTCCCGACGTGGGCGAAGCGGTAGACCGTGGGACCGCACGTGTACATCCGCACCCGCCCGGGCTCGAGCGGGACGACCGGCTCCACCTGCCGGCTCAGCGTGTTGCGCAGGCGCAGGGTCACGGGAGATCCATCCTACCCATCCTTCGTCGGCGAGCCCCGGCGGGATGTCGGCAGGCCGACATCGGGTGCGAACGATGCCTGGCCCTAACGAATCGCGCGCGCCGTCGTTCCCCGAACCAGAGGCCTCGCGCACGACATCGTTCCCCCGGCGGTGTGGCACGGCGAGGCCTCTCTTGCTGCCCGCCGATCCGGCCTCGCCGGGCCGGTCGGGGTCCGCCCGACCCGTCCGTATACTCGCGCCGTGCGTCGCTGGGTCGTGATCGTCACACTGCTTGTCGGCTTCTCCCGGACCGACTACGTGTGGTCCGCGCGGGCGCCCCGACCCACGCCCATCGAGCGCCTGCTCGACCCCGATCGCCGCGCCCACGGCCAGCCCACGACGGCCTGGTGGGTCCGGACCTGACCGAGGGGCGCACGGCCGACGACGACCTCGCGGTCACCCCCGCCTCGCGGACGAGGCGGGCGGTCCTGGGCGGGTTGGCGGTGCTCGTTGCGCTCGCGTTCGGCGCGATGCAGCTGCTGCCGCCGGCGCCGGCCTCCGGCCAGGCTGGTCCCACCGCCGCGGAGCGCTCGACGGCTGCCGGCGGCCAGCTCTCCGGCCGTGACGAGGTCCGCATCCTCGCCGGCGAGCCCGCGTCGATCGATCCGGCCGGGCACGGTGATGCGGGCAGCGCGGCGATCATCGCGCAGCTGTTCGAGACCCTCACGACGTTCGACCCCGGATTGAACCTGCGCCCGGCGCTCGCGGAGTCGTGGTCGGTGGAGGAGGCCGGGCGACGCGTGACATTCGTGCTCCGCGACGGGCTCGCGTTCTCCGACGGCTCGCCGCTCACGGCGCAGGACGTCGTGGCGAGCTGGCGCCGCCTCGTCGACCCCGCCACGCCGTCGCCGCTCGCGACGCTGCTCGCCGACGTCGTCGGCGCGCAGGCGCTGATCGAGGGCACCTCGACGGACGTCGATGCGCTCGGCGTGCGGGCCGATGGCGACCGGCGGGTCGTCGTCGACCTCGTCCGCGCCGCCTCGGACTTCCCCGCGATCGTGTCCGCGCCGCCGCTCGCGGTCGTGCCCACGGGCACCACCGCGATTCCCCTGGATCCGTCGGCCTTCGTCGGGTCGGGTGCCTACGCGCTCGAGGACGTGACCCCCGAGAGCCTCGTGCTGCGCGGCAACGAGCACTACTGGGCCGGTGCGCCACCGATCCCGACGGTCCATCTCGTGACGGACATTGGCGGCGGCAGCCCGGTCGAGGCGTACGAGGACGGGCTGCTGGACGTCACCTCGATCTCGGATTTCGACGCCCGCTGGATCGCCTACGACGCGACGCTCGGCCCGGAGCTGCGCTCGTCTCCGGCGCTCTCGGTCTCGTACTACGGCTTTGACGCGGGCGAGCCGCCGTTCGACGACGCGCGTGTCCGGCGGGCGTTCGCGCTCGCGGTCGACTGGCGCCGGCTCGCCGCGCTGGACGATCCCGGTCAGTCCACGCCGGCGACGGGGATCGTGCCGGCGGGGATCCCCGGACGGCCCGAGGGCGACTTCCTGCCGCCGCACGATCCGGACGAGGCGCGCCGACTGCTCGCGGAGGCCGGCTTTCCCGACGGCGCCGGGTTCCCCACAGTCACGCTGCTGACGTCCGGCGGCGGCTACGACGATGGGATCGTCGCGGACCTTGGGCGCGAGCTTGGCGTCGACGTCGCCTTCGAGTTCATGGACTTCGACGCGTACACGGTCCGGCTCGAGACGGACCCACCGCACCTGTGGGCGCTCACGTGGGTCGCGGACTATCCGAGCCCGAACGACTTCCTGGGCGTGCTGCTCCGCTCCGGATCGACCGCGAACTACGGCCGGTGGCGCAACACCGACTTCGACGACGCGATCGCCCGCGCGACGAGCGCGCGCTCGGCGGGGGAGGCGGCGAGCGGGTACCGGGAGGCGCTCGAGCTCGTGCGCGACGAGGCGCCGATCGTGCCGGTGAGCTACGGGGTGGACTGGCGCCTGTCCCGGAGCGATCTGCACGGCGCGACACCGAACGGCATGGGGATCCTGCGCGTTGCCGGGCTGGCGTGGGCCGACGGCCGATGAGC
>DASSPX010000100.1:0-2696 GCA_035699445.1 Candidatus Limnocylindrales bacterium | reverse complement strand
CTCGTGGGCGGCGCGCTCGCGGCGGGCTCCGCGAACGCGATCAACTGCTATCTCGATCGCGACATCGACGAGCTGATGGCCCGGACGCGCCGGCGCCCGCTGCCCGCGCACGAGGTGGACCCGGAGCGCGCGATCGTGTTCGGGATCGTCCTGGGCGTCATCTCGATCGCCCTCATGGCATGGCTCGTCAACCTCGTGGCGGCGTTCCTCACGCTGCTCGCGATCGGCTTCTACGTCGTCGTGTACACGCTGATGCTCAAGCGCACGACGCCCCAGAACATCGTCATCGGCGGCGCGGCGGGCGCGCTCCCACCCGTCATCGGCTGGGCGGCCGTGACGGGCGGCGTCGGGATCCCGGCGCTCCTGCTGTTCGCGCTCGTCTTCTACTGGACGCCGCCGCACTTCTGGGCACTGTCGCTCCGGATCCGGCGCGACTACGCGGCGGCCGGTGTGCCGATGCTCCCGGTGGTCCGGGGCGTGCCGGAGACCGCGCGCCAGATCGCGCTCTACTCGATGCTGCTCGTGGCGATCAGCTTCGTGTTCTTCGCGGTGGCACGGATGGGCTGGCTGTACCTCGTCGCGGCCGTCGTGCTCGGGGCGATCTTCCTGTGGCGGGCGCTCGTCCTGTGGCGGGAGGCCGCGTCGCCCGAGCGGTCGCTGGCGCAGGCGATCCGCCTGTACCGCTACTCGATCAGCTACCTGACGCTGCTGTTCCTGGCCGTCGCGGTCGACGGCCTGCTCATCCCGCTCGCCTGACGCCGTCCGTGCGCGCGGCGGCGGTCCTCGCCACCGGGGTGGCGGCGCTCCTCGTCGGCATGGGCGCCTGGCTGCTCGTCGGCGTCGGTCCCGTCGGCGCCCAGGCACGATGCATCCCGACCTCGCCCGAGGCCGCGCTCGCCACCACCCAGGTCGTGTTCGTGGGCACCGTGACGGCGACGGCGAACGAGGGGCGCTGGGCGCAGGTGCGCGTGGACGAGGAGTGGCGGGGGGGTCCGCTGCCCGCCGTCGTCGAGGTGCGCGGCGGCGGCGAGCCCGGCACGGCGACATCCGTCGATCGCGTCTTCGGCCCGCTCACGTACCTGTTCTTCGTCCGTCAGCTGGCGTCCGGCCTGTTTTCGGACGACGCGTGCTCCGCGACGACGGCCTGGGGCCCGGAGCTGGCCGCGCTCCGGCCGCCCGGCGCCGTGATCCACAAGCCGCTCGTCGAGGTCGGCGGGGTGGACCTCGAGCCGCTCCTGCCGGTGATCGCGCTCGTCGTGCTCCTGCTCATCGTGGTCGTGTCCTACGCGCTCGTCTGGCGCGCGCGGCGGCGGCCGCCCGACTGGATCCGCTGAGGGCGGGTCACCGGCCTACTCGCCGACCTCCTCGCCCCGCTCCAGTCCGACCCGTCGGCGACGCGTGACTCGGCCCTCCCGGTCCGCGACGCCCAGCGCCGCCTGGATGAGCGGCCCGATCCCGAGCGCGAACGCGACGGTGCCCAGCCCGATCGTGCCGCCGGCGAGGAACCCGAGGCCGAGGACGCTCAGCTCGACCGCGGTCCGGGCTCGTCGGATCGACCAGCCGAAGCGGTGGTGCAGCCCGGTCATCAGCCCGTCGCGTGGTCCGGGGCCCAGGTCCGCGGCGAGGTAAAGCGCCGAGCCGAACGCGATCAACCCGAGGCCCGCCGCGAGGGCGGCGAGCTGGGCGGGCACGGCCTCGGCGGTCGGAAGGACCGCGAGCGCCGCGTTCGTGGACGTGCCGATGAGCGCGACATTGAGGACCGTGCCCGCACCGGGTCGCTCCCCCAGCGGCCACCACGCGAGCAGGATCGGGATGCCGAGGACGATGCTGACCGTGCCCATCTCGAGGCCGCTCAGGCGTGCGAGCCCCTGGTGCAGCGCCTCCCAGGGCCCGAGGCCGAGGCTGCTCTCGGCCATGACCGCGATCCCCACGCCGAACAGGACGAGCCCGGCGACGAGGCCGGGAAGCCGGGGCAGGACGATGCTCGGGCGCCACCGGTCGCGCACCGTCAGCGGTGCGGGCGTCACTCGCGCCCTCGCTCGATCTCGGCGACGAGGGCGTCGACCGCCGGCGCCCGGCCCAGCACGCCCCTGACGACCTCGCCCGACGACCGCTCGCGTCCGAACCGGTACAGCCGCTCGGAGACGTCGCGATACCAGCCGGGATCGCCGCCCACCCAGTCACCACGGTCGCGCCGCAGGGCGGCCCGGAGGTCGGCCGCGATCACGGCACCGATCGCATAGTTCGCCATGTAGCCGGGCTCCTGGACGAGCTGCCCGCGCATCGCCCACCACGACCACTCCGGGTGCCGCGCGCTTCCGAGCCAGTCCGACGTGATCTCCGTCCAGACGTCCGACGGGCGTCGATCGGGGTCGCGGTGCAGCTCGATCTCGAACAGCGCCCAGGCCGCGTCGAGCGCGACCGCGGCATACCGCTCGCGCATGGCCGCGGCGATCGGGACGTCCGGCGCTCCGGGGCCGAGCCAGCGCCGCTGCCATTCGGGCTCGGCGGTGTCGAGCGCGAGGAGCTCCGCCAGCGCCTCCGTGAGGGCATCCGAATCGGGCCAGTCCGCGAACGCCGGGCGGGTGTGGATCGCGGCGATGTGGATCGCGTGGCCGATCTCGTGCACGAGCTCGGTCAGCTCGCCCAGCCCGCCGCCGGCGTACGTCGCGAACACCCAGGGCTCGCCCGGGTCG